>NZ_CP017014.1:995000-1326666 GCF_001767395.1 Rhodococcus sp. WMMA185 | reverse complement strand
AGCCGATTCCCTCGCCGCCCAATCCCGGTTGGCCCGCCGCGATGCCGCAGGCGCGGCTGCGGCGATTGCGTTGGCCCCGGACCGTGCAACGGCACTGGAACTCGTCCGCGTTCAGCGCACTGCACACGCTGATGCCCTGGACGCCGAAATCGCAAGAGTTGCTGGTGTTTACGCCGACGGAAGCGTAACCACCACGTCGCTTCCCCCATCGACGACACCGACGGTGCCCGCGCCACCACCGAGCCTGGATCAGCTGCGTGCCGACCTCGCCGAATCGCAGCGCAGTGCGGCCGATTCGGTGCGGATGCTCACCGCGTACCGCGCCGGACTGTGTGCATCGATCAGCGCCGCGTGTGCGACCTACTTGGCGGTGCTACTTCCATGACCATGCCTACGGCGGCCGAGGGCCCGAGCCTGGCCGACGCCCTAGCCACAGAACACGCAGCGGTGTTCGCCTACGGAGTGGTCGCGGCATTCTCCGATCCGACCCGAGCGACGCAGGTGGCCGCCGATGCCGCCGCGCACCGGGCCCGTCGTGACTCGTTGACCGACACACTGACCGCAGCCGGGTTGACCGCCCCCGCCGCAGCAGCGGGCTACACCCTGCCGTTCCCCGTTGTCGATCCGATCACCGCCGCCCAGCTGGCTGCCCAGACCGAAGCAGACATCGCAGTCGCCTGGCGAGCCGTGGTCGAGCACGGTGAGACGGAGGACACCCGCTCGCTCGGCGTCGCGGCACTCACCGACGCGGCAATCAGAGAAGCCAACTGGCGCGTTGCGCTCGGCACCGACCCTGTCACGGACCCTTTTCCCGGCCAGCCCTGAACACGCTCGGTGCCCCGACAGGGAACCTCGTGCCCACACGATCGTGACGTCCACCGATCCGTCCTCGACGGACCATCACTCGTGACCTTGATGATCGGACAGGTAGCGGGGCACGATTGACCCAAGGGGGTATCGCCGTGGACCGAAGTGCAGAGTCTCGACTGAGCTATTCCGACCGGGAGGGTCACCACCACAGCGTGAGCCTTTCGCCCGCCTCCGCGCGAGTCACGATTGGGCGCTCCGCGGGGTCCGACTTGCTCCTGACCGATGATGACGAGGTCTCACGACTCCATGCCGTGCTCGAGTGTGTCGGCACTCACTGGACCATCCTCGACGACGGACTCTCTCGCAACGGCACGTTCGTAAACGGCGAACGACTCTCCGGACGTCGTCGGCTTCGACAGGGCGACAACATCCGAATCGGCGGAACCGTGATTCGATACCTCGAGTTCGGCGCCACGGGCGACGAGGCCACCCGGATGGGCATGGAGATACCCGATGTTCGATCACTGACCGACACTCAACGTGCGATCCTCACGGCACTGTGCCGGCCCTACAAACACGGCGCGGCCTTTGCGAATCCCGCCTCGAATCAGCAGATCGCGCAAGAACTCTTCCTCAGCGTCGACGCGATCAAGACCCATCTTCGAGCATTGTTCGCCAAGTTCGGTGTCGGCGACCTTCCGCAGAATCAGAAGCGGGTCAGCCTCGCCGAGCGGGCCATGCGCAGCGGAATCATCAATCAACGCGATCTGTGATCAAGCGACCTCCGGTCAGCCGACCGCCATCAAGTCTCGAGAGTCTGGTTCCTCCGAATCGACGGGCCCCGAATCGACAGGCCCCGAATCGACTGGCCCAGCATCGACGGAGCCGGGGTCGACGGGCACAGGGCCGATCACACCCGCGTCGCCGTGCGTGATCCGGTCGATGAGACCGATGATCGCGAGCGCAACTTCGGTGGCGCGTTCGAAGATCACCGAGTGTCCCGCTCCGTCGACGCTGACGAGTTCCGAAGCCGGAAGCATCGAGGCCATCGCGGCGGAATGTTCGAACGGCGTGAGCATGTCCACCGAACCACACAGGATCAGTGACGGGATGTCGGCAAGGGCGGCCAGGGAGTGGCGTTCGTCGAACCCGAGCAGGGATTCGAGAAAGCTCGACATGGTGACCACAGACGTGGTGTTGGCCATCGCTGCCACCAGCACCGAGAGACGAGGGTCGATGACACGATCGCGGGCACCTACCGCCCGAGCGAGGGCCGCGCAGACCGCGCGGCCCAACCTCTTCGATCCGTGCATCATCCGGGGCGCTCGCCGTACCGCGGTGCGGAAGAGCGACACCGCGGGACTACGCAGATGGCGACCGAGACCCACCTCCCCCAGATCACATGAAGCTGTGGAGATCAGAGCCATGCCCACGACGCGTGAACCGATGACGCTCGGAGTCTGCCGCGCGTACGAGAGCGTGGCCATCCCGCCCATGGAGTGCCCGACAAGAATGATCGGACCGTGGGGTGCGACCGCGTTCAGAACCGTCCCCAGGTCGCGGCCGAGTTGATCGATCGTGTAGGTGGCGGCCGGGGCTTCCCCAGACGCACCGTGCCCTCGGTGATCGTAGAAGACCATGCGAACATCGCCTCGCCAGAATCGGACCAACTGCCTGCGCAAGGCCCACCAGCTTTCCGTGCGCAGGCAGTGACCGTGGACGAACACTACCGTGGTTGCTGCGTCGGGCGAACCGAAGTCGCGAACCGCCAGCGGCACTCCGTCATCTGTCCAGACCGTGAGGCGGCGGCCACCATCGCCATGTGCAACCGAGATGTTCGACATCTTGTCCTCCTCGGTTTCCTCGCTGGTGGCCGGTGAACGATTCCTCGTTGCTCGTCAACCACCTTGCCGCGGAGAGAATGAAGCAACCAGGATCCCCGGTGGTGAACCATCACCCCAAAGGTGTTGCTGTTTCCACACCAAGGGTTGGGCGCCCAGCGCGGGTCGGAACCGAGAGCGGATACGAACACGCGTAGGCCCCCTCGAAGGGGGCCTACGCGTGTCTCGTCTACCGAATCAGCTCAGGCGTCAGGTCTTGTCCGACGGACCCGCCTCGATCGTCTGGTGCTCAGCGGGGCCGAGGCTCGAGACTTCGATGCGGCGCGGCTTTGCCCGTTCGGCGAGCGGAATCGTCACACTCAGCACACCGTTCTCGTACGACGCCGAGATGCGTGCCGAATCGATGCCTTCACCGAGCGAGAGCTGCCGACGGAAGGTTCCGCTGAACCGCTCCGAGGCAAGCCATTGCACGTTCTCCTCGGACTGCGCACTGCGGTGAGCTGTCAGAGTGAGAGTGCCGGCGTCGACACTGACGTCGACAGACCCCGGGTCCACCCCGGGCAAGTCGGCGAGCAAAACGTAGTGGTCATCGACCTTGTAGAGATCCAATGGCATGAACCGGGGCTGGCGAGACGTACCCAGCTGGGTGTCGAAGAGACTCTTCGTCATGGATTCGAGATCACTGAAGGGGTCGAAGCGAAGCACAGCAACACACCTCCCATTTCGGACGAGATGCCCGCCACCGCGACGGGCAGCCAAGGTTCTGTGCATCAAACAATTTAGCACTCGACACCAGAGAGTGCCAGCAATGGGGATCTACGAAACCGTAGCTCTTCGAGTTCCGATCCCAAGATCCCCATCGCCGCTGCGACTTACGGTCGCATCTCGTAGGCTCCCTCGTAGCCTTCTACCTGAGCCCACACTCGTGCGAACCGCTCACCATCGACGACCGGGCGCCGAATAGCTCCGAGCGCCCACTTCTGCTGCTCCTCGGTTGCGGACGGCTTTCCGTGCAGCGCAACGGCATAGCCGGAGAAATCGCGGATCTGGAAGTCGAAGATCTGGCCGATCAGGTCGCGATCGAGACCGGTGATCTCCGCCTGCTCGAGAATGAGGTGGCCGTACACCACGAGCGAGAACAAGTGTCCGAGGTCGAGCAGGAAGTCGAGGTCCTTCTGCTGGTCCGTGCTCGGCGGAGCCGTCACGAGAAGTTCGCGCAGCGCTATCGCCTGCTCGTAGAACCGCGCCACGTTCGGGATGTCGGAGTACTTTTCGTAGATCCCGGTCCAGTCGTGGAACTGGATCTTGCCCGCGCCCCGGGTCGGACCCTGCGCCCAGAAGAACTCGTCGTCGGCGGCGTCGGTCCTGGTGCCGATCTCGGGGTACTCGGCGGGGTTGAGCATGTAGTTCGGCATGAACTTGAGAATCAGGCCGACATTGACGTGCACGGTGCCCTCTAGCTTCGGCAATGTGCCGATCAACTGGGACGCCACACGGAAGTAGGTGTTCTTCTCGTAGCCCTTCGCCGCGACCACGTCGTGCATCAGGGCCACGACCTTCTCGCCCTCCGAGGTGACCTTCGCCTTGGTCATCGGGTTGAACAGCAGATACCGGCGGTCTTCGAGGCTCGCGCTGCGGAAGTAGTCGACCGCGCGGTCACTGAACAGCTTCATCCCGACCATGCGGCTGTAGGCGTCGACGAAGTTCGCGCGTACGTGCCCGAAGTCGGTGACCGGGTTCCCGTACAGAATCCTGCGCCGTGCATGCGTGATCGCCTCGTAGAACGCGTGCTCGGAGATACCGATCGAACCCGTGCTGAGGTTGAACTTGCCGACGTTGACGGTGTTCAGTGCAGCCTCGAACGCCGCGACACCGGTGTGCAAGATGTCTTCCTCGCGGACCGGGTAGTCCTCGAGCCGGAACGCACTGACATACATCTGGCCGTGAACAACGTTGTCGAGCAGGTGGTATGCCGGATGGGAACTGTCGGCAACGAAGAAGACGTAGCCCTCACTACCGTCGACGTCGGTGCGCCGCCCGAACACCGAGACCATTCCCGCGACGTTGCCGTTGCCGATGTAGTACTTGTCACCGGTTGCGGTGAAAGCAACGCCCGAGTCCGCTTCGCCCGGAGTCAGCAGCATGTCCGTCGAGTAGACGTCGGCGCCGTGTTCCTTCTCCGACAGCCCGAACGCGAGAACTCCGCCCTCATCGAGCAGTTTCGCGGCTCGTTCCTTGGCGGCGCGGTTCTCACTCATCCAGATCGGACCGAGACCGAGGATGGTCACCTGCCACGCATACCAGTACCCGAGTCCGTAGAACCCGAGGATCTCACTGAGCGCCGCATTGCGCGCAGCATCCCAGCGCTTGTTGGGATCACCATCGGCGAACTCAGCGGGCGTCAGGAAGTTCGCGAACAGCTTCTCCTTCTTCGAGAACTCGAGGAAGTCGGCAGGCCACACTGCCCCGAGGTCGTCTGCGAGCAGCTTCTCCTTGCCCCGCGCCTCGAACCATTCGATCAGCGCACGTAGTTGCCTGCGCGTCTCCGGATCGAACTGCTCTGGATCGTAGGAGTTCGGATCGAACAGCAGAGAGTTTGCCACAGCATGCCTTTCGTCGAGATATGTCAAGCCACGCTAGCAGTTCGGGCGAAACGCCTGCGTTCGGGCTTACCGTCTCGCGGTCTTGACGATCTCATCACACGCTGCATCGACGGCCACCTCTCGGCTCGTTCCCGTGAAACGGTCACGTACCTCCACCATGCCCTCGCTCCAACCGCGGCCGACGACCACCACGAGCGGGATACCGAGCAGTTCGGAATCCTTGAACTTCACTCCGGGCGAGGCCTTGCGGTCATCGAGGATGACCTCGAGGCCCGCCTCGTCGAGTGCGCTCGCAAGTCCCTCCGCGCCCGCGCGGGCGTTATCGTCCTTGTTGGCAATGACGACGTGGACGTCGGCCGGTGAAACCTCCGACGGCCAGCGAAGACCCTTGTCGTCGTGGTGCTGTTCCGCGATGACCGCAACGAGTCGGGACACGCCGACTCCGTAGGACCCCATCGTGGGACGAACGGGCTTGCCGTTCTCACCGAGGACGTCGACGCTGAAGACGTCGGTGTACTTACGCCCGAGCTGAAAGACGTGACCGATCTCGATGCCACGTGCGGCAACGAGAGCACCGGCGCCGTCAGGCGACGGGTCGCCTTCTCGCACCTCGGCGGCCTCGATGGTTCCGTCCGGCGTGAAATCGCGCCCAGCAACAAGGCCGACCACGTGTTTGCCCATCTCGTCGGCACCGGTGATCCAGCTGGTTCCATCGACGACCCGGGGGTCGACGAGATAGCGAACCCCGTTTTCCTGCAGCGCCTTCGGCCCGATGTAGCCCTTCACGAGGAAGGGGTTGGCTTCGAAATCGGCCTCGGTGAGCAGTTCGAACTCCGCGGGTTCGAGAGAGGCGCCGAGCCGCTTGTCGTCCACCTCGCGGTCACCGGGGATACCGATCCCGAGCAGTTCCCACTTGCCGCCGGGTTGCCGAGTCTTGACGATGACGTTCTTGAGTGTGTCAGCAGCCGTGACGGTTCGGTCGAGACCGGCGTCGTTGGCCCAGTCGACCAGAGTCGCGATCGTGGGAGTGCCCGGTGTGTCGTACACCTGCGCCGCGGCCTGGCTGTCGAAGGGAATGGGCTCGGGAGCAGGGGTTTTCACCGCTTCGACATTCGCGGCATATCCGGACTCGAGGCATCGGACATAAGTGTCCTCACCGATCTCGCTTTCAGCCAGGAATTCCTCGGAAGCGCTGCCACCCATTGCTCCGGATGTGGCAGACACGATCACATAGTCGATGCCGAGTCGGGTGAAGATCTTCTCGTAGGCGTCGCGATGGGCCTGGTACGACGCGGACAGCCCCTCGTCGGTGAGGTCGAAGGAGTAGGAATCTTTCATCACGAACTCACGGCCGCGCAGGATCCCTGCCCGAGGACGCTCCTCGTCGCGGTACTTCGTCTGCACCTGGTAGAGCGTGACCGGGAAATCCTTGTACGAGTTGTACTCGCCCTTGACTGTGAGGGCGAACAGCTCCTCGTGTGTGGGGCCGAGCAGGTAGTCGCCGCCCTTGCGGTCCTTCAGCCGAAACAGTCCGTCTCCGTACTCGGTCCACCGGTTGGATGCCTCGTACGGTTCCCGGGGAAGAAGAGCGGGCAGAGAAATCTCCTGGGCACCGATCGCGTTCATCTCTTCGCGCACCACCCGCTCGACCTCGCGCAGCACGCGCAGACCCAAGGGCAACCACGAGTACACACCGGGTGCGACCCTGCGCACGTAGCCGGCGCGGACCAGCAGCTTGTGGCTGGGAACCTCAGCGTCGGCGGGGTCGTCGCGCAAAGTGCGGAGGAACAGGTGGGACAGGCGGGTAATCACGGAAAGTCAGAATAGTCGCCGGGGTCCGGCTCGGTCCGCACTGCCTCACCGAGCGACGGTAGGGTTTCGTGCGTGCTGGTGATACTCCCTCCGTCCGAAACCAAGTCCGACGGCGGTTCCGACGCGCCCCTCGATCTGGGTGAGTTGTCCATGCCGGAGCTCACCGAAACACGCGAGACGCTGGTTGACGCGCTGGTCACGCTGGCTGCTGATGTGGAAGCTTCCCAGAGCGCGCTCGGCCTCGGCCCCACCCAGATGGACGAGATCGAGCGGAACGCCAAGCTGTGGCTCTCCCCCACCCGGCCGGCACTCGACCGCTACACGGGTGTCCTGTTCGATGCCCTCGACGCGAAGTCGTTCACCAGGGCCCAGAAGGCGAAGGCACACTCGCGACTCGCGATCGGCTCGGCCTTGTTCGGCGCCGTCCGCGCGGGGGACCCCATTCCCGCCTACCGCCTGTCCGGCGGGTCCAAGATCCCCGGGCTCGGCACCCTCCGGTCACTGTGGAAGCCGGAACTGAGCAGGGCGATCGCCGGGGAGGCAGACGGACTCGTCGTCGATCTCCGGTCGAGCGCATACCAGCAACTCGGTCCGGTCCCAGAAGCCGTGATTGCGACAGTGCTCACCGAAAAGCCCGATGGCACCCGCAGCGTCGTCAGCCATTTCAACAAGCATCACAAGGGGCTGCTGGCCCGCGCCCTCGCCGTCTCGCGGGCGGAACCGACGGACGTCCACGGCGTTGCACGCGTCGCGTCGAAGGCGGGATTGCGCGTCGAGGTGGCGGCCGAGAATGAGCTGATCATTCTCACCGCCTGACCGAGGCGCGGGCTCTTACGTCTGCTGCGCAGCCTGAGCCTGGGCGACCTGCTGCGGGGTGAAGCGGATGAACAATGCGGCTGCACCTGCGATCAGAGCGCAGCCTGCGCTGCCTACGAGCGCGAAGGTATACCCCTCTCCGAGGGCTTCGAGCTGAGCCGGGGTCAACTCGGCCACCTTCCCCGAGATACCGCCGAGCGCCAGTGTGCGCGAGGTGGCCATCGCACCGACAACCGCGAGAGCAAGGGGCCCGCCGAGGGTCTGCGCGACCTGGGCGATGGCGGCGATCGGACCGATCTCCGTCTCCGGCACGCCTGCAATCGCGCACAGCGGGAGGGGAACGACGGCAAGTCCGACGCCGAAACCGATTCCGATGATGGGCGGGAACAGGTCTGCGAGGTAGGTGGCCGAGTCGTCGAGTGTGGAACCGTAGAGCAGTCCGACGACCATGATCAGTGCGCCCGTGATCACCAGCCACCGGGGTTGAATTCGCACTGCGAGCCTGGAAGCGAGCGCCGCAGCAGCCCCCAGTCCGAACGCGAACGGAATGAAGCCCAGACCCGCCTCCAGGGGGCTGTAACCGAGGATGTCTTGGACGAACAACGCGACAAACGCCGCGACGGTGAACATCACCGCGCCCGCGAAGAAGATCGCCACCAAGGTCGCGACCCGATTCTTGTCTGCGAACAACGAGAACGGCAGCAGCGGGTTGTCGGCGGTGCGCTCCACGTAGAGAAACAGACCGAACAACATCAGGCCGCCAACCAGGGAACCGATCACGTACGGACTGGTCCAACCGAGTTCCGGGCCTTCAGTGAGCGCGAACACCACGCCGGTCGCCGCGATCGTTGCCAGCACCGCGCCCCGCACGTCAAGGGCAAGGCGCTCTCGCACGGTCTCCTCGAGTGCGATGACCGCGCAGATCACGATGGCCGCACCTATAGGCACGTTGATCAGGAAGATCAGACGCCAGGACACCTCGGTGAGCGCGCCGCCGATGACCAGACCGGCGATCGATCCGATTCCTGTCATGGCTGCGAAGATTGCAATGGCCTGGTTGCGTGCGGGCCCCGCAGCGAAGGTGGTTGCGACCAGTGCCAACGCCGTCGGTGATGCGACCGCCGCTCCGGCACCCTGGAGGAATCGGGCAGCGACCAGCATGAGCTCACCCATTGCCAGGCCGCACAGCAGCGACGCGACAGTGAAGAGCGCGACACCGAAGATGAACATCTTCTTCCGGCCGAAGGCGTCCCCGAGTCGGCCACCGAGCAGCATGAGACCGCCGAACGCCAGTGCATACGACGTGAGCACCCAGTTGCGGCCGCTGTCGCTGAGGCCCAGATCCTCCTGCAGAGGTGCGAGCGCCAGGTTCGCGACGGTGCCGTCGAGCACCACCATCATCTGAAGTCCACTGAGCACGATGATGGCCAGACCCATCACGCGGGTAGCTGCGGTGGGGGTCACTGGAATCTTCGGCGAAGCAACATCCGACGCTGATTCGGTTTCAGGTACTCGGGAGTCAGACACGGTCGATCACGTTACCCAGCGTCCACAGAAAACCCGGCGACCGGTCCGATCACCACGATGGCAGGCGGACGGATTTGCTCTTCTTTGACCCGAGCCGCGACGGTCTCGAGATCGGCGCGCAGCGTACGTTGTGTTCGCAATGTGCCCTCCTGAACGACCGTGACCGGTGTAGCGGCAGCACGCCCGCCCCGCATCAACGCCGTCGCGAAGGCCTCGATGCGCTCGACGGCCATCAACAACACAATGGTGCCCTTCAACCGGGCGAGCGCGGACCAGTCGACGAGGGAATCAGGATGGTCAGGTGCTACGTGGCCGCTGACGACGACGAACTCGTGAGTGACGCCTCGATGTGTCACCGGAATGCCTGCCGCAGACGGGACCGAAATCGCGCTGGTGATTCCGGGAACGACAGTCACCGGAACACCCGCCGCGGCACACGCCTCGACCTCCTCGTACCCCCGCCCGAAGACGTACGGATCGCCGCCTTTGAGGCGAACGACGAACTTTCCGGCCCTCGCGTTCTCGATGAGTGTGGCGTTGATCGCTTCCTGTGCCATCGCGCGACCGTACGGGATCTTCGCGGCGTCGATCACCTCGACGTCCGGTCCCAGTTCGGCGAGCAACTCCGGCGGTGCCAGGCGGTCCGCTACCACGACGTCCGCACGGGCGAGGAGACGCCGGCCACGCACCGTGATCAGGTCGGGATCGCCCGGTCCTCCACCGACGAGTGCGACGCCGGCCGCCGGCGGCTCGGCGGTGTCGGCGACTGTGCCCGACTGCAGACCCTCCACCAACGCTGTTCGCACAGACGCGGACCGCCTGTGGTCGCCTCCAGCCAGGACGCCGATACTCATGCCGTCGTATCGAGCGCTCGCCGGTGTGACCGCCGTGCCACGACGGGCATTGTCGGCCCGGACACAGAAGATCCGATTGCGCTCGGCCTCGGCGACGATCGCCGCATTGGTCTCGGGTTCGTCGGTGCAGGCGATGGCATACCAAGCTCCGTCGAGGTCGCCGTCTCGGAATTCGCGCAGTTCCAGCGTGATCTGCCCAGCCGTGGCCATTCCCTCGACCGCCGGCGTGACCGCGCGACTGATCAGATGAACGCGTGCGCCCGAGGCAACGAGCGTTCCGAGCCTGCGCTGCGCCACCGTTCCGCCGCCAACTACGACCACTCGGCGACCGGCCAGGTTGAGTCCGACCAGGTAGTTGGTCTCGTCTCCGGTGGCAGCAGGCACGCGCACTCCCCGTTCTCCTGAAAATTGTGCAACTGTCTTCTTCGAACCCAGTGTCGTTTCGAACCCGGTGTCCATTCGAACCCGGTGTCGTTTCGAACCCGGCGTCGTTTCGAGCCTATGGAACTCTACGGGCAGCCGCGACGGCGACGCCATTCCCTGACGACTTGGTCACGATCAGGGGCCCACCCCGCGCACCGAGCACAGCCGCCGCTTCCGCCACACTCGGCGATCCTGTCTCCGCACGCACCCGGTTCGACGGATTCGGAACCGTGACCCGGGCGAGATCTCCGGCACCGAATCCCAGGACCGGAATCCCCCACACCGCCGCAGCGCCCAGCACCGCGGGTTCGCTCGCCTTGCGGTCCAAAGTGCAGAAGCAACGAAGAGATGCGTCCGAATCCAACTTGGCGGAGGCCAGCAGCTGCCGGACCGCGGCGACGATATCGTCGCCGCCGGCCCCGGCACGGAACCCGATGCCGACGCAGATGTCAGCCACGAGCGGAGAACGCGCGCGCGGCGGCGACGAATCGGGCGATTGCCAACGGGTGACCCGCAGGGTGCGTGTGCAAGTAGGACGCATGCACACCGTCGCCCACGAACCCCTCGATGGCGGCCGGACCATCCCAAGGTCTCCAACCCCAGGCAGGAGCGAATCTTGTGTCCCCCGAGTCTCCCCCGGTCACCGAGTCTCGACCAGACACCGAGTCTCGACCAGACACCGAGTCGGCGACGGAGGTGCGATGAAACTCGTGACCGACCACCCGCTGTCCCGCGGTGAAAAGTGACGAATCCGTCAGTGCGACCGCGTCGCGATAGCCCAACGTCAGGCGCGCCCCGAACGATGCATCGACCCCGATCACCGAAGCCATCGCCTGGCCGTCCAGGTTGCGCGCAAGGTACAGCAGACCCGCACACTCCGCGTGGATCGGCGCTCCCGCGGCCGCACACTCTCGTATCTGCGTCAACAGTGCGGTGTTCTCGGCAAGCGTGGTCGCGTATTCCTCGGGGAACCCACCGGGAAGGACCACGCCGCACGTGCCTACCGGCAACTCGTCGTGCAACGGGTCGAACGTGACCACCTCTGCGCCTGCCGCATCGAGGAGTTCTCGATGTTCGGCGTACCCGAACGTGAAGGCCCGACCACCCGCCATCGCCACGAGCGGCCGACCGCCGGATGGAATCAATCCGACCTCTGCAGCGGGATCCCACGACGGACCGTCGACAGTCGAGGACGCGAGCGCACAGATCGCGGACAGATCGAGGTGGCCCGCGGCGAGGCGGGTCATCGCGTCGACAGCGTTCACCGCAGCGGCACCGTGTTCGACCGCCGGGATCAGACCGAGGTGACGGGACGGAACCTCGAGTTCGGCCATGCGCGGCACCACACCGAGCACCGGCAGCCCGACGCGCTCGCACGCCTGCCTCAGCACCTGCTCGTGCCGCGCACTCCCGACCCTGTTGAGAATCACACCGCCGATTCGCACCCCGGAGTCGTAAGTAGAGAAGCCGTGCAGCACTGCCGCCAGGCTCTGGCTGTGCCCTCGCGCGTCGACCACGAGCACCACGGGCGCACCGAGCAGCGACGCCACTTGGGCTGTCGAGCCCTCGGCCGAGGGTTCGACAGACCCCGCGTCGATCTTGCCGTCGAACAGTCCCATGACACCCTCGACCACCGCGATGTCACAACCGGAACTACCGTGACGAAACAGCGGGGCGATCCGCGATGTGCCCACCAACACCGGATCGAGGTTACGGCCGGGCCGCCGTGCGGCAAGCCCGTGATAGCCGGGGTCTATGTAGTCGGGGCCGACCTTGAACGGTGCCACCGCCCGGCCCGACTCACGCAGCGCTCCAATCAATCCTGTTGCAACAGTAGTCTTTCCACTTCCCGATGCCGGCGCCGCGATGACCACCGCCGGAGTTGCGTCGAGCGTGGTCACCACTCGATGCCTCGCTGGCCTTTTCGGCCTGCGTCCATCGGGTGAGTGATCTTGGTCATCTCCGTCACCAGATCCGCCGCCTCGATCAGTGCCTTCGGCGCGTCCCGACCCGTGATCACCACGTGCTGGTGTCCGGGGCGGTCCCGCAGCACCTCGACCACCTCGTCGACATCCACCCACCCCCACTTCAGCGGGTACGTGAACTCGTCGAGCACGTAGAAGCGGTGTTCCTCGGAGGCCAGCCGGCGGGCGATCTCGCGCCACCCGTCGGCGGCCGCGGCAGCGTGATCTTCCTCGCTGCCCCGTTTGCGCGTCCACGACCAGCCTTCACCCATCTTGTGCCACTGCACTGCGCCACCGACGCCGGTGTCCTCGTGCAGTTGCCCTAGGGCACGGAAAGCGGCTTCCTCCCCCACCTTCCACTTGGCGCTCTTGACGAATTGGAACACCCCGATGTCGAAGCCCTGGTTCCACGCGCGCAATGCCATGCCGAACGCCGCCGTCGACTTACCCTTCCCAGCTCCGGTGTGAACTGCGAGCACGGGCATGTTGCGACGCTGCCGTGTCGTCAGGCCGTCGTTCGGAACGTTCTCGGGAACACCCTTGGGCATGTCTCGCCTTCTCCTACCGAATCGCGTGTGGGTTACGCCGCGGCGCGGACGACACCCGCGACCTGCTGGGCAGACAGTTCACCGAGGCGGACGTATCCACCTCGCAACAAGCGGGCCAACTCCGAGGCGAGTCCGAGCCGGACCATACCCGTCTCGCAATCGACGACCACCGAGGCGACATCGCTCTCGGCGATCAGCCCCGCAGCCACCTTGGCCCGGTGCAACGCATCCTTGCCACCCGTCGCCCGCCCATCCGTCAGGGCGACGACGAGAGCCCGCCGCTGTGGATCGCGCAGACGCTCCCGCAGCACGACCTCCCTGGCACGCAGAAAACCTTCCGCCAGAGGTGATTTTCCACCCGTCTTCATTCCGCGCAGGCGGCGAACCGCGATATCGACGGACGAAGTCGGCGGCAGGACGAGTTCTGTCGAACGTCCGCGCACCGTGATCACGGCGACCTTGTCCCGGCGCTGGTAGGCATCACGTAGAAGTGAGACGACGGCGCCGGTTACCGCCGACAGCCGATCACGGGCGGCCATCGACCCCGACGCATCCACGACGAACACCACGAGATTGCCCTCACGGCCCTCGCGGATCGCACCGCGCAGATCAGCGGAGTCCAGGATCATCCGACCGGTGGTTCGACCACGGGCGATCTGTTGACCGGCCGCCGCGAAGAGCGTGCCCACCAGGTGGAGTCCGTGACCTTGATCCGGTGTGGAACGCACCGAGCGCCCACGGGAGGAACGCGAGCGGGAACGCCGGCCCGGTGCTCCTTCACCGACTCCGGGAACCTCGAGCAACTTGGTGGTGAACTGGGTGCCGGTCGGCCCGGCCGGACGCTCCGGCGGCCTTGGAGGCGTCGACCCGCCTCCCGGTCCGTCCGGGTCATCGGGATCGTCCGGGGCGCCGTCAGCTCCTCTCGAACCGTTCCGCCCAGCTTCGTTCGGCCCAGCTTCGTTCGGCTCGGCTCCCAATTCCTGCTCAGAGGGTTGCTCGGCGCCTGCCGAAGCCTCCTCGTCGGCCTGACGCAGCGCATCGTCGAGTTGTTCCTGGTCCAGGCCCGGTTCGTCGAACGGGTCGCGGCGGCGGCGATGCGGCAGAGTCAGTTCCGCAGCTACCCGGACATCGTCCGCTGTGACCGCCGGGGCGCCCCGCCAGGCGGCATGTGCCGTTGCGGTCCGGGCCAGCACCAGATCGGCCCGCATCCCGTCCACGTCGAATGAAGCACAAACAGAAGCGATTCGACGTAACTCGATCTCGTCGAGTTCGACCGCGTCCAGCCGATCGCGAGCCTCGAGAATGGCGGCCGCGAAAGCGGCATCCTCGGCGGCGTACCGCTGCGCGAAACTTGCAGGGTCCCGCTCGAAGTCGAGGCGTCGCCGGATCACTTCCATGCGCACGTCCACCTCTCGCGACGCCGCGACGTCGACGGCCAGTCCGAACCGGTCGAGCAGTTGTGGCCTCAATTCACCCTCTTCGGGGTTCATGGTGCCGACAAGCACGAAACGGGCAGGATGCGAGTGCGAGATGCCGTCACGCTCGACGTGGACTCGACCCATCGCCGCCGCGTCGAGAATCACGTCGACCAGGTGGTCGTGCAGGAGGTTGACCTCGTCGACGTAAAGAACCCCTTGGTGCGCTGCCGACAGGAGACCGGGTTGAAAGGCATGCTCCCCGTCCCGCAGGACCTTCTCGAGGTCAAGGGAGCCGACGACTCGATCCTCGGTCGCCCCGATCGGCAATTCGATCAGCCGCGCCGGTCGCGGCCCACCCTCGTCCTCGACTGCGGGCAGCAATGCGGTGAGGGCGCGGACCACAGTCGACTTCGCCGTGCCCTTCTCACCTCGAACCAGGACGCCGCCGATTCCGGGATGAATCGCACAGAGGACGAGTGCAAGTCGCAACTGTTCCTGACCGACGATCGCACTGAACGGAAACCCCCACGAGAAATCCGTTCGGCCCTGGTCGATTTCATGATCCGCGCGCACGTTGCATCCCTTCACGTCCCGGTGTCCTCGCCGGAAGCTTGACTGGTACGAACGCCGCGGCAATCTGGCTGGGAAACCCGTCCAGCTGCCGAGAGGCGCCAGATCAGGGATCCGTCACAGTGGCGGGACCGCGCCTGATTCGAACAGGACTTCCCCGCGGACGTTCATTCGCCGACCCTAGTCCGCGGTCACCGGCCCGCAGCCGATGGGTCTGCCGCGACGAACTCGCCTGCCGCCCCGGCGGCACCGCCGCGGTCACCAAAGGCGGCACCGCCGCCGCGGCACATCGGGACGTGCAAGATCCCATCCTCGACGAACCATTCACCGTCCTGCTTGAAACCGTGCCGCGCATACATGTCCTCGAGGTGGTTCTGCGCGTCGATCCGGCACAGCGCATCACCTACCTCGGCCAGCGCGGCACTCAGCAGACGCGTGGCGTGCCCCTGCCCCCGGGCATCATTGGCAGTACACACCCGCCCGATTCGGAACCACGTCTTGCCGTCTTCGTGCTCCTCGAGCAGGCGGAGGCTGCAAACGACCCGGCCGTCCTGCTCGAGCCAAAAGTGGCGGGTCGGAGCTAGAAGATCGCGGCCGTCGAGTTCCGGATAGGGGCACGCTTGCTCGACAACGAAAACCTCCACTCGAAGCTCGAGCAACCGGTAGAGCGTCTCGGTATCGAGATCGAGCGCCCACGAACGCTTCAACGCTGCAACTGCCGCCATGACAGGCAACTATCGCACACTGTGGCGAAGCGCACACACTTGCACTGTGGCGAAGCGCACACACTTGCACTGTGGCGAAGCGCACACACTTGCACTGTGGCGAAGCGCACACGCTTACACCGTGGTGAAGCACGCGGGCGCACACCCGTCGGACGAGGTCGTCAGAGAGCGACAGGCACGTCCTCTACATGGCTGGAGTCGAGTTGCAGCACCTTCGACGTCCAATCCCACACCTGAGAGAACAGTTCGGCGTCATTGCTGAGCTTGACACCCAAGGAAGGCACCATCTCCTGCAGCTTCGGTTTCCACGACGCGAACCGCGTCGGGAAGCACCGCTCGAGCACGTCGAGCATCGCGGGTACGGCCGTCGACGCCCCAGGGGAGGCTCCGAGCAGTCCGGCCAGGGTTCCGTCACTTGCACTGACCACCGCGGTACCGAATTCGAGAACGCCGCCCTTGCCTTTGGCCCGGCGGATCACCTGGACGCGCTGACCCGCAGTGATCAGTTCCCAATCCTTGCCGAGCGCCTTCGGGACGAATTCTCGAAGGGTTTCGATGCGTCCGGCCTCGGACATTGCGAGCTCGCTGATCAGGTACTTGACGAGGCCGAGTTCGGTCACACCCACGCCGAGCATCGACAGCAGGTTGTCCGGCTTCACCGAGCTAGGCAGATCGGTGAAGCGACCTTCTTTGAGGAACTTGGGCGACCAGCCCGCGTAGGGCCCGAACAGCAGTCCTGGCTTGTTGCCGATGATGCGAGTGTCGAGGTGCGGCACAGACATCGGGGGCGCGCCTACTGCGGCCTTGCCGTAGACCTTCGCACGGTGCTCGTCGATGAGTTCAGGATTGGTGCAGCGCAGGAAAGCACCGCTGACGGGGAAACCACCAAAGCCCTTCGCCTCAGCGATCCCCGACTTCTGCAGCAGGTGCAGTGCGCCGCCACCGGCACCGATGAACACGAACTTCGACCGCACGACCTTCTTGGCGCCTGTGCGCCGGTTGGTGACCTTCACCACCCAGCTGCCGTCGGACTGCTTCGTGAGATCGGTGACCTCGTGTCCGAAGTGGAGGACTCCGCCGGAGGCTCCGAGGTAGCTGAGGAGTTGCTTGGTAAGTGCACCGAAATCGACGTCGGTGCCGTCCTTGCTCCAGTTGAGCGCGATCGGGTCGCTGAAGTCGCGGCCCTTTGCCATCAACGGTAGGCGGCGAGCGAATTCATCGGGATCGTCGACGAACTCCATTCCCGCGAACAGCGGGTGATCGACCAAAGCGTCGTAGCGGGCCCGCAAGTACTTCGCATTGGCCTCGCCGTGCACAAAACTCACGTGTGGGACGGGGTTGATGAAATCCTTGGGCTCGGTCAACACGCCGGTCTCGACGCCGTGCGCCCAGAACTGCCGCGAGACTTGGAACTGCTCGTTCACGTTGACGGCCTTCGCCACGTCCACGCTGCCGTCAGCATTCTGCGGGGTGTAGTTGAGCTCACACAGCGCGGAATGGCCGGTACCGGCGTTGTTCCACGGATCGCTGCTCTCGGCGGCCGCTGCGTCGAGCCGCTCAAATGTGGTGATCGACCAGTCGGGCTGCACCTGGCGCAGTATCGCTCCCAGTGTCGCGCTCATGATGCCCGCACCTACAAGCACTACATCCGTTTTCGTCTCTACCGCATTCTCATCTGACACTGGAATATCGACTTCCTTGTCCATAGCCGTACGCACATACGCCTGTCGTGTTCCGCCGAACAGGTTACCCGTGCGTAGATGCAGGAATTACCTCCCCTTATTGTGCGCCTTCACGTGCCGTCGACGCGCGCATTAGATTGTGATTTGTGACTACATGGGCACCCGATGTTCTCGGGGACGGATATCAACAGCTGACCATTCCACTCGGTAGCGACCCCGACGGCGAGGGCGATGTGAAGGCGACGTTGATCCGCTATCAACCCGCGCAGGTGACGAAAAGGACCGGCCGTGCCGTGCTCTACGTCCACGGATTCACGGACTACTTCTTCCAGGAGCATCTCGCCGAGCACTTCGCCAAGCAGGGTTACGCGTTCTTCGCACTCGATCTTCGCAAGTGCGGCCGTTCACTCGAACCGGGACAGACGGCACACTTCGTGTCCGATCTCACGCTCTACGACAAGGAACTGAACGAAGCGTTGCGCGTGGTCCGTGACCAGACGGGCGGCGGGGAGGTTCTGTTGGTAGCGCACTCGACCGGCGGCCTGGTTCTTCCGCTGTGGCTCGACCGTCTGCAGCGGAAGGCCGGCGGCACGGCCAACCTCGGTATCAGCGGGGTGATCCTCAACAGCCCATGGTTCGACCTTCACGGGCCCTCATACCTGCGAAGCGTAGGCACGGTGGCCGTCGGCGCGGTAGGACGGGTCAAGCAAAAATCCGTCATTCCGAAGACGGGCCTCGACACCTACGGTGTGAGCCTGCACGTCGAGGGCAATGGAATCTGGAACTACAACCTGGAGTGGAAGCCGCTCGGAGGCTTCCCGATCACGTTCGGCTGGCTGCGCGCGGTGCGACGCGGGCACGCGAAGCTACACCGCGGACTCGATATCGGCGTCCCCGCCCTGATCCTGCGTTCGAAGGCGTCATACTTCGCCCCCCGTTACGATCCTGCGGTCGACACCGCCGACGCGGTCCTCGATGTCCGGCAGATCGCCCGGTGGGCCGGTTGTCTGGGCGACCGCACCACCATCGTGCCCATTCCCGGTGCCCGCCACGACGTCTTCCTCTCATCCGACGAACCCCGGGCGAAAGCGTTCGCCGAAGTGGATCTGTGGCTGGACTGGCTGCACGGCCACAACTCCGCGGAGGCGAACCTGTGACGCATTTCGATCTGGCGATCATCGGTTCGGGTTCTGGGAACTCGCTGCCCGACAACAGGTTCTCAGGTCAGAAGATTGCGATCGTGGAGGAGAGCACGTTCGGCGGGACGTGCCTGAACGTGGGTTGCATTCCCACCAAGATGTTCGTGTACGCCGCCGAGGTCGCCCGCGCGGTCACCGACGCCGGGAAATACGGTGTGGATGCGCGATTCGAGGGTGCGCGCTGGCCCGACATCGTCGATCGAGTCTTCGGCCGTATCGACCCGATCTCCGCCGGGGGTGAGCGTTACCGCGCCGAGGACAGCCCGAACACGACGCTGTTCCGCGGCCACGCGAAGTTTGTCGGTGACCGCACGATCGACACCGGAACCGGTCAAGTCGTCAGCGCCGATCAGGTGGTGATCGCGGCCGGCTCGCGGCCGATAATCCCGGAGGTGGTGCGTGAGTCGGGTGTGCCGTACTACACGAACGACGACATCATGCGGCTACCCGAATTACCCGAACGCCTGGTGATCATCGGCGCGGGCTTCATCGCTGCCGAGTTCGCGCACGTGTTCTCCGCCCTGGGCACACGAGTTTCGATCATCGCGCGTGGCGCTCACCTACTCCGGCACCTCGACGACGAAGTGTCTCGGCGTTTCACCGATCTGGCCGAGAAGAAGTGGGACGTGCACCTCGACCGCGCCGTCTCGGCCGTGCGCGGCGACGGAGACGGCGTCGCCGTCGAACTCGAGGGCGGCACCGTGATCTCCGGTGACGCGCTCCTCGTCGCCACCGGACGCCGAGCCAATGGAGACGTACTCGGGGCGGCAGCCGGCGGGATCGCGGTCGGCGAAGACGGACGTGTGGTGGTCGACGAGTTCCAGCGGACCACCGCCGCGGGAGTTTTCGCACTCGGAGACGTCTCGTCTGAGTACCAGCTCAAGCATGTCGCCAACCATGAGGCACGGGTGGTCCAGCACAATCTCCTGCAAGATGCGTGGGCGGATGGCGCGACACTACGCCGGTCCGACCATCGGTTCGTTCCCGCCGCCGTGTTCACGGACCCGCAGATCGCGTATGTCGGTCTCACCGAGCTGCAGGCTCGCGATGCCGGGTGGGACGTGGCGGTGAAGGTGCAGTCGTACAGCGACGTCGCCTACGGGTGGGCGATGGAGGACGACGGGGGATTCTGCAAGATCGTTGCCGAACGCGGCACCGGGCGTTTGCTGGGTGCCCACGTGATCGGCGCGCAGGCACCCACCGTGATTCAGCCGCTGATCCAGGCGATGAGCTTCGGCCTCTCGGCTCAGCAAATGGCTCGGGGGCAGTATTGGATCCACCCGGCTCTCCCCGAGGTGGTCGAGAATGCCCTTCTCGGTCTCGACCTATCGCTCCCATGACGGTCACCCGATCCGCCGTGCTGTTCGTGGTCGCGGCGCTGTTCGAGATCGGCGGTGCTTGGCTGGTCTGGCAGGGTGTGCGCGAACACAGGGGCTGGATCTGGATCGGCGCCGGTGTGGCGGCGTTGGGAGCGTACGGCTTCGTCGCGACGATGCAACCGGACGCCAATTTCGGCCGAATCCTTGCCGCGTACGGTGGGGTCTTCGTCGCAGGATCGCTTGTCTGGGGCATGGTGGCCGACGGGTTCCGCCCGGATCGATGGGATGTTGCCGGTGCGCTCATCTGCCTGCTGGGCATGGCAGTGATCATGTACGCACCACGCTGAGCGCCCTGCCCGGCATCGCGACGCCTACCAGGGGCTGGTGCGCAGAACGATTTCGGTGGCCAACTCCGCGGGTGCGAACTCCGGAATATTGGTGACGCCGTCGAGTTCGACCACGCGGAAGTCGGAGAAGACGAAACGCCCGCTCGCCTCCGCCTCGGACCGCCGATCGGGGCTACCCACCATCACGGTCGTGGGGAGTTCGACCGGCGGGCAGCCCGATCCGCGCACGTCCCCTTCCGAGTCGGGTGCCGCGGGATGACCACGATCGGCCACCACCAGGCTGGCGAAACGCCCGAACTGACGGGCGGCCAACGACCAGGCCAACTCGGCCCCTTCCCTGCTGCCTGCGAGGTTGACCCACCCCAATCGCAGTTCGTCGAGCAGGGTCATCACCGATTGCTCGTCGAGACCGGTGATGTCCTCGGGCACGATCGTGCGCAGATCCGAATTGTGGAGGCGCTCACAAACGCCGTCGTAGACACCCGCGCTGTCACCGGCTCCCGGCAACAGGAGGACACTGTGTTTGCTCATCGGCCCATCTATCCGAACCGTGCAGTTGCCCTCTGCCAGCGCCACGTGAGTCAGTTCCATGGCTAAGAAACCTACGCGATCAGCGACGGGTTGCGGTCGCACGGCCATTTCTGACGATGTGATCACTTTTCTTGCGCGTTGGCAACAGTTGAACACCGCTGCCGCCAGAATGACTCGATGTGCGCGTCTCGATCATCTGAGTTCGTTACGGGTAGTAAACGCCGACGGGATGTTGACACCTCAATCACTTTGGCCACCAATGCGATAGAGCCAACATTCGGTTCAGACTTTTTCCGCCTGAGGGGTTACGGATCGGCGAAGGCATGCGTACATTGTGCGAGGCACGTGCACGACCAACGCAACATCAACACAGGAGAATTGAGAGTTCATATGGGAAGTATCGAAGAAATCGTGAACAAGATCTTGGAATCTCTCGGATCTTCAGGAGGGGACGCGCAGTAGAGTCCTGCTCGAGTGAGAGTGAAACGGGAGTCCGCCCGCGAAACGGCCGGGCTCCCGTCTCACGCTAGGCCGAACGGCTGCAGAACCATCCGCGTCAAGTGCACATCTGGTTCGAACAGGACGTGCAATCCCTAGAGCGCCAGTTGCGATCGGATCACGGGCAACTCCTTCGGCGCACCCTTCCCGATCAGCGCTTCCAGTAGGTCCAGGTCCAGATTCTGTTCGACCAAATCCGCCAGCACGTCCAGTTGCGTGCTCCTGATCGCGGCCACATCCGTGTCCGGGGCGCTGACAAAGCCGATTCTCCCCGCGTGCTCGGCGAACTCGTCGAGCAGTAGTCGGCGGAATGGATCGGTTTCGAGGAGGCCATGCCAGTGGGTCCCGTAGACGGATCCGCGGACGCTTCCTTCTGCAACACCGTCACTGGTATGCAGCAATGGCTCATCGCCGGTGTGCCGCACCCGACCGTGGTGGATTTCGTACCCGGACAACGGAACTCCGTACGCTTCGCCACGAACCTGTGCGAGCACCTTGTCCGCCTCGAACTCGACCTCCAAATCGAGCAGCCCGAGACCGGTCACCGTGCCGCGGGTTGATTCGACGTTGTCGACGATGGCGGACCCCAGCATCTGATAGCCCCCGCAGATGCCCAGCACCGGCCCACCTCGTTTCGCATGCGCGACAATCGCATCCGCAATGCCGTTGCGGCGCAACCATTCCAGATCGCTTACGGTCGACTTGCTGCCCGGTACCACGATCAGGTCGGCATCCTGCAGACGCGCAGAATCGGTGACCCATCGCACCGAGACACCGGGCTCGCATGCGAGTGCCTCGACATCGGTCGAGTTGGAGATGCGAGGCAGCCGAACGGCCGCCACGCGTAGCCAATCGTCGCCGATCGGAGGCGCGGGACGTCCGACGACCCCGTCCCCTACGATGCTCAGTGAATCCTCCGCGTCCAGCCACAGGTCATCGGCGAAGGGAATGACGCCGAGCGTCGGCCTGCCTGTCATGGCAGTCAGTTGCTCGAGTCCGGGTGTCAGCAAGGAGAGCTCGCCGCGGAACTTGTTGATCACGAACCCTGCTATGAGGGCCTGATCCTGCGGTGACAGGACCGCTACTGTGCCGAACAGATGAGCCAGCACTCCCCCGCGGTCGATGTCGCCGACGACGATCGCCGGAATCTCGGCGGCACGCGCGAGACCGAGGTTGGCCAGATCGGTTGCGCGCAGATTGATCTCGGCCGGCGAACCTGCTCCCTCGCAGATCACCACGTCGAAATCGGCTCGCAACGTGCTCAATTCCTCGGCCACGACCGAACGCAAATGTTCACGGTGTTCGATGTAGTCGCGGGCGCCGACGGATGTCACCGCCCGTCCACGCACCACAAGTTGGGAGGTGCGGTCGCTTCCCGGTTTCAGCAGAACGGGGTTGAACCGCACACTGGGCTCGAGACCACAGGCCGCCGCCTGGAGCGCCTGAGCGCGCCCGATCTCACCGCCGTCCAAGGTGACGACGGAGTTGTTCGACATGTTCTGGGCCTTGAAGGGCGCTACCCGAACCCCTCGCCGCGCCAGCATCCGACACAGCCCCGCGACAAGCACGCTCTTGCCCGCGTCCGACGTAGTGCCGGCCACGAGCAAGGCGCCGTTCCAACGACCCGAACTCAAGGCAGGGTGAGGATCTCGCTGCCGGTATCCGTGACGACGATGGTGTGCTCGAACTGAGCCGTCCACTTGCGGTCCTTGGTGACAACGGTCCAGTCGTCGTCCCAGATCTCCCAGCCGATGTCGCCGAGGTTGATCATCGGTTCGATCGTGAACACCATGCCCGGTTCGATGACGGTGTCGACGTTGGGCTGGTCGTAGTGCAGGATCACCAGGCCGTTGTGGAAGGTCTCGCCGATGCCGTGGCCGGTGAAATCTTGTACGACGCCGTAACCGAAACGGTTGGCGTACGACTCGATGACGCGGCCGATCACGTTGAGCTCGCGGCCCGGCTTGACCGCCTTGATCGCACGCATCGTGGCTTCGCGGGTTCGCTCGACCAGCAGGCGGTTCTCCTCCGCAACGTCACCTGCGAGGAACGTGGCATTGGTGTCGCCGTGCACTCCACCGATGTACGCGGTGACGTCGATGTTGACGATGTCCCCGTCCTCGATCACCGTCGAGTCCGGGATACCGTGGCAGATGACCTCGTTGAGCGACGTGCAGCACGACTTGGGGAAACCCTTGTAGCCGAGCGTTGACGGGTAGGCGCCATGGTCGATCATGTACTCATGGGCGATGCGGTCCAGTTCGTCGGTGGTGACACCGGGCGCCACCGCCTTGCCGGCCTCCTGCAGGGCCTGCGCAGCAATCTTGCCCGCTACCCGCATTGCCTCGATGGTCTCGGGTGTCTGCACCCAAGGTTCGTTGCCTTCGTTCGCCGTGGGCTTCCACGCATACTCGGGACGCTCGATGCTCGTCGGGACGGCGAGGACCGGAGACACGGTTCCAGGGCTCAGTGCAGTGCGGACAGACATGGCTACCAGGTTAGACCCGGTCGCGGCCCGATTGTTCCCGGACCCGCCGACCGCGGCTCGGCGTCACTCCGGCAAGTTGCCCAGAAGGCGATCGAGCGACGCGAGACGAGGATGATTTCCTCCCCTCGGGCCGCCCCCGAGGACACGCCGATATTCTCCCCGAATGCCGGGGTCATCTCGCAATCGAGTTCATCATTGGAACCGAGAAGGAGTGTTCCCCGCGAGGCGGGAGTGATTGCACCGGCGACACCGACGCGAAAGAGATCAGTAGGATGCGTACGCACCCCGACGAGTCCCCACCCGACTCCGAGATCGACGGCCACTCGAACAGCGACCACTCGAACATGTACCCGGACATCGATCCGGCAGAGCACGGGCCGGTCGGCGGGCCAGTCAATGGGCCCATGCGCCGGATCAAGGTCCGCGACGGTATCCGGGTCGTGGCATTCACCGGCACCCTGCTCGGGCACATCACCAGTGAGCGACCGGACTCGCTGCACTGGACGGAACTGAGCATCTACCGGAAAGAGGACGGCCTGTTCATCGCCCATCGGGTCGGTGTCTCCTGTGTCGCGCACCGAGCCGACTGCTCCGCCATCGAAGGAAAGAACCTGCCCGCCGTCGCCGACATGAAGAGCGACGAGTTCGCGACCGAGGACCGTCGGCCGTGCCCGGTCTGCCGCCCGGACATCGCGTCCGAGGCGGCCGCGGACCCGGCCTCGATCCGCGGGGAAACCGACCGGCACTGGGTCGGGATCTGCAAGGACGCGTTCTCTCTGATCAGTGCGCTACACACCAATCGGCACGGGGTGCGCTCGCTCTCCGGGCTGGCCAGTGCCGCTCTCAGCCAGGCCGCCGAGCACGACGCCCAGATCGCCGCCGCCCTGAACACCGAGCTCGAGGTCTGAGGTGCGAGGCGGTCAGCCGAGTACCGTTCCCGATGATTCGGCATTGAGCTGTCGCTTTCGCGAAAACGACCCGAGGTCGACGGTGAGCCTTGTCGTACGCCCGATGTACTGGACCGGGTCGCGGTCGTGGTCGTGACCCGCCTCGACAGCTGTGATGATCTCGGCGAGGAACTCGCCAGCGAGTGGAGCATTCTTGAACTGATTGCCGCTGGTTCCGATCGCTACGTAGAACCCGTCTCGATCTGTCTTGTCGTAGATCGGAGTCCAATCCGACGCGACATCGTAAACGCCGGCGATGCCGCGGGGTTGAGCAGGCACGGTCAGGTCGGGGAACCGCCGGGCAGCCCGCATCACTTGGGACTCGAAGCGGTCTGCGGTTCTGTTGAGATCGGCCGTATCGGGATCGTCGATCCATTCGAGCGGGTCGCATGCAGGTTCGGTTCCGCCGATGAGGAACCCACCCCGAGTATCGGGCCGCGCGTAGATCCCCACATCCAGGTCGGCGATACACGGACCTGGCCGTCCTCCCGTGTCGAATCCAGTCGGAGCGCTGACGTGGTGAACTTCCTGGCGCAGGGGCGCAACGGCTACCGTGAAATCGGCTCCGACGTCCGCCATCGTGTTCAGGGCCCCCGACCAGGGCCCGGCTGCGTTGACCACGACCGATGAGTCGATGATGGTGCCGTCGTCGAGATGTAGGTGCCACAGACCGTCGGGGCTCTGATCGATCTCGACGATGGTCGCCCGATACTTGAAGGCAGCTCCGTGATCGGCGGCCGCTTGCGCCAGATTGGCGGCCGCGAGCTGGGGGTCGTCGACGAATCCGGCGTCGGGGGTGTAGAGAGCGCCCAGAGTGGCGGTGGCCTCCGCGAAGAATTCTTCGGAATGGACCGGCTTGGGTGGAAAGTAACGGCCGGGGTCGATTCCGGGTATGCGCTGGACCAGCTCTGCGCTGTCCCACTCCTCGTAAGGGATGTTCACATCCTGGTACAGCTTGATGGTGTGGTCCCGGGGAACCGTGTCGACATCGAGAAAGACCATTCCGGTCCTGTGAAACCGGGCGACTGCGACATCCTGATCCAACCCGAGGTAGCTTCGCCAATCGGCCCAGCATCGACTCGACTCCCAAGCGGTCACGACGCCGTCGAAAGTGGAGTAATTGAATCGGATGATGGCGCTCGATGCGCTGGTCGATCCGTAGCCCGGGCCGCCCGCCTTGTCGACCACCAGGACGTTGTTTCCCCGTTTTGCCAGTTGCAAAGCGATCGAACTGCCGATCACGCCTGCACCGACAACCACTGCGTCTGGACGTTCGTGCATGTCTCTCAACACCTTTCGAGAAGATCAGAGGTTCGTTGCCGCTCCTCGCAGATCTGGGCGACATTGCGCGATGACCCTGAACCAGTCTGCCCCAGATGAGACAGATCCGCACAAGCACGTCACTGCGTCACAGGCGTCTTGCGGCCCACAGCGACGCCGACAACCTGGAGAACGGTATTCATCTCCGCAATACAATCGAACCGCACTGTCTCACAATGCATTTGGAATACGGATACTGCGGCAGCGCACGACTCTCCAGCGGACTGGAGACGGCGAGATTACTTGCAACGCTTGATCGAGCGTGTCAATACCCCTCCGGCAGCGCCGCGAACATGTCACGAGTCACGGCAACAGCGTTGTCGGAGCTTCCCCCGCGCACCACCAGCGTTGCGAAGGCGAGATCGCCGCGGTAGCCGACGAACCAGGCGTGCGACCCACCCTCGACCTCGGCTTCGCCCGTCTTGCCGTACACCTCGCCCTGATCCCCGATTCTCCCGGCCGTGCCACTCGTGACCACGAGGCGCATCATCTCGCGGAGTCCGTCGACCATCTCAGGGCTGATCGGCGGAGGGTCTTCGTCGATCGACGTTTCCCGTCCGGCGATCAGCGACGGAACCGGCGTCGAGCCATTCGCTACGGTCGCCGCTGCCAAAGCCATACCGAATGGGCTGACCACGACCCTGCCCTGCCCGAAGCCGTCCTCTGTTCGCTGGACCAGATCGTCTGCTTCGGGCACCGAGCCCGTGTAGGTGGGCAAGCCCACGACCTCATAGTCGGCCCCGACTCCGAACTGTGAGGCCGCGACGGTCAGCGCATCCGACTGCATCTCACTCGCCAGTTTCGCGAACGAGGTGTTGCACGAACGGGCGAACGCCGTGGCCATCGGGACCGTCCCGAGCGCGAATTCGTTGTAGTTCGGCACGCTCCGGTCGCCGATCACGATGAGGCCGGGGCACGGAACCAATGTGTGAGGTGTCGCGAGGTCCGACGAGATCGCCGCTCCCGCGGTCACGATCTTGAACGTCGAGCCCGGGGGGTAGAGGCCCGTCAGGGCCACGGGTCCGTCTCTGTCGGCGGCCTCGTTCTGCGCCACGGCGAGGATGTCACCGGTCGAGGGAGCAATGACCACCATCATGGCCTGCTCGGGTCGGGCGTTGACCGCATTCTGCGCGGCAACCTGAATGGGCCGATCCAGGCTGATCGAGAACGACGGGACAGGCTTCGGCGGTGTCTCGGTGAGCACGGCGGTGTCGACGCCGTTCTGATTGACGGTGACCACTCTCCATCCGGCCTCACCGTCGACCTCATCGATCACCGTCTGCTTGACCCGGCCGATGAGATCGGGGGCGAACGTCCGATCGGTAGCCACCAGGTCGGCCTCGTCTGACACGGTCACACCGGGGATCGCGCCGAGCACACCCTCGACTCGGTCGTAGTCCTCGGATCTCAGCCGGGTGACGAGGTAGTCACCTTTCACCGCGGTTGCGGACTCCGCGATCGACTGCGCGGTGAGGGTGTTGTCGAACTCCGCCAGCGCCGACGTCAGCGACTGCGCGCTGCGGATCACATCGTCCGATTCCCTCGCATCGAACTTGACGCGATACACGACACCGGGCACGAGAACGTCCGATCCGGCGCGCTCGTTGACGCGGGCCCTGGGCGCCGCAACGGACCGCAGCGACATCGTCTGACGATCCCCTAGCCGCGGATGGACGTTGGTCGCACTCCAGCGCACGGCCCAGTCGCCGCCACGTCGGCCCATCTGGAGTTCGCCTGAATATGTCCACACCCGGTCTTTCGGCAGTTGCCATTCATAGGTGTACCCCACGGTGGCGGTGTCGCCGGTTACTCGGACGTGGGTGGTCTCCGCCTCGAGGGACTCGGCCTGCAACGACTCCCACGTCGACTCGAGCGTCTGCATCGCGTTGTCAGGGCGGTCCGAGAGGGCGGCGGCCCGCTCGGAATCGCGTTCGGCAAAGGCCGCCAGAAACGCTCGAGCGGCGGGCTCGGGACCACCCGGTCGGGGTGTGCATGCCGCGACGCCAATCATCAGCACAGCGACCCCGCCGAAGGCGATCGACCTGACGACGCGTGCGTGGGGAAAGAGACGAGGGTTCATCGCCGCTCATGCTATGTCGGCGACGGTCGTCGACACGGTAGGTCGAGCGCCATGTCAGTCCGCGCTACATCAATTCAACAGGTTTCATCAATCCAACAGAATTGTGGCGAACGTCCCCACCTGGCTGAAGCCGATGCGTGAATACGTGCTGCGGGCAATCGTGTTGAAGCTGTTGACGTACAAGCTGGCGACTCGGCCCTCGGCAATGACTGCCTGAGCTACTGTCGCCGTACCGGCCGCGCCGTGTCCGCGCCCCCGGTACATCGGATGTACCCAGACGCCCTGAATCTGCCCGACCCGGGAGGACACCGACCCCACCTCGGCCTTGAAGACCACCTGACCGTCCTCGAACCGGGCCCACGCCCGGCCGGCTGCGATGAGGTTCGCGACGCGGCGGCGGTAGCCACGACCATCGTCGTTTGCGCGGGGATCGACGCCGACCTCCTCGATGAACATCGCGACAGCGGCCGGAAGGTACTGGTCGAGTTCACGCATCCGCACCTGACGCACCAGGGGGTCGGGTCGGCACAGCGGTTCGCTCGCCAGGGCCAGCAGCGGCTGATCAGCGCGGACCTCACGGGCAGGCCCCCAGTCGAGTTCGAGCATCTCCCAGAGCGGCAGGGTCAACTCGGCACGCCCGACCAGGGACGAACACATGCGCGGTGTCCGACATGCGCGGTCTGCAAACGCCCGCATATCGTCCGTGCTTCCCCGCAGCGGTACGAAGTTCGCGCCGGAGAAACACAACGACTCGAGCGGCCCGCCACGACTCCACAACTCTCCGTGGATCATCCGAGGGTCGGTTCCGCCTTGCTCTACTCGCGCGGCGACCATGCACGTAGCGACAGGGTCGGAGTCGAGGACACGAAGCGCGAGCGCCGTGTCTCGACTGCTCAACTGTTTTGCACCAAGGAGCTTGAGCATCTACCCAACCTTGTCAGTTTGTCGTCGTGCCCACCAGGTTGCCACGAACTCGCCGAAAACGGGAGTCGTTTCGACGGTCACCGCGCACGCCCGTCAGCTGACCGTCACCACGGGTGATCCGGACGTCGAATCGCTGTCCATCTCCTCCGCTATCCGCATC
This sequence comes from Rhodococcus sp. WMMA185, assembly GCF_001767395.1. Lineage (NCBI taxonomy): Bacteria > Bacillati > Actinomycetota > Actinomycetes > Mycobacteriales > Nocardiaceae > Rhodococcus > Rhodococcus sp. WMMA185. The sequence continues at coordinate 1,297,260 of NZ_CP017014.1, read as the reverse complement.
GCTTCTTCAATCAGAGTCTCCACGATCTGCGCCTCGGGCACGGTCTTGATGACTTTGCCTTTGACGAAGATCTGTCCCTTGCCGTTCCCGGAGGCAACACCCAAATCAGCCTCCCGAGCCTCGCCAGGACCATTGACGACACACCCCATCACGGCCACGCGCAGCGGGATCTCCATGCCCTCGAGTCCGGCTGTGACCTCGTCCGCCAACTTGTACACATCGACCTGTGCGCGACCGCACGAGGGACACGACACGATCTCGAGCTTCCGCGGACGCAGGTTCAGCGACTGCAGGATTTGGGTGCCGACCTTCACCTCCTCGGCCGGCGGCGCGGACAAAGACACCCGGATCGTGTCACCGATGCCCTCGGCCAGCAGTGCGCCGAACGCGACAGCAGATTTGATGGTGCCCTGGAACGCCGGGCCGGCCTCGGTCACACCGAGGTGCAGCGGGTAGTCACACTGGGCGGCCAGCTGGCGGTAAGCCTCGACCATGATGACCGGGTCGTTGTGCTTGACCGAGATCTTGATGTCGCCGAAGCCGTGTTCCTCGAACAGGCTCGCCTCCCACAGTGCCGACTCCACGAGGGCCTCGGGCGTCGCCTTGCCGTATTTGCGCATCAGGCGCGGATCGAGCGAGCCTGCATTGACACCGATCCGGATCGGGATGCCTGCATCCCCGGCCGCTTTCGCGACCTCCTTGACCCGTCCGTCGAACTCCTTGATGTTGCCGGGATTCACACGAACGGCCGCACAGCCGGCGTCGATCGCGGCGAAGATGTAGCGCGGCTGGAAGTGAATGTCGGCGATGACCGGGATCTGGCTCTTCTTGGCGATCGTCGCGAGCGCGTCGGCATCCTCTTGGCGCGGGCAGGCGACACGCACGATGTCGCAGCCGGATGCGGTGAGCTCGGCGATCTGCTGCAGGGTGGCGTTGACGTCGTGGGTCTTGGTGGTGCACATCGACTGCACGGACACCGGGAAGTCACTGCCTACACCAACCCCACCAACCTGGAGTTGGCGGGTCTTGCGCCGGGGCGCGAGAACCGCGGCCGGGCCTTCCGGCATTCCTAGTCCGACCGGGCTGGTCACGTGAGGGCCTTCTTTCGTAGCTCGAGATCGAGTCTAGCTATCACTGGAAGAGCTGGATCGGGTTGACGATGTCGGCGGTCAGAGTCAGGAGCATGTAAGCACCGCCGACGACGATGAAAACGTAGGTGACGGGCAGCAGTTTCATGTAGTCGACGGGCTCACCGCTCGGCAGTCCCCGACGGTTGCGGAAGAAATCCCGGAAACGCTCGTACACCGCCACGGCCATGTGCCCGCCGTCGAGCGGGAGCAAAGGCAAGACGTTGAACATTCCGAGGAAGAAGTTGAGGCTCGCCAGCAGGAGGATGAACACCTCCCACAATCCGCGCTCCGCCACCTCGCCACCGATGACGCTGGCACCGACGACACTGATCGGAGTGTCCATGTCACGCTCCCCACCGGTCACGGACTGCCACAGATCCACAACCTTGCCGGGCAGCTGAACGAGGCGCTCCGCTGTCATCGTGAACATGTCACCCGTGAACGCGACCGAAGCCGGGATCGCCGCCAACGCGTTGTACTGAGTCGGGAGATAGTAGTCGGGTCCGACGCCGATCGCGCTGACCGTCTTCGACGACTTCTCACCGGTCTCCGGATCGATCACATACCGCTGCACCTCCTGCGGTACCACAGTGAATGTGAGGGTCTCGCCCCCGCGCTCGACCGTGTAGTCGACGGGCCCGGTCAGCTTCTGCGTCTCGGACACAACCTGCGCCCACGTATCGACCGGGGTGCCGCCCACGGAGGTGACTACATCGCCCCGCTCTAGGCCGGCTTGCTGGGCAGGACCTTCACCCGTGCACGAGGCGACCCGACCGTCCTCGGACTGGGTCGCGGGTGCGCAACTCATGTCGCCGAGCGCCGTCGCAGGCGGAGTGTTGAGGTTGGGCAGCCCCCACCCGACGGCAAGCACGAAAATCAGAACCAGACCGAGCGCGAAGTTCATGACGATGCCGCCCGACATCACGGCGAGCCGCTTCCAGGTTGCCTTCTTGTACATGGCCCGGTCTTCTTCGTCGGGCGCCAGCTCGTCCATCGCCGTCATTCCGGCGATGTCGCAAAAGCCCCCGAGCGGAAGCGCTTTGAGACCGTACTCCGTTTCCCCGCGCCGGAACGAGAAGATCTTGGGCCCGAACCCGATGAAATATCTACGCACCTTCATGCCGGCGGCTTTCGCCACCCACATGTGACCCGCTTCGTGAAGCGCGATCGACAGGGCGATCCCGAGGGCGAAGAGAACAACGCCCACTACGAAAATCATGCAGCTCTAGCCTTCCTGCTTCACGAGTTGACGTGCCCGCTCACGCGCCCAGCCGTCGGCGGCTAGAACATCTTCCACGTTAGCCGGTGGAACCGACCATTCATCCGCCTCCGAAAGCACCATCCCGACGGTGCGAACGATCGCCGGGAATCGGATGAGGCCGTCCAAGAATGCATGAGCCGCGACCTCGTTGGCGGCATTGTAGACGGCGGTGAGGCATCCGCCACCCTTGCCCGCGTCCCGTGCCAGGTCGACAGCGGGAAAGACGTTCGCGTCGAGCGGCTCGAAATCCCACGTCGACGCCGTCGTGAAGTCGCACGCCGCCGCTACTCCCGCCACCCGGTCCGGCCAGCCCAGCGCAAGTGCGATCGGCAACTTCATGTCCGGTGGGCTGGCCTGCGCCAGCGTGGAGCCGTCGATGAACGTGACCATCGAGTGCACGATGGACTGCGGGTGGACGGTGACGTCGATCCGGTCGTAGTCGATACCGAACAGCAGGTGAGTCTCGATCAACTCGAGTCCCTTGTTGACGAGCGTCGCGGAGTTGAGCGTATTCATCGGACCCATTGACCAGGTGGGATGGGCCAGCGCCCGTGTCGGGTCCACACTCTCGAGGTCTTCGGCGCTCCAGCCTCGGAACGGCCCGCCGGACGCGGTCAGTACGATCCTGTCCACCTCGTCCGCGCGCCCCCCACGCAAGCATTGCGCCAGCGCGGAGTGTTCGGAGTCCACGGGAACGATCTGACCCGGCGCCGCGGCAGCCGTCACGAGTGGTCCGCCCGCGACGAGGGACTCCTTGTTCGCCAGCGCGAGACTCGCCCCCGTCTCCAGTGCTGCCAGGGTCGGCTCGAGCCCCAGGGATCCGACAAGCGCGTTGAGGACGACGTCCGCCTCGGTGGTCCGCACCAGTTCCGTTGCCGCGTCCGGTCCGCTCAGCACACCCGGCAACTCCAGCGCGGCAGCAGCCCGAGGATCTGCGACTGCAACGGACGACACACCCGTGTCCCGAATCTGTTGCGCGAGCAGATCGACGTTTCCCCCTCCCGCGGACAGGCCGACAACTTCGAACTTGTCCGGGTTGGCGGCCACCACCTCCAACGCTTGGGTACCGATCGAACCGGTGCTGCCGAGCAGTAGGACACGAGTGGGCCTGGTTTCATCCACCCGCCCATTGTTCCTGATGGAACCGCAGCTAACTGCAACGGATGGCCCCGCTACATACGACGCACAGTCGTATGCCACGATATGTCGAGTAGCGCAACCGAATCTGCAGGAGGATCGATCGTGGCCGGTACCCAGTTGGAGCCCTCATCCAGCGACCCCATGACGGCCGCGCACGTCGACACCGCGGAGGTTCCGTCGGCGGCCTGGGGCTGGAGTGGCGAGGCTCCCAAGACGTTCCGATTCTTCGGATGGTTCTTCGCGGCCTTCCTGTTGACCATGATCATCGGCAACCACACCGGCCGGGTCGAGGACTGGTGGCTGGTCGGCAGCGCAGCGCTGCTGGTAGTCATCCTCGTCCGCGACATCGTCATTCGCCGCAAGCCTCGGTAGCTCCGAAGGGCGAGCCGGTTCCCAGACGAGCTCAGAACTGAGCCCCTGGCCCCGAATAGTCGGGACCAGGGGCTCGGTTCGTGTATTTGGCGAGTTCAACTCTCGGCCGCGAGTTGACCGCAGGCTGCGGCGATCTCCTGGCCGCGGGTGTCGCGCACCGTGCAGGACACGCCTTGGGCGAGCACGCGCCGGACGAACTCCTTCTCCACCGGCTTCGGGCTCGCGTCCCATTGGCTACCCGGTGTGGGGTTGAGCGGAATCAGATTCACATGCACCAAAGCGCCCAGGGCTTTGCGCAACTTCTTTCCCAGCAGATCTGCCCGCCACGGCTGATCATTGACATCTCGTATCAATGCGTACTCGATCGAGACCCGCCTGCCTGTCTTGTCCGCGTAATACCGGGCGGCCTCGAGAACCTCGGCCACCGGCCACCGGTTGTTGACCGGAACCAGAGTGTCCCTCAGTTCGTCGTCGGGTGTGTGCAGTGACACCGCCAACGTAACGCTGAGACCCTCGTCGGCGAGCTTGCGGATGGCGGGAGCCAACCCGACCGTCGACACCGTCACAGACCGCTGCGACAACCCGAGTCCGTCCGGGGCCGGCGAGGTGATGCGCCTGACAGCCGCTACAACGCGCTTGTAGTTGGCTAGTGGCTCGCCCATCCCCATGAAGACCACGTTCGACAACCTGCCCGGGCCGCCGGCCACCTCGCCGTCCCGCAGCGCGGCCGCCGCAGCCCGCACCTGGTCGACGATCTCGGCTGTCGACAGGTTGCGCTGCAGTCCGGCCTGGCCGGTTGCGCAGAAGGGGCAGGCCATGCCGCACCCTGCCTGGCTGGATATACACAGCGTCGCGCGGTCGGGGTAGCGCATGAGGACGCTTTCGAGCAGTGTTCCGTCGCACGCCCGCCACAGCGTCTTGCGCGTTTCCCCCCGGTCGCAGTCCACATGCCTGATCGGAGTCAACAGCGTCGGGAAGAGTGCGGAGCCGACCTGCCCTCGGACTGCCGCCGGAAGATCGGTCATCTTCTCGGGATCTGCCTCGAGACGCGCGTAGTACTGGCGGGCCAGTTGGTCTGCGCGGAAACCAGGCAGACCCAGCGATTCAACCGCCTCTCGCCGCTCGGAGGAGTCGAGGTCCGCGAGATGTCGAGAGGGCATCCCCCGCCGGGGAGCGTTGAACACGAGAGGAAGAGAAGCAACCATAGTCTCGCCATTGTCCCATTGCTTCGGCGGCGAACCTCGCACGGAGGTGTGGTAAGCCGACAAATGCGTCCGCAGTCGAGCGCAGCCAAACCGCACCAACTGACCGAACAGTAGTTTCTCGAGTGGATAGCAGGGGTACTCGGCGAGCATGATTGGTGTCGTGGACATCATTGAAGGGATACGACTGTGAAGGCCGACATGGAGACAGCCGACCCCCGGACAGCCGACCCCCAGGCCTCGTTGGCACCGCGCATCGCGGCCGAACAGGCAAGGTCCTGGCTACTGGTTCCGGGCGGAAGACCCGAGAACTTCGAGGCGGCTCAGTCCAGCGCCGCGGACGCGGTCATCCTCGACCTCGAGGATGCGGTCACTCCTGGCCGCAAACCGCAGGCCCGCACCGACGTGGTCGAGTGGCTCAGTGAACACGGTCGAGCGTGGGTACGCATCAACGACGCCACCACCCCGTACTGGGCCGAGGACCTGGATGCGCTCAGCGGTGTTCCCGGCCTCGAGGGCGTCATGCTCGCCAAGACCGAGAGCGGCATGCAGGTCGACGCCACAGCGGAAAGGCTGCGCGAAGGCACGAGGATTCTCGCCCTCATCGAATCCGCGGTAGGCCTCGAGGCTGCACCCGAAATTGCACGCACTGAGGCCACGTTCCGACTCGCATTCGGCAGTGGTGACTTCCGCCGCGACACGGGCATGGACGACTCACCTCTGGCAATGGCGTACCCGCGATCGAGGCTGGCGATCGCCAGCCGAGCGGCGCGCATCTGCGCCCCAATCGATGGCCCCACCCTCGGCACCGACGTAGACGCCCTGAGCAGGGCCGCGGCCCTGACCCTGTCGATGGGCATGACCGGAAAGCTGTGCATGACGATCGCGCAGACGGGGCCGGTCAATGATGCGCTGAGCCCGTCTCCCGCTGAGGCCAAGTGGGCGTCCGAGGTCATCGCAGACCTGGGAGAAGACGGATCTCGCGTTCGAGACGGCAGCGATGTACCCAAGCTCGCGAAGGCGAAGAAGATCAACGCGCTCGCGCGAATATTCGATATTGCCCCACGGTCGTAGGCGCCGATCAGGGTATTTCGAGGAGGGCTGACTTTCGTCGGCTGTGTACGCGGTAGCGCACGTCGAGCGACAAGCCCGGTGTCTGTGCGAACGCCCTCGCCGCCGTCCGCTTCGTGAATTCGATGCCGAGCACCCCGCGCAGCGATTCGCGGTCGGGGAACATCCACCGCGTATCCACTCGCGCAAGGTCGAAGCCTTGCGCCGCGAAGAATGCTTCAACGGACGCCGGACGGTATTGCGGAAGGTCCGCACACATCCATGCGCCGTACGGATGGGCGGTGGCGTCGAGATCTACCACCACCAGCACTCCCCCAGGCCGTAGGACGCGTAATGCCTCGCCAATGCCGGGGCCACACCCAGGACCGAAAAAGTAGGCGGTGCGGGCGTGCACGAGATCCACGCTCGCATCGGCGAGGGGGATCCGCTCCGCGGAGCCGTCCACCACTTGCACGTTCCGCATTCCGGCCACCCGCTGCCGGGCCAGGCCCACCAGCGGCGGGTGCGGTTCGACACCGATCACGGCGTGGGCGGATTCCGCGAAGACGGGTAGATGGAACCCCGATCCGCAGCCGACGTCGACGACGGTGTTGCCGGTCCAGTCGAAGACCGCTCGCAGATGCCGGAAAATCGCTCCGTCGACGTCCTGAGCTCGGTTCTCGACCTCGTACATTCCCGGCCAGTGCCAGATGTTCGGACTCGGGATCGTCACGACCCGGAATTAGACGAGGGCCGTCAACACGAGCCACGTCACGAACGCCGACGGCAGCAGCGAGTCGAGACGGTCCATGATGCCGCCGTGCCCGGGCAGAAGCGTGCCCATGTCCTTGATACCCAGTTCTCGCTTGACCTGAGATTCGATGAGATCTCCGATCGTTGCGGTGATCACCAGAGCGACACCGAGGAGCACACCGATCATCAGGTTCGCGTCGAGGATCAAGGTGACCGAAAGGATGCTGCCGATCACGCAGAACAGCAGCGACCCGAAGAATCCCTCCCACGACTTCTTGGGGCTGATCGCGGGGACCATCGGATGTTTGCCGAAGAGGACGCCCGCCGCGTAGCCGCCCACGTCGGAACAGACCACGGCGATCATCAGGCAGAAGACCCGACCGGCACCGTCTTCCTGTAGCACCATCAAAACCGCAAACGACGCCAGCAGCGGGATCCACGAGGCCACGAATACAGTGACCGCGGTATCTCGGAGGAAGTTCTGCGGCGTCGCTTTCAGGCCGCTCTCGAATAGGCGCCAGATCATGCAGACCAGCACCGTCCCCGCGAAAGCGCCGAGTACACCGACCGGACCGAAGGGCCACCCAAGCCACAGAATCGCCTGACCGCCGAGGAGAAGCGGAATCCGGGGCGCGCTGATGTCGGTCTCTTCTCGGAGCCGTTTGGTGACCTCCCACGTAGCGACGGCCATCGCAGCCGCAACTACGGCTATCCACACCAGCGGAACGTAGATAAGAACCACGATCAGGGAGACTCCGAGCCCGACCCCGACCGCGATCGCCGCGGGCAGGTTTCGCCCTGCCTTCGACTTCGGGCCGGCATTCGACTCCCGCGAGGGCTCGCCCTCCGGCTTCATCGAGGACTCGCCCTCTGATATGGGTCCGCGTGGGGTCCCGTGTTCTGCTGGCACGGTCACTGTCCCCGATCCACTCCTCGTTTCATGCCTAAACTTCAAGCAACTCGGCTTCCTTGTGCTTGACAAGTTCTTCGATCTGCCCGACATAGCGGGCGGTCGTCTTGTCGAGTTCCTTCTCGGCGCGCCCGACCTCGTCCTCGCCTGCTTCGCCTTCCTTCTGGATCCGCGAGAGCTCGTCCATCGCCTTGCGGCGCACGCTGCGGATCGACACCTTGGCGTCCTCGCCCTTGGACTTGGCCTGTTTCACCAACTCGCGTCGACGCTCCTCGGTGAGCTGGGGAACGGAGATGCGAATCAAGTTTCCGTCGTTGGTGGGGTTCACACCCAAGTCGGAGTTACGAATGGCAGTCTCGATCGGACCCAACTGCGCGGCCTCGTAGGGCTTGACCACTACGAGGCGCGCTTCAGGCACATTGATGCTCGCCAACTGGCTGATCGGGGTGAATGACCCGTAATAGTCGACTCCGATGCGGTTGAACATGCCCGGGTTCGCGCGGCCGGTCCGGATCGAGCCCAGGTCGTCCTTGGCCACGTTGACGGCCTTCTCCATCTTTTCCTCGGCCTCGAAGAGAGCTTCGTCAATCACAGCTGTTCCTCCATGTCGTTCTGCATCGATTCGTCACTGCCTCTGTTTCGAGAAAACCCGTTCTCGAGAACCCTGCTTCGAGAAATTGCCGTGTTAGCCGTGTTGCGCGTCATGACTTGACGAGCGTCCCGATCTTGTCACCGGACACTGCCCGAGCGATATTCCCCTCGGTCAGCAGATTGAACACCATGATCGGCATTTCGTTGTCCATGCACAGGCTGAAAGCGGTCGCATCAGCCACCTTGAGTCCCCGCTCGATCACTTCCCGGTGCGTGATCTGGCTGTACATCGTGGCGTCCGGATCGACGTTCGGGTCCGCGGTGAACACCCCGTCGACCGCCTTGGCCATCAGGACCACCTCTGCGCCGATTTCGAGAGCACGCTGCGCTGCCGTCGTGTCAGTCGAGAAGTAGGGCATTCCCATACCGGCGCCGAAGATCACGACTCGGCCCTTCTCCAGATGCCGCTGGGCTCGCAGCGGAATGTACGGCTCAGCAACCTGACCCATCGTGATCGCCGTCTGAACACGGCTGTCGATACCTTCCTTCTCCAGGAAGTCCTGCAGAGCAAGGCAATTCATCACGGTCCCGAGCATTCCCATGTAGTCGGAGCGCGCACGATCGAGTCCTCGCTGCTGCAGTTCCGCTCCACGGAAGAAGTTCCCGCCGCCGATGACGACTGCCACTTGAACACCAGAGCGCACCACTCCGGCGATCTGCTGCGCCACCCTTGTCACCACGTCGGGGTCGAGGCCGACCTTCCCACCACCGAACATTTCTCCGCCGAGCTTGAGAAGGACTCGCTGGAATCCCATACGCTCGCTGACTGGTTCGGTCATTACTCTCCTCAGTTCCACCGCACTCGCCTCTACAGCACTCGTCGACTCCTCGACAGGAGATGAGCGCACCGACTCACTGTGCTCTACACCCATACGAAACCGCCGTCTTCATCCTGCCTCATCGAGGCCACGACGGTATACGTAAACCCCGCCGGGCGAGCGCACTCGTCTGGCGGGGTCTACGACTCACACGACTAGCTCGAAGCACCGACCTCGAAGCGAACGAAGCGCTTGATGGTGACGCCGGCCTCGTCGAGGACTGCCTTGACGGGCTTCTTGGAGTCCTGCACAGAAGACTGCTCGAGCAGCACGACGTCCTTGAAGTAACCGGTGACACGGCCTTCGATGATCTTCGGCAGGGCCTGCTCCGGCTTGCCCTCGGAGCGGGCCGTCTCCTCGGCGATACGGCGCTCACCCGCGACGATGTCCTCGGGGACCTCGTCACGCGTGACGTACTTCGCCTTGAGGGCAGCGACCTGCATGGCAGCACCACGGGCTGCCTCGGCGGCCGTCTCGCCCTCGCCGGTGTACTCGACCAGAACGCCGACGGCGGGCGGGAGGTCAGCACTGCGCTTGTGCAGGTAAACCGCGACCTGTCCGTCGAAGGAAGCAATCCTGCTCAGTTCGAGCTTCTCACCGATCTTCGCGGACCGCTCCTGGACCACCTCGTCGACGGTCTTGCCGTCGAGCTCGAGTGCCTTGAGCGTCTCGATGTCGGCGGGCTTCGCGGCCGCGGCGACCGCCACGATCGACTCGGCGAGCTTCAGGAAGTCTTCATTCTTCGCAACGAAGTCCGTCTCGCAGTTGATCTCGAGCAGGACGCCGTCCCTGGAGACGACCAGGCCCTCGGCCGTGGTGCGCTCGGCGCGCTTGCCTACGTCCTTGGCACCCTTGATGCGCAGCTGCTCGACGGCCTTGTCGAAGTCGCCCTCAGCCTCGGCGAGAGCGTTCTTGCAGGCCATCATTCCGGAGCCGGTGAGCTCGCGGAGCCGCTTGACGTCAGCGGCGGTGTAGTTCGCCATGGTGAGCGAGCCTCCTCATATGTCTGTTCGGACTTAAGTCAGGGTAGTACTCGGGGCAGACCGGCAAACGGCCCTGACCACAGGATCTCTGGTCAGGGCCGTGTACAACGAATCAGGCCTCGGTCGAGGGGGCCTCTGCTGCAGGAGCGTCGCCCTCCGCTGCGGGAGCCTGGGCATCCTCTGCGGAGGCTACCTCTGCCGCGGGAGCTGCCTGCGACAACAGTTCCTGCTCCCACTCGGCGAGGGGCTCGCCTGCGCCTGCCTCGGGCTTCGCGTCCTTGTCGGCGCTCAGTCCGGCACGTGCCTGCACACCCTCGGCTACCGCAGACGCAACCACCTTGGTGAGCAGCGCGGCGCTGCGAATGGCGTCGTCGTTGCCCGGGATCGGGTAGTCGACGAGGTCAGGGTCGCAGTTGGTGTCCAGGATCGCGATGACCGGGATGTTCAGCTTGCGCGCCTCGGCAACCGCAAGGTGCTCCTTGTTGGTGTCGACAACCCACACGGCGGAAGGAACCTTGGACATGTCGCGGATACCACCGAGGGTGCGATCCAGCTTGGTCATCTCACGCGTGAGCATGAGGATTTCCTTCTTGGTGCGACCCTCGAATCCACCGGTCTGCTCCATCGCCTCGAGTTCCTTGAGGCGGAGCAGGCGCTTGTGGACAGTGGTGAAGTTGGTGAGCATGCCGCCGAGCCAACGCTGGTTGACGAAGGGCATACCGACGCGGGTGGCCTCGGCAGCGATGGATTCCTGGGCCTGCTTCTTGGTGCCGACGAAGAGGACGGTGCCACCGTGGGCAACAGTTTCCTTGACGAACTCGTACGCCTTGTCGATGTACGTCAGCGTCTGCTGCAAGTCGATGATGTAGATGCCGTTACGGTCGGTGAAAATGAATCGCTTCATCTTCGGGTTCCAGCGACGAGTCTGGTGACCGAAGTGCGTGCCGCTGTCGAGCAGCTGCTTCATTGTTACGACAGCCATGGCTGTGTATCTCTCTTTCATTGCCAGTTGACGCAGAACGTCGGTGACGCTCCGCCCTAGCACCCCTGAACCACCGGAACTCACATCGTGATGTGAGACCAGCCGATGGTCGATAACCTGCACGGGTGCGCGAAGTCGGACTGTGCGAGCACAGACCGCCTGATCAGTGTACGGCCTGCGGTTCAATAGGCCCCAACCGCACTCCTTCTTCACTCCACCGTCGGCACCCCGGCCAACCCACACTCGCGCCGCCGACGCGATAGCTCTGCGCAATCTGTGGACGGATCGGGGTCCATCCACAACTTCTTCCACTGCCGGTATCGAAGTCGCCGAATGGGACATCGTCGACGTCATGACGATGTGGGAAACACTCACCCGATCACTCGCAGCGGCAGCCACCGCCGCCACCGCCCTCGTCGGCGCGGTCGTTCTCTCCCCACCCGCACACCCAGCATCGACCACTGCTTTCGACTGGCCACTACACCCGCGGCCGACGGTGGTGCGGACGTACGACAACCCCGAACACGACTGGCTACCCGGGCATCGCGGAGTGGACCTGGCCGGAGCGCCCGACCGGGCCGTACTCTCGGCCGGCACCGGTGTGGTGGTGTTCGCGGGCACGGTCGCGGGCAAACCGGTGGTTTCGGTCGACCACCCGGGCGGCCTTCGCACCACGTACGAGCCCGTCACTGCCCGCGTCACTGCTGGGATGCGGGTCGGCCGCGGCACCGTGCTCGGCTACCTCGAACCCGGCCACCCGGGCTGCATCGCGCAGGTGACCGCCTGCCTGCACTGGGGAGTGCGCCGAGGTCGTGAGTACCTGAACCCGCTCGCCCTCGTCCGGGCCGTGCCGGTGCGACTCGAACCTGTCCGCACGCGCGGAGGCTGACGGACCGTCCATCCGAAGAACGCCACCGAACGCCGGCTCAGGCCCGCGGATGCGCCTGGTCGTGGACCGCGCGCAGCCTCTCGACGGAAACATGCGTGTAGAGCTGAGTGGTCGCAAGGCTCGCGTGCCCCAGCAACTCCTGAACCACCCTCAGGTCGGCGCCCCCTTCGAGTAGATGTGTGGCAGAGGTATGACGAAGTCCGTGTGGGCTGAGATCTGGGGCACCGGGAACGGCGGAGAGGACGTCGTGCACAACGGTGCGCGCTTGCCGCTGGTCCAGCCGCTTTCCTCGTCTGCCCAGCAGGAGAGCCTGTCCAGCGGCAGCTGTGGCGATTGCCGGGCGGCCGACGTGCAGCCACAGATCGAGCGCTTCGGCGGCAGGCTTGCCGTAGGGCACCGACCGCTCCTTGTCTCCCTTGCCCATTACACGCAAGAGCCTGCGTTCGCGGTCCACCGATTCGAGGTCGAGGCCGCACAGTTCACCTACCCGAATTCCCGTGGCATACAACAGTTCCACGATCAGACGATCGCGCAGGGCGATCGGATCCTGCTGTTGCGCACCGGATTCGGCGGCATCCATCACATCTGTCGCCTGCGACTGGCGTAGGACCACCGGGAGTTTCCGGTGAGACTTCGCCGCACCCAAACGGACTCCGGGGTCGACGAAGATTCGGCGCGTTCGCAGCAGCCAGGCGGTGAAGTTGCGCACCGACGATGTTCGCCGCGCGAGTGTCGTCCGAGCCGCACCCGCCGCCGCCTGGCCGGCGAGCCATGCCCTGAGTACCTCGATGTCGAGCTCACCGAGGTGGGCTCCGGGAGTTGTCGACAACCAGTGCTGCAAAAGCGACTTTGCATCGGCGACGTATGCCTTCACCGTGTGCTGCGAGCGGCCGCGTTCGAGCTCGAGATGCCGCGCGTACTCGCCGAGTACCCGCTCCAGCGGGTCCGGAAGGTCCGTGCTCATGCTGGTAACAGTTGCGTTGGACGGAAAATAAATCAAGCAGCGACGCCCGTGTCGCGGCCCTGTTCATCGAGCAGGACCGTTGCGCAGCCGTGCCCACGCGGTCGGCGCGCGACCCGGCGCTGATTCGACATCTCGCGACCCACCCTGACCCAGTGCTCGAGCTGCCGGCGTGCCGGGCGGTGCTCGCGCTCCCCTCGGCTGCCGCATGGTCGACGAGTCCTACGAAATCCGGGTGACCTTGTCGGCGGCGTTCGTCATGGCTCCCCTTCGGGCGAAGCTACAGAGACTACCGATGCGATTTGCTACATCGGCTGCGGGTGCCGTGCACCGATTGCTGCGCGGCCAGATCCTGGTTCAGCGAAAGGTTTTTGGCGGCGATGCGCGTGTCGGCTAGACATTGCCACACTTTTGCCTTTGCGATTTCTCCTCGCGATTGACCGAATCGGAGTTTAATAGTTCGAGCAGGCGCAAGGGTTTCGACGCAAGGGTTTCGACAGGAGCAAGCAAAAGCCCAGTCCACCGCCCACCCGCTTCGGTTCGGTGTCACCCGCGGGAGGCATGTCGTTTCGGGGATGCGCGATGAACGAAGCAGCCTTGGGGGTCCACGCGAGCAACAGCGAGCCCGCTGCGGACCGACCTGATCCACCTGAACTGATCGATGACGACTCGGGTGGCAGCCTTGACGCTGTCAGCCTCACGGCGCTTCTCGAGGTCGCGCGGCTGACGCCGCCGCAAGCTGCGCAGCTGGTTAGCGACTTGGCTGGCCAGCTCGAACTGGCGGGCGGCGCCGGTGGCTGCCGAACCGCCCCACTTGATGACACCGTGATGGTGTCCGACGGCGGGCGGCTCACAATCGACCGCGTCGGGATCGACTCGTCGTGCGCCGAGATCAACGATACGATCACGGTCCTGCTCCGCCGTATCGCGACCAACTGCCGGGGGCCGGAGTTCGGCAATCTTGTAATCGAATCGGTACCAGATGCAACGGATCTCGAGGATTTGGTGCGTCGAGTTGGTCTGGTAATCGCTCCCGAACTCGACCCTGCCGAGGAGCCCAGACGGAGGAGCCAGATCGGCGAACTCGTCAGGGCGGCGATGGATCGGCCCATTCCGGATGGTCGTGCGATGGAAGATCGGACCAACGTGCCTGCGGGGTCCCTCACGCCATCCACCGGCTGGTATCCGCCGGTCCGAAGCGCCTGGCACACTCGGCGGAGAAGGCCCTCATGGCGTCAGGGAACGCTCACCGTGCTCACGCTCGTTGTAGTCGTCGGGGCAGTCGTTTCGGGTCCCCGCGTATGGACGGAGCTGAACAAAGGTTGGAACACCGTCGTCAACCCAGTGGACTTCTCTGAGGAGAACACTCTCCGGCCGGTGTCCCCGCCGCCGGTCGTCCCGCCGGACCCGTCCATATCCGCGACGAATACCGACGGAGTCGAGCCGGCACCCGTCCAGACCGGAGCCCCTGCCAGCGCAGGCCAGATCACTGGTGTCACCGCGAGTTTCGCGGACGGATCGTGTAGCGCGGGACAGCCGTGCGCCATACGAGTGGACGTTCGCCTGGATCCGGCTGCGACCACCGACACGGTCGCCTGGAAGCTGAACGTCTACGACCGATGCACCGGCGAAGTACAGGCAGGCGGAGACATCACCGTGCGCACCGAGCCAGGCCGGGACGACGTGTACGGGTTGAGCAAGACCTTCCTGCCGCCCGGTTACGCCCTGGCCGTCGCTGCGGTCACGAGCGCCCCTGCAGTTGCTGCTTCGGAGCCGCTGTACGTGCCTGCCGAGAAAGTGACCTGCTGATGAGTAGCGGCGGCGTTCCCGTGGACGACGCTCCCGTGGACGACGTCCCCGTGCGGGGACAAGATCGGGAGTCCGATCCCTGGATTGTCACGGCGGCGGTCGTTCTCACCGTCCTAGGGCTTCTCAACTTGGTGTCGATCGGACTGACGTCGCAAGCGGTGCGCCACGCGATCTTTGCCGTCGTCGGCATCGGAGTGATGTTGCTCCTGTCGCGGATGCGGGTGAGCAAGCTGCGACGATTCGGGTGGGTGACCCTCGGGGTATCGGTCGCGATGCTGATGGCGGTGCCGTTCGTCGGGGTATCGGTCAAAGGTGCACAACGCTGGCTGGATTTCGGCCTGTTTTCCATTCAGCCCGCCGAAATCGCCAAGCTCGGTCTGGTCCTGGTGGCGGCGTCCATCCTGTCCGGTGGCTACACGTTCGGTCGGCTGATGACGATGCTGTTGATCGCGAGCGGCGTGATTGCCCTGGTCGCTCTCCAACCCGACCTGTCGAGTGCCGTGGTGTTGGCAGCGGTAGCGGCGTTGATGCTTGTCCTCGGCAGGGTGCCGATGTTGCCCCTTCTGCCGCTGTTCGGACTGGGAATCGCCGCGTTGCCCATCCTCGGTCTCTTCCTCCGCCCGTACCAACTCGAACGGATCCAGGTGTTCCTGTCGAGCGATGCCGACCCCAGCGGGTCGGGCTGGGCATCGCTTCAAGCCGACATCGCAATAGGCAGCGGTGGGCTGTGGGGCCTGGCGCTAGACCCCATGTACGACCTGAGAGCGCAATACCTTCCCGAATCGGAGCACGACCTTGCGTTCGCATCCGTCGTATACGGGTGGGGGCTGTTCGCCGGCATTGCAGTCGTGGCAGCCAGCTTGGTGATCACGTGGCGTGCCGCACTAGCTGCACGACGGGCACGCACTAAAGAAGCCGCGCTCGTGGCCGCGGGCATCGGCGGCTTGTTCGGGATCCACGCGGTCCTGTCGATCGGTGCGAGCCTGTCGCTACTGCCCCACACCGGGATGCCGCTCCCGATGTTCAGCTACGGCGGCACAGTCGCACTCGTCGGATTCGTTGCAATCGGGCTGGTGCTCGCGGTGCGCCGAGACGGGGTCGCCCGCCCGCTGTGGGCCCAGCCGTCCACACGTCGGCGACGGCCTCGGGGCATGACGGTGGGTACCGCTGCGGTCACCGCACTCCTCGTCGCGATGTCGGTGTTCGCCTGGCAGTTGCAGGGCGAGCGCGGTTCGGAACTGCGCGCGTTGAGCGATGAACAGATGACGCGCTGTATCCGTCTGCCTGCCGAGCGCGGTCAGATCCTCGACCGGAACGGCGTACCGTTGGCGACCAACGTTGCCGAATACACCATTTCGGTGGTCACCCGAATGTTCGAAGAGAACGACCCCGCCACGCTCGGTGAGCTGGGCGCGTTGCTCGGGACTTCTCAGGACGAGCTGACAAACACCCTGGGGGAACGCGGCGTAGGGGAAATGGAGACTGTCGTCGGCAGGGTCGCGCCCGATCAGGCTCGACAAATCATCGATGCGCAGATCCCAGGAGTCCTCATCGTCCCCTCCGGACGTCGGCACTATCCGTACGGGGATTCACTCGCCTCCGTCCTCGGATACGTCGGCATCGGCGATCCGCAGGACATGGAACGCTGGCCGCAGCTCGCACTCGGATCGCGGGTCGGCAGTGCGGGACTCGAGAAGCAATACGACGCCCTGCTGCGCGGCACCGATGGCAAGCAGTGCCTATACGTCGACCCGACTGGAAATGTGGTCGGTCCGGGAGAACGCGTTGATCCAGTGCCGGGTCACGACCTGCGACTGCACTTGGACATCGGATTGCAGAATGTGGCGACCGACGCACTCGCCCAGGCAGTCCGCGGCAGCGGGGGCGACCTCGGCGCTGCGGTGGTGATGGACGCGCGCACCGGCGCCATCCTGGCGCTCGCCAGCGTCCCCGGGTACGACAACAACGTGTACGGTCCTCCCGTCGATGCCGTCGCACTGGCCGCCCAAACGGAGGGGCCGGGGCCCAGTCGGATGCTCAACCACGCGTTCCAGACCGCCGCGCCACCCGGCTCGACATTCAAGATCGTTGTCGCCTCGGCGAACGCGGAGGATCAGGTCCTGGATCCGGATGAGGCGATCCCGACCGGTGCCGCTTTCACCTACGGCGGGCACACATTCGCGAATTGGCAGCCGATGGGCCCGAACAACCTGCTGCAAGCGATCCAGTGGTCGGACAACGTGTACTTCTACAAGCTCGCCCTACTCCTCGGTCCCGAGCGGATCGCCACGGTCGCAGACCAATTGGGTGTGGGTCGGCGCTCAGGGATCGATCTACCCGGCGAGTCCGCAGGATTCCTGGGGACACCTGAGTCGGTCGGCGACATCGGGGCGATTTGGTATCCCGGCTCGACGGTGTTGATGGGCATCGGGCAGGGCACAGTAACGGCAACCCCACTGCAAGTGGCGGGGTGGACGTCTGGCATCGCTACCGGAGCGATGGTCACTCCACAACTTGCCGGCGCGTACGGACCCGGGGAGGGCACGTCGATTCCGACCGCTGAGCCTCATCGGCTTCCCTTCGACGATCGGCTCGACCCGGTCCGCGCCGGCATGCGGGCTTCGGCCGCTGCCGGTACGGGCGGGCAGCTCGCCAGTCTGCCGATCACAGCCGGCTCCAAGACCGGAACGGCTGAGGATCCGTCGGCACCGGGCGATGGTCTCGACGCTTGGTTCTCCGCGGTCGTGCCCTTCGAGTCTCCCGAAATCGTCGTCACGGTAATGGTCCGTGGCGGGGGATTCGGTTCGGCGACATCAGGCCCCGTGGCCATGTCGATCCTCGAGCGCTACCTCGCGGAACGTCCGGCCCCGGCACCACCCCGGTAACTTCAGCGAGGCACCACCCCGGTAACTTCAGCGAGGCACCACCCCGGCGACATCGGCACAGCGCCACCTCGGTGACTTCAGCGAGGGAGCGCTTCAGCGACATCAGTGCGGCACCGCCCCAGCAGCATCAGCTAGGCACCGCCTCGGTGATCAGCCGCTGAAGGCGGCAACGATCTCTGGGTGATCCAGACATGCAGTAGCGCCCTCGGCGACGCACGTCAGTGGCCGCTCGGCGGTCTTCACCGGGAGGCCAAACGACTCTTCGAACAGTTGAGACAGTCCGCGGAGCATTGAACCGCCCCCGATCACCAGCACCCCTTCGGACATCACGTCACTGATCGCCTGCGGGGGAAGGTCCTCCAGGCAGGCGGTCAACGTCTGCACGATTCCTGTCGTGGTCGGCCGCAGCGCTTCCACGATCTCCCCTACGTCGAGCGAGAGCAGTCGTGCGCGGCCCGTGACCGCGTCGAGTCCCTCGACGACGAGCGATTCCCCGTCGGCAGTGTCGGGTGTGCCCATTTTGGCGCGCTCGGCGGTCAGCTCGCCGACGATGGTCTGGTGCTCTTCGCGCAGGTATTGGTGCAACGCCTCGGTGAGTTCCTCCCCCGCCAGTGGGCAACTGCGGTGCGAGATCACGCCACCGAAACAGATGGCGGTGACCTCCGAGGTGCCGCCGCCGATGTTCAAGATGAGATGAGTGCGAGGCTCGAGCGGATTGACACCGCACCCGAGAGCACCCGCCACCGGTTCCGGGATCAGACCGACCTTCCGTAGGCCTGCCTCATGCCCGACCTCGAGCAGTGCGCGACGCTCGAGTGGGGTGGCCCCGGCCGGAGCCGAGATGACGGCCTTGCGGCGCCGGCCATACCATCTGCGTGGGGCGGCCTGCTCGATGACGGCCGCAAGAAATGCTCGGGCCAACTCCAGATCCACGATGACGCCGTCGCGCATGGGCCGCACTTGCCTGATCCCTGTGGGTGTACGACCGATGAGCCTCCGAGCCTCCTTGCCGATCGCAAGGGCGCGGTGCGGATCCTTGTTCCGAACCAGCATGAAAGACGGTTCGTTCAGGACTATCCCGTCTTCGAGGGTCCCCACGACGGTGTTCGTGGTTCCGAGATCGATGCCAAGTCCGCGCACGCCAGCCTCCCGATTGGAATCGAACGAGATGGTCTACACGAGATGGTCTAGATGCTACGCATATCGGGGACTTTCATGGCCAGTTTCGCGAGGAAGGGCTCGGTGCGTTAGTCGTGCCCGGGGTCATGCCGGGGATGCGCCTGAGCGGTGACTTCGCATCCGCGACATGAGCCTTCACGGTGTTCTGGGAACGCAACCGAGCCCACTTCAAGTGCTCGCGGTCGGAGGCACTTCCTCATCTCTGATCCCGGTGCAGAGGAAAGGTGATGGTGAAGGTACTTCCCAGGCCAGGGCCATCGCTAGTCGCAGTGATGTGACCCTGCTGCGCCTCGACGAGCGCCTTGGCGATCGCAAGACCGATCCCAGCTCCTCCATGCTCTCGGTCGCGAGCCGCATCGACCCGATAAAACCTCTCGAACACGTACGGGAGGTGTTCTGCGGGGATTCCGTCGCCGCGGTCGGTCACCTCGATCGTGAGCACTCGGTGCCGCTGCCGCGCGGACACACTCACTCGGCCGCCTTGCGGGGTGTGTCGCAACGCGTTGTCGAGCAGGTTTCCCAGCACCTGCCCGAGCCTTATCGGGTCGGCAAGCAGCTGCGGAAGGCCCGCGGGAACATGTGAGGTGAGCGCCACTTCCTTTGCTGCGTAACGGTCGGCTGCGATCGCGACCGCGGTGGATATCAGCGCCTCGGGGTCCACCCATGCGAGTTCGATCGACGTTCGGCTCCCTTCCGCTCGAGACAGCGCGCTGACGTCGTCCGAGAATCGGGCGAGTCTACGGGTCTGAGCACGAAGCATCGCGAGCGTATCGGCGTCCAGAGTCTCGATACCGTCCTCGAGCGCCTCCATGTACGCCTCGAGCACCGAAACCGGCGTGCGAATCTCGTGGGCGAGGTCACCGAGCAGCTGACGGCGGGTAGATTCTACCGATTCCAGCCGGAGCGCCATCCGGTTGAACGCTTCGGCGAGGGCATTGAAATCCTCACCCAGACGGGGTGGAGAGACACGGATGCCATAGCAACCGTCAGCCACTGCTCGAGCGGCGGACGACACCTCCGTCACCGAGCGCTGTAGGCGCCGACTGACATACCAGGTCACCAAGAACGCGGCGAGGACGGCCACACCGATAGCCACCGCCAGGGAAATCGCGGTGGCGGAGTGGTATGCCTGCTCGACATGTAGCTGCTCGTTGGACGAGTCCGGTACTCCGGCGCGCTGCAGGTGCTCACGGAACAACGGGGGGCCGACCAATCCCGCGACCACCCACGAGGTCGCACCACCTGCGACCAGCACCATTGACTGTGCCAAC
Source organism: Rhodococcus sp. WMMA185 (assembly GCF_001767395.1). Classification (NCBI taxonomy): domain Bacteria; kingdom Bacillati; phylum Actinomycetota; class Actinomycetes; order Mycobacteriales; family Nocardiaceae; genus Rhodococcus; species Rhodococcus sp. WMMA185. Next base: position 1,277,014 of record NZ_CP017014.1, on the reverse strand, counting down.
AGCAGACGCATGCCCAGCCCAGGGCCGCTCACCCGGCGCGGGGCGAGAGCGTGCACTGAATGGGGCGCCGTCATTGCCCCGTGCCCATCCGGTACCCGATCCCGCGAATGGTGTTGACGTACCGGGACGCGGCCGGGTCATCGCCGAGTTTTCGGCGCAGGTGCCCGACATGAACGTCGACGAGGTGCTCGTTACCGACCCAGGACTCCCCCCACACCGCCTCGATCAACTGGCGCCGACTGAAGGCCATACCCGGCCGGGACGACAGTGCCGCCAGCACATCGAATTCGGTGCGTGTCAGCATCACCGGACGCTCGCCGAGATGAACCTCCCGCCCTGCGACATCGATGTGCAGCGCCCCGAACACCCGCGGCGGAGCCTCACTCGCAGGCGGCCCGGGTGATCCCGGCCTGGATGATCCCGGCTCAGGTGGCCGCGACACGCCTGCCGAACCGTTCCGGGGCCGGCGCAACATTGCCCGGATACGGGCAACCAATTCCCGCGGGCTGAATGGCTTGGTGATGTAGTCATCGGCGCCGACGGACAGACCGATGATTGTGTCCATCTCCGAGTCTCGGGCGGTCAACATGACCACGTACGCGTCGGAGAACGTCCGTAGCCCACGGCACACCTCGATTCCATCCATACCTGGCAGCCCGAGATCGAGGATCACGACGTCCGGATCGAACTCCCGGGCGCGCGCGAGCGCGTCCCCACCGTCGTAACACACCGCTACCTCGAAGTTCTCCCGTTCGAGGTAGCTCACGACGACCGCGGCGAGCGGGCGCTCGTCGTCCACCACCAACGCCCGATACTCGCAAGAACCCCTACGTGAGAGGCCGGGCATGTCATCCATGCTCTCCATCGTCACCCTCCATCGTTGCTGGTGCCCACTCGATCCTGTGCCGGCCACACTGGACCGGCCATATCTTCAGCGAATCTTCACAGAACCCTCATCGATTCATGTGGACCCGAGATCCACTCTGGACGGCAAGAAGTTCGAACCGGCGACAAGGCAAGGTGAGCAACCATGATGTGGAACGACGGGATCGGCTACGGATTGAGCTGGGGCGGCTGGGTGCTGATGGTCCTGGCGATGGTCGCGTTCTGGACATTGGTCATCGTCGCGGTGATGGCACTCTTTCGAAGCATCCGTGCGGACCGCAACCCCCCCTACGGGACCAACGACACCAGCAAACGTAGTGCGGACGCCATCCTCGACGAGCGCTTCGCACGCGGGGAGATCGACGTCGACGAGTACCGCATCCGCCGAGACCATCTGCGTTCCGCGCAAGAACACGACAGGTGACACCGCACTGGGAAGTGCGGTGTCACCTTGCCGCACGAGCGCCTGCCGGCGATACGGCCGGTAAGGCAGTGCAGGAAAGAATCTCATGGCCAGCTCATCCGCCCCGGGGTTCGGGGTCAACCGGCGCACCTTCCTCACCGCGGCGGCAGCGGGGTTAGGCAGCCTCGCCCTGGCCGCATGCACCCGCGACGCTTCCTCCGTCGACGCGCATCGGGTCGACGAGAACGCGGTCTCCTTCGCTGAGGAAGCCCGGCCCCACACCGGCCGCACCGTCAACGCCGCCCTGACCCCACACCGCGTCGAAATCGACATCGGCGGACCGACGGTTCGCACATTGGCCTATGGAAACAGCATTCCCGGTGCCGCGATCCGGGCCAACGTCGGCGACGAGGTCGAGGTCGCCCTGACCAACAGCCTCGACCATGAGACCTCGGTGCACTGGCACGGCATCGCACTACGAAACGACATGGACGGGGCCGCACCCGCCACCCCCAACGTGGACCCGGACCGAAGCTTCACCTACCGATTCTCGGTGCCGCATTCAGGAACCTACTGGGCACATCCGCACGTCGGGCTCGACACCGACTACGGCCTCTACCTGCCCTTCATCGTCGACGACCCGAAGGAACCCGGCAACTACGATGCCGAGTGGATCGTCGTACTCGACGACTGGACCGACGGAATCGGCGCAAGCCCGCAAGAGATTCTGTCGAACCTGCAATCGGGCGGAATGTACATGGGGAACATGCACGGTATGGGTGGCTCGGGTCGTGCGCCCGACTCAGGTCACGGGCCCGATCCCGGCAGCGCCCCCGGTTCCGCCGCCACGGAACCGGACGCGGTCGCTAGCAGTACCCTCCTCGGCGGTAAGCCCGGCGATGTCGACTACCCCTGTTATCTCGTCAATGGACGAATCCCGGCCGCCCCGACGACCTTCACCGCCAGACCCGGTCAACGTATACGTATCCGCATCATCAACGCCGGTGCCGACACCGCTTTCCGCGTCGCCCTCACCGGGCACCCCATGACCGTCACTCACACCGACGGTTTCCCGGTGTTGCCGGTCGACGTCGATGCGCTCATACTCGGCATGGGCGAACGCTTCGACGTCATCGTCACCGCCCAGGACGGCGTCTTCCCGCTAGTCGCATCAGCCGAAGGCAAGAACGGGCAGGGCCGTGCTTTGCTGCGCACCGCTGCCGGGTCGGATCCGGATCCCGAATTTGTGCCCGTCGAGTCGAGCGGCCGCGTCGGTACCGTCGATACCTTCGTGGCGACCGACGATGTCCTGCTGCCCAGAGGCCGGACCGATGTGAATCTTGCGGCAGATCTAGGCGGGGGGATGATGCGCTACACGTGGACCATCAATGGCCGCACCTACGACCAGACCGAGCCGCTGACCATTCGCCAGGGCCAACGGGCCCGACTGACCTTCACGAACCGGACCATGATGTGGCATCCGATGCACTTGCACGGGCACACCTTCCAGATCGTCAAGCCCGACGGCACCCCCGGCCCCCGCAAGGACACCGTCATCGTGCTTCCCATGCGCTCGCTCGCGGTGGACCTGCTCGCCGACAATCCTGGAGACTGGATGTTGCACTGCCACAATGGTTATCACCAAGATTCAGGAATGATGACGCGTCTCGACTATCTCAGTTGACTCGATCAGTTCACCGAGAGGAGGTGAGGATGATGGGCATGGACATGGGCATGGACATGGGGAACATGGACATGATGGGCATGTGTCACATGATGATGATGCACATGCAGCAGATGGGAATGATGCCACCAATGTGAACATGAACTCGCCGTGGTACATGATCCGATGCCACTTGCGTTCACCGACCCTGGCCACTCGCGGGAAAGCGATCGTCGGTCGCACCTGAGGTGCCGGCGAACCTCGGGTGGGCAGAGCCGAAGCGTGGGGCTACAAACTCCACACTTTCAAGCAGCGAGGAGTGCGACGCCCGTGGCGAGGAGGGCGAGGACTTTCACCACTTCCAGTGCGATGTAGGCGAAGTGGGCGCGCGAACGGGGCGCGTCCTCGCCGGCGAGAATCCGATCCGAACGCCGGGTCAGGATGGGACGGACCGCGACGAGTTGGGCGGCCAGCGCCCCGACGGCGACCAGTGCGGCGATGACGACCCGGGCGGGGACGTCGGCGACGACAACCACGATGATCAGCACGATCGCAAGGACCGATTCGATGGCGTTGAGGGCTCGGAAAACTAGCCGGCCGATTCCGAGTCCGATGCGCACCGTGACATCGGGCGCGCGGAACTTGAGCGGGGCCTCGACGAACGAGATGGCCAGCACCATGCCCAGCCACAAGAATGCCATCGCAGTGCCCACTGCTGGTGCGGCGGTCATCGTGAATCCTCCTTCTCCTGAGCGTCGGACGGGACCTCACGGGCCGCGTCAGCCGTGGCAGGAGCCAGATGCGCGAGGCAGAGATCCGGTTCGGCGAACGGATCGAGCCGCGTGACAGCGACCGGTGATCCGAGAGCCGACATCGCACCTTGCATGAGCCCGAGATGCAGGGAGCACACGATCTGGGAGCGAGTCTTCACGAGGTCGAGGAACGGGCAGTTCCGCAGACCGACTCTCAGCTCGCCGTTCGCGGTTCGTTGTTCGGGCGCAAATCCGAGTTCGGCGAGAAGTTCGGACAACGCGTCGACCGCGTCGGTGGCGGCGACCTCCGTCGCGGCCAGTGAACCGAGGAGTCCGCGACCCCACTCCCGCCCTGCCTCCATCGCCCGGGTACGGCCGCCGCGGCGCACGGCGAGATCTTCGGTCAGGATTTCGGCTAGCAGCAAGTAATTTCGTGGCCCGCAAGGGTCCATTCCCGACCGATATCGGAATCGAAACGGCGGACGTCCCCTACCAGTCGGTGCGACGGGCAACTGTTCGACCTGTCCGGCGTCGATCAACACGTCGAGATGGAACCGAACCGTATTCGGATGCACCCCGAGCAGTCTCGCGATCTCGGCGATGCTCAACGGTCCTGAAGCGGCTCGCAGAACCGCGAGGACCTCGTCGCGGCGGCCGGGCGAGCGCCCTGATCGGCCGTCACCAAGTCCGCCTTCGCTTCGAATCGCGGCAGTTTTCCCAGGTTGCACAGTACTCTTCCTCACCTCAGCCAGGAGCGATGCAGGCACCACAGGACGTCCGGCTCCTTGTAGACTCTAGCTGATTTTACACAATCAGTAGTTGTATAAACTGAGCCTCGAACAGGAGGTTCCGATGACCGAACAGTCGACGCCGACAGGCACCACCGGCGATCACAGCTACTCCGACGCACCCGTGGCAGGGATGTGGTCGCACCGCGACCTGCGCACCGTCGCCCCGATCGACCCGGCCAGACCGCGCTCGCATCGTGCACTCGTCGCCGAGGGCGCCCGGGTGGTGATCTTCGCTTTCGACGCCGGCCAGGAGTTGCGCGAGCACTCCGCCGCCTTCCCGATTCTGCTGCAGGCACTGTCGGGGCACCTCCGTGTGACCGCGGACGATCAGACCATCGATCTACAACCAGGCGGCCTGGTGCACATGACGACACGACTTCGCCACGCCGTCATCGCCATGGAACCCTCGACGCTGATGCTGACCATGCTGGATCCGAACGCCCGATGAAACCCGGACCAGTGACAACCGCAACTCATAAGTGCCATCATCGAGCATGACCACATCCGCGAACGACAGTCCGGGCGACCCCGTCACCGTACTCACGGCCGAGGAGAGCTGGGATCTTCTCGGCACCGAACAGTTGGGCCGGCTGGTTGTCAGCGCCGCTGGCCGCGTCGACGTATTCCCTGTCAACTATGTGACGCACGCAGGCAAGATCCTCTTCCGCACAGCCCAGGGCACCAAGCTCGTCGAGATCACCATCAACCGTGAGGTTGCATTCGAAGCCGACCACGTGGGCCCGGAATCCGGTTGGAGTGTTGTCGTGCACGGGATGGCTCGGCAACTCCAGACGTCCCAGGAGATCGCTGCGGCAGAAGAACTACCGTTGCACTCGTGGGTTCCGACTCCCAAATACGACTACGTGGAGATCACGCCCACCGAGATCAGTGGCCGACAACTACTCTTCGGACCCGATCCCGTTCGCTGAGCGCGCCCTGCATCCGCAGCGCGCGTGACGGAGGGCGCGGGGTCGCGCATCATGGGCAAGTGTTTCGAGAACGTCCGGTGAAATCGCCCGTTGCCCCCACCCTCGAGATCATCCCACCAGCCGCCGGGGCTGCAGCGATGTCCACCGGCATCGTGTCGGTGGCTTTGCATCTGACCGGATTCGAGGTCTTGTCTCGGCTGTGGTTCCTCGTCGGCATTCTCATCTGGTCGGTACTCGTCCTGGTCTTCGTGTCACGACTAGCGAAGAACGCCTCCCGCTGGGTACACGAGGCGGACACCCCACCGGCGCTGACGGGTGTAGCGGCGACGAGCGTCCTCGGCACCCGGTGTGTGCTGTTCGGGTGGGAACCGGTCGGAGCGGCAGCTCTGGTAATCGCAGCAATCGCGTGGGTCGTGTTGATGCCGGCGGTGGTGCGGCACTGGACCACGCCAACTGTCGGGGCACATTTCCTGCTGTGCGTTGCCACCCAGGGGCTCGCCGTGCTCGGATCAGCCCTGGCCACCGGAACGAGCATGCATTGGCTCGGCGTTCCAGCGTTGGGGATGTTCGTGCTCGGTCTCGGCTTCTATGTGATCGTGATCACCCGCTTCTCGTTCGATCAGTTGCGGGTCGGTGCAGGTGACCAGTGGGTGTTCGCCGGGGCGTTGGCCATCAGCGCTCTGGCTGCAGGCAAACTTGCCGGAAGCGCAGATGTGCTGGGCTGGCCTACCTCACTACACCGATCGCTGCAGATCGCCGGCGTCGTGCTTATCGGGCTCGACCTGGCCTGCTATGCACTACTGGTGGCATCTGAGGTGCGCTGGCCGCGGCTTCACTACGACGTTCGGCGGTGGTCGACAGCGTTCCCGATGGGAATGACATCGGCGGCATCGCTCACTGTGGCGGCCTCATCGTCGGCATGGGTCGCGCCTGTCGGCTCGGTGTTGGTATGGCCGGCAGTCGTGCTGTGCCTAATCTTGTTGGTGGCAACCTGGAGGCAGCTGCGTGTTGCAGCCAAGACCTGACTGCACCGATCCCTCGAGTCCTTCGAGCTTCACCACCCTCGCCTGCGCGGAGACGACCCGACAACCTCGCCCTCGCGAGCCACTGCGCGGCTTCGATAGACGATGTAGGGCCGAAACAGATAGGCCACCGGTGCGCTGAACGCATGCACCAGGCGCGTGAACGGCCACAGCGCGAACAGGACCAGAGCTATCCCGACGTGAATATGGAACGCCAGTGGCGCCTGGGCCATGAGATCGCCGCGCGGCTGCAGTATCCAGATCGACCTGAACCACGGCGACACCGTCTCGCGGTAGTTGCTCACCTCGCCGACGACACCTGCCCCGAGGAGTGTGGTCGTCAATCCCGCGATGATCGCGGACAGCAGTACCGCGTACATCAGCTTGTCATTCCAGGTGGTGGCGGTGAACACTGGGCCACGGGTGCGCCGCCGATACACCAGCAGAAGCGCCCCCACGAGCGTCGCGACACCCGCGATGGCGCCGAGCACCAGCGCCTGGAAGTGATAGGCCTCCTCGCTTATCCCGACGGCGTCCGTCCACGACTGCGGAATCACGAGTCCGATGACGTGTCCGACGATCACGACGAGGATGCCGAAGTGGAAGAGCGGGCTGCCGATGCGCAGCAACCGATGTTCGTAGAGTTGGGAAGAGCGGGTGGTCCAGCCGAATTTGTCGTACCGATACCGCCACCACGTGCCGATAGCGAAGATCGCCAGAGTTACATACGGAACTACGTTCCAGAACAATTCACCTGCGGACATCTCAGGTCATTCCTTCTCGGCGGGGCGGAACCGACAGTGTGAAGGGCCCGAGCCCTACGGCCTCGGCGGGCGGGCCTTCGGCGGCGAGGTGCCGGGCCCGCGCTACATCCTTGGCGGTAGCAGTGGGCAACGTGGAGCACACAGCGGCCAAGACGCCCGCGTATGCCGAGCGTGATTCGGCGAGAGCCGAGTGCAGCAGTTCGAGGGGAGCCCGGTACCGCCTCAGCAGCGCCTCGCCGGCAACCGCATCCACGATTGCAGCGAAGTCGAGCACCACTGCAAGATGATCAGCCAACTCGTCCGCCGGGGGTTCGGCACCGGACGAGCGATACACATCGGCGAAGGCCAGGATCTCGCGTCCCCGGTTGCGGGTATCGCCGGCGGTCCAGTACGTCAGATACAGCGTCGTACGCCGCCGCAGATCGAAGGTTTCGACGTACTGGGCTGCCGCGCTGTAGATCTCCGTCTCCTCCAGGAATCGGTGCGTCTCGCCGAGCAGAGTCGCAGCCTCGGGTGGTAGATGCCCGAGGATGTCGGCGACGATCTCGAGGCGCTTCTCCTGGTCCCCGTCCGGGTAGGCCAACAGCAGCGCGGCCGCGTGCCAGACCAGCCGATCGTTCCCCCGACCCAGGCGGCGGTGGCTTGAACGCGCAGGTGACAAGATTCCGGGAAGGATGCGGGTCACGGTCGATCCCTCCGCTGGGGAAACATTCCGGTGGGTGTTCCCTTGCCATCCCAGTTCAGCAGGTTCACCCGGGACGGGTCGCTGGCACCGGCCGATATCGCGTCGGTGGTCTGCCTTTCGCGCAGGGCGTGGAAGGTCTCGACGGCGACCGGAACTGGGCCACCGCTGGCTTCGCCGAAGGGCCCCGACTCGTGCATGCCGGGCCCGCCCTCGAAGTCGAGAGCACACTCGGTGGCCGTCTCCTCGAGGCGGTGCCCATCCGTGGCGTATGCGGTGGGGATCACGTACCGCTCTTCGTATTTCGCCAGTGCCAGCAGTCGGTACATTCGGTAGATCTCTTCCTCTGTCATCCCCACGGCCTGCGGGATGTGCGCCTGCGGTTCCCGACCGAGGTTGATGTCGCGCATGTACGAGCGCATCGCGGCGAGACGGCGCAGCACCCCGTCCACCACATCGGTGTCGCCCGCGGTGAACAACCCTGCCAAGTACTCCACTGGGATTCGCAACGAATCGAGGGCGCCGAACAGGTTGCCTACGTCCTCCCCGTCATGGCCGCCCCGGCTCACGGCGTCGACGACCGGCGAGAGCGGTGGTACGTACCAGACCATGGGCATCGTCCGGTACTCCGGATGCAGGGGAAGAGCCACCCGGTATTCCTTGATCAGGGCGTGGATGGGCGAACGCGCAGCGCCGTCGATCCAGTCCTCGGCAATACCTTCCGCGCGCGCTCCGGCGATGACATCGGGATCGTGGGGATCGAGCAGGGCGTCGAGTTGCGCCGGGTAGAGATCGGTGTCCCTCTCCGCCGATGCCGCAGCGAGCACCTTGTCCACGTCGTAGAAGACCAGCCCGATGTAGCGCAGTCGCCCGACACACGTCTCTGCGCATACGGTCGGCAGTCCCACCTCGATGCGCGGGTAGCAGAACGTGCACTTCTCCGCCTTGCCTGTCTTGTGGTTGAAGTACACCTTCTTGTAGGGACACCCCGAGACGCACATTCGCCAGCCGCGACATCTGTCCTGGTCGACGAGCACGATCCCGTCTTCGGACCGCTTGTACATCGCCCCCGACGGGCACGACGCCACGCACGACGGATTGAGACAGTGCTCGCAGATGCGGGGTAGGTAGAACATGAACGTCTCTTCGAGCTGAAGCTTCACCTTCTCGCCGACCTGCTCGAGGATGGGATCGCCGGCCAGGATCTCGGGCGAGCCTCCCAGGTCGTCGTCCCAGTTGGCCGACCACTTCACCTTCATCGGCTTCCCACTGATCACGCTGCGCGGCGGCGCCACCGGCATGCTGTCACCCAGTGGTGCGTTCGTCAGGTTCTCGTAGTCGTAGGTCCACGGCTCGTAGTAGTCGTCGATCGAAGGCATCTTGGGGTTGGAGAAGATCCGAGAGAGCTTCTTCAGCCGTCCACCGTCGCGCAGGCGCAGATTGCCATTCTTGCCCCGTACCCAACCTCCGTTCCACTTCGTCTGATCTTCGTAGGTACGCGGATAGCCCTGCCCCGGTCGCGTTTCCACGTTGTTGAACCACACGTACTCGGTTCCGGCGCGGTTGGTCCACGCCTGTTTGCACGTCACCGAACAGGTGTGGCAGCCGATGCACTTGTCGAGATTCATCACCATCGCAAGTTGCGCCATGACCCGCATCAGTAGGACACCTCCTGTGATCGACGCCGAACGACGGTCACCTCGTCCCGTTGATTCCCGGTGGGACCGAGATAGTTGAAGGCAAAAGACAATTGGGCGTATCCACCGGCCAGGTGCGTCGGCTTGATCAGCACCCTGGTCAGGGAGTTGTGGATGCCACCGCGCTTGCCCGTCTTCTCGGTGAGGGGCACGTCGATCGTGCGCTCCTGCGCGTGATAGACGTACACCACGCCGTCGGGCATCCGGTGCGATACGACAGCACGGGCGACGACGACGCCGTTGCGGTTCACCGCCTCGATCCAATCATTGTCCCGCACATCGATCTTCGCGGCGTCGTTCGGGCTCATCCACATGGTCGGACCTCCGCGTGAGAGCGACAACATGAACAGGTTGTCCTGATACTCGGAGTGGATCGACCATTTCGAATGCGGCGTCAGATAGCGGACTGTCAGCCCGATGCCTGCCCGACTCGTCCCGATGGTGGACTCTCCGAACAGCCTGGTGAGGTCGAGCGGCGGACGGTAGATCGGCAGCTGCTCCCCCAGTTCCTCGATCCAGCCATGGTCGAGGAAGAAGTGCATTCGCCCAGTGAGCGTGTGGAAAGGCACGAGTTCCTCGATGTTCATCGTGAACGGGGCGTATCGGCGGCCGCCGGTCTCGCTGCCGGACCATTCCGGGCTACTGATCACCGGCACCGGACGGGACTGTGTGTCCGCATAGGTGATTCGACGTTCCTCGCTGCCTTCAGCCAAGTGCGCCAGGGGTCTTCCGGTTCGATTCTCGAGTTGCTCGAAACCCTCGACCGCCAACCTGCCGTTGGAGGCACCCGACAGGGCGAGCAGGGTGTCACACATCTTCTCCGGCGTGTCCAGGGCCGGCCTACCGGCGGCCGCCCCCGAACTCATGACTCCGTGTTTGGCGGCGAGTTCCGTAACCTCCTGATCGGGGAACGTGGTCACCCCCTTGGTTGTCAGGCCCGCAGTCTCCACCAGAGGTCCCAGAGCAGCCCATTTCTCAGCTGTCGCCGGGTAGTCCCGCTCGACGACCGCCAATGGTCCCATCGTCTTGCCTGGGACGGGAACCTGACCTGCCGTTCTCCAATCATGTTCGACGCCACCGGGGTAGGCCATCGCGCCCGGTGTGTCGTGTTGCAATGCACCAAGCACGACATCACGTCGAACACCGAGGTGGTCCTTCGCCAGTGCGGAGAAGGATCGCGCAATCGCGGCGAATGCATCGAAATCCGACCGCGTCTCCCATGGCGGATCGATCGCCGGCGAGAACGCATTGATGTACGGGTGCATATCGGTGCTCGACAGGTCGGACTTCTCGTACCATGTCGCGGCCGGCAGGACCACGTCCGACAACAGGGTCGTCGACGTCATCCGGAAATCGATCGACATCAGCATGTCGAGTTTTCCCTCGGGCACCTCATCGGTCCATGACACGTCGTGGGGTCGCAGATCCTCACCTGCTTGCTCGGACTGCAGATTCGAGTCCGTTCCCAGCAGGTGCCGCAGGAAGTACTCGTTACCCTTGCTCGACGAACCCATCAGATTCGATCGCCACACGGACAACACCCGTGGCCAGTTCCGCGGGTTGTCGGGGTCGGTGACCGCAAGCTTCAGGCCCCCGCTACCGAGTTGCTCGGCAACATAGCCGATCACCTCTTTTCCCTGCGCGGCTGCCTCGTCGGCCAACTGAAGACTCGAGCGGTCGAACTGAGGGTAGAAGGGCGTCCACCCCATCGCCACCGCCGACGCCATCACGTCCATGGTGTGCCGATCTCGAAAGTGTCCGCGTCCGGTGGGGCTCGAGAGGGCGTCCGCCCGGTATCCGTCGTAGCGCCACTGGTCGGTGTGCGTGTACCAGTAAGAGGTGCCCGGCATCTGTCTCGCGGGCCGAGACCAGTCGGTTCCCATGGCCAGGGCCGTCCACCCGGTGATCGGACGCACCTTCTCCTGACCGACATAGTGCGCCCAGCCACCGCCGTTGCGGCCCATCGCACCGGTCAGCAAGAGCAGGCTGAGCACCGCCCGGTACGTCGCGTCACCGTGGAACCACTGGCAGATCCCGGCTCCCATGATGATCATCGAGCGCCCACCGGAATCCACGGAATTCTGCGCGAACTCTCGGGCAATGCGAACCACCTGTGCGGCGCTGACGCCGGTGATCGACTCTTGCCACGCCGGCGTGTACGGTGCGCTCGCGTCGTCGAAGCCCGAGGGCCATTCACCCGCAAGCCCCGGCCGAGCGACACCGTATTGCGCGAGCATCAGATCGAACACCGTGCAGACCCGGAACTTGCCCACCCGCCGCACCGGAACGCCGCGCACCAGCAATTCGCCATGCCCGCTGGGTGTGTCGAAACGCGGCAGATGCAGCAGCGCCGTCTCACCACCCTCTCCAGCCACCGTCAGCGCAGGGACGATACCGCCGAGATCGAGGTTCCACTTCCCCACACCCTTGTCGCCGAATCGGAATCCGAGGGATCCGCCAGGTGCCACAATCTCATCGGTCGCGCCGTCCACCAGCACCGGTTTGAACGCCGCATTCTCGGAAGATTCGCCGAGGTCGGCCGCGGTGAGATTCTTCCCCGGCACCACCCGGCCGTCCCGATTCTCCAGCGTGACGAGAAACGGCAGATCGGTGAACTGCCGCACGTAGTCGACGAAGAACGGTTCCCGCCTCTCCACGAAAAACTCCGAGAGGATCACGTGACCCATAGCCATCGCCATCGCGCCGTCCGTGCCCGCTGCACACGGCATCCATTCGTCGGCGAACTTGGTGTTGTCCGCGTAGTCGGGGCTGACCGACACGACCTTTGTCCCGCGGTAGCGCACCTCCGCCATCCAGTGGGCATCCGGAGTACGGGTGACTGGAACGTTGGAACCCCACATCATCAGGTACGACGCGTCCCACCAGTCACCGGACTCGGGGACGTCGGTCTGATCGCCGAACACCTGCGGCGATGCGACCGGCAGGTCGGCGTACCAGTCGTAGAACGAGGTCATGACACCGCCGAGCAGTTCGATGAACCGAGACCCGGCGGCGAACGACACCATCGACATAGCGGGGATCGGCGAGAACCCGGCGACGCGGTCGGGTCCGTACTCCTTGATCGTGTGGACGTGCGCGGCGGCGATCATCTCGGTCGCTTCGGCCCACGTCACCCGTACCAGTCCGCCCTTACCGCGGGCCTGCTGGTACCTGCGCCGACGCTCGGGGTCGGACTGGATGTCGGCCCAAGCGTCCACAGGGTCACCGAGCCGGTCCTTCGCCTCCCGGTACATCTCGACGAGAACCCCGCGCGCGTACGGATACCGAACCCGCGTCGGCGAGTACGTGTACCAGGAGAACGCCGCGCCGCGCGGACAACCGCGGGGTTCGTACTCGGGACGGTCGGGCCCCACCGACGGATAGTCGGTTTCCTGGGTCTCCCAGGTAATGATTCCGTCCTTGACGTAGATCTTCCACGAACACGATCCGGTGCAGTTCACACCGTGCGTTGACCGCACTACCTTGTCGTGGCTCCATCGATTCCGGTAGAAGACATCACCCTCGCGCCCGCCCTCCCGCGTGAGGGTGCGCAGATCGTCGGAGAACGTTCCCCGCGTGAAGAACCGCCCTCCTTTCAGGAGTGCCTCTTCCAGTGGGCTACCGGTGTGCGGGATGTTCATGCCAACCGCCTCCTAGGAGAAAAGCGCTTTCAGCCTAAGACCGCCCAACAGAATCTTCGAGCCGAAGACGATCCGGCCCGTGGCGACACCCGAGGAAGGCAGCGGCACGCAACCGCGGCTAGGTGACGGGCTTCGTTTCGCTGGCGGGCCAACCCGGCATGAGTTCGTTCGATGGCAGCGACTCGTCCATCAACTTGTGCGCCTGCGTGGCGCCGGTGACCGGAAGACCCTCGGGATCGAGTAGGCCGATCTGTACCAGAAGGCTGGCCTGATCCCAGTAGATGTGCTCGTTGTGCAACTTGTCGCCGCGCAATGTCACCACGGCGACCAGTGGAATTTCGACGTAACGTCCGGTCGGCGCAACGCCCGGCAGCATCCACTCGATCTCGCGGTCGTGGGTGAAGCAGAAGAGCATCTCGTCGACGACCCGGTCGGCGCCGACCGTACGAGAAATCGGGATGGTCTTGGTGTCAGCGGGTATGCCGGGGATGAAGTGATGCGCATAGAAGCGGGCGACATCTTTCCGGCCAACGCCGCCAGTCATCGTCGGAATGTGGTTGACGTAGGGTTCGTCGACCATGGTCGACATCGTTCCGGGCACATCGCGGGCCTCGAACTCGTAGTACGTGTGACTGTCCCACAGCGCCGAGAGGTCGTAACGCGGACCTATCGTCTCCCGCAGGACCGCGAGCGTCCGTGAATAGGCCAACCCCGCCGCAAGAGGGTCGTACACGTCCCGACCGTGGGTGGCGAATGCATGATCCACACCGGAATAGTCGTAGATTCGGACCAACTCGTTGCCTTCGAAGGCCGCCCGGATAGCAACGCGAGCGGCGTCGGGGCAGTACCTGTCGAGTTCGGCGAGGTGGAAGACCATGGGCACTTTCAGCAGGCCCGCCTCGTCCAGGTGATCTTGAACCCCTACACCGTAATAGCTTACTGCGCAGTCGATCTCCAGATGCAGGGCCGACAAGTACGCGAGTAATCCGCCGAGGCAGTATCCGATGGCTCCCACGCCGCCGACGTGGTCACCGCGGGCGCGGAGGGCACGCACCGTATCACCGATGTCCTCCACGACGAGATCGTCCTCCAGCTCGTCCCGAAGTGCCAGGCCACGCTCGAATCCCTGCTGGTCGTAGCCCAATTCGAGCCGCGGACCGGAGCGCCAGAACAGATCGGGCACCATCACCACGTACCCCTCTTCGGCGTACCGATCGGCCATGTCGCGCATATAGTCGTTGATCCCGAAGATCTCCTGGAGTAGCACCAGCCCCGGTCCCGAGCCCCGCGCGGGTAGAGACAGGTAGGCAGCGAACGACTCGCCGGACTGCTTGGTTACATCCACGTACTGACCCATGGCACTCACTTCACTCTCTGTTCTCGCTCATTGACTATGTTGTGCCGGTTGTCATTCGCGCGTCGATTGAGCCGTCACCGACTCTCGAAAGAAGCGCTCGGCGTCGCTGTCGAGGGGATACAACAACTCGACCCGAAGCTCTTCCAGCGTCACCGCGACCGTGGTGTCGAACCGGGCGGCCATCCCGATCATCCGAATCACCTGCCCGCCTATCCGAAACCATGGGCATACCACCAGCCCCTCAGCAGGCGGAGACGGACGGGGCAGACCCACGGTGGCCCGCTCGGCGAGCGCGGCAAGCTCACGCAGCCTGTCATCGAAAGGTCGTAGTGCAAGCTGCTGGCGCAACCTGTCGATGCCGGCCCAGGCGACCTGCGGCCAGTTGACGATCGCCTCTGCGGAGGCCGGGTCGGCGAAGTAGCGATAGGCAAGGTTGCTACCGACCAGCTCGTCGCCGAACAAGACAGCGCACGCTCGATTGGCGAGCAACACGTTCCAGTGTTCATCGACGACGACGGCCGGATAGGGCATGTGTGCGGTCAGCAGCTGGTTGATCGCGGCGCGAAACGGCGCCAAATCGGCATCCTCGAGCGCCACGTCCGGGTAGGCCGCGGGCAGTCCGGCGGCCTCTAGGAGCCGGTTCTGCTCGCGCAGCGGGATTCCGAGCACTTCGCCGAGCCGCAGCACCATCTGCTCGCTGGGCCGCGACCGACCCGTCTCCAGGAACGACACATGTCGCGATGTGGAGCCCACTTCCGCCGCCAATGCGAGCTGGCTGAGTCCGCGGTTGTCTCGCCATCGACGCAGCAGAGCACCGAAAGGGCTGGTGGTCCCAGGCTGCGCACGAATCATGATGCCAGCACTCCAGGTCCATGCCGAAGCGCCGATTCCCTGTTGGGGAATCGACTCGCCAGCGACGCGAGGCCATGCTCGAAAGCATGAAACTGTCCAACGATATTGAGATCGTAGCGCCCGCCGATGCTGTCTGGGACGTCATCGGCCGTCGGTTCGACAAGATCGGCGACTGGGCTACCGCCGTTCCCTCCTCCGTCGCTCTTCCAGGTTCGACGACCGCGGACGAGGCGCCGGTTGCGGGCCGCGTGTGTCAAACCGGCATCAGGATGGTCCCGAACGTAACGGAAGCGATCGTTGCCTACGACGACTCCACGCGAAGTCTGACCTACGAGGCCACGCAGAAACCGCGGTTCCTGTCCGTCGCGCGGAACCACTGGACGGTCACGCCTGTCGACGAGCGACGCAGCATGGTCAGCTACGACGCCGAAGTCACCACCCGCGGTGTGCTCGGGTTGCTGGCAGGCTGGTGGATGCTGATCACGCTTCGCCGCGCCGGTCGGCAGGTGCTTGCCGACCTGACGCACTACGTAGAGCACGGCGTGCCGTCGCCGCGCAAGCAAGCCCAACTCGAACGGGCAGCCCGACGGGGAAGACACCCGACGATTCACCGGTGAATCGACCATCCCGTGTCATCCGAGTTCACGAAGCCTTCCATCTCCAACAATGGCAACGCGGCTCGAACCTGCTCGACCTCAACCCCGGACAACTCCGACAACTCCCTGACTCCCCTCGACCCGACCGCAGGCAGCGCCTCGTACACCAACAACGCATCGCCCGACAGCGCGTCGAGATCGCGTACGGCCCCGCCGTCCTCGACCTCCCTCAGCTCGATCGGACCGGCCTCCTCCACGACGTCTGCGGCATTCGCCACCAGCCGCGCCTCACCCTCTCTGATCATTCGGTGGCACCCGGTCGACGAAGCGGATGTCACCGGCCCCGGCACTGCCATCACCGGCCGGCCCAGCCTGCGCGCCCAACTCGCCGTGTTCCTGGCACCACTGCGCCAACCCGCCTCCACCACGACAACACCGTCGGACAGACTCGCCACCAATCGATTCCGCGCGAGGAAGCGATGCTTCGCCGGTGCCGTCCCCGGCGCATACTCACTGATCACCACACCGTTCTGGGCGATCTGCCGCAGCAATCGGGCATGTCCGGCCGGGTAGGCCCGATCCACCCCGCAGGCCAGCACCGCCACCGTGAGACCTCCGACTCCCAGCGCTGCACGATGGGCGGCACCGTCGACCCCGAACGCCGCACCCGACACAACAGTCCACCCGTCGACAGCGAGGTCACCCGAAATCTCCGCGGTCACATGCTCGCCGTAACCGCTCGCCGCCCTCGTCCCCACGATCGAGATCGCCCGATCGGTGAGTTCGGCCACCGAACGTGAACCGAGCACCCACAACGCCAGCGGTGGTCCGTCGTCCCGTGACCGCGACAGACCGTCGAAACCGAGTAGCCGCCACCGCGGCCACTCGTCGTCGTCCGGTGTCACGAGTCGGCCACCCATTCCCGTCACGAGATCGAGATCGTGCGCCGCCGTATCCACGTGCGATCGGGCTACGGTCCTCTCCCCCAACACCTCCGAGAGATCGCGCTCGCGTACCGCCCGCGCAGCCTCCTCCGGCCCCACATCCTCGACGAGCCTCGAGAGCACTGGGCAAGGGCCCTGCACAACCTTCGACAGATACGCCCACGCCAGCAGACGTGGATCGTGCCCAGCAGAGCGGGTGCAGCTACCGCCGGCGCCGTTCCGACTCTCCACCGTCATTGAAAGCTCCGATCACGAAATCCCAACGCAGTCATGACCTGATCCGGACCCGGCATGTCCAGCCCCGCCAAATCGCTCACCGTCCAGGCCACTCTCAGTGCGCGATCTGCACCCCTCGCCGTAATGAGTCCCTTACGCAATGCACGCTCCACCGGAGCCAACGCCGGCCGTGACAACCGGAACTTCTGTCTCAGCGCCGGACCGGGCACCTCGGCGTTGGTGCGCCACCCGTACTCGCACCAGCGCGCACTGGCGGCGGCCCGCGCCTCAGCCACTCGGTGCCGGACCTGTTCCGTACTCTCGCCCACCTCATCGATGAACGCATCGGTCGCCACCGCCTGCATCCGAACCCGCAAATCCACCCGATCCATCAGCGGGCCCGACAGCTTGCCGAGATAACGGCGCCGTGCGGTCGGGGCGCAGACGCAGTCCGCCTCCCGCGGCGGCGCGCACGGGCACGGGTTGGCCGCGAGAATCAACTGGAATCGCGCCGGGTAGCGGGCGACCCCGTCCCGTCGCGCGATCCGCACCTCGCCATCCTCGAGCGGGGTTCGGAGCGCTTCGAGTACTTTGGTTCCGACCTCCGCGCATTCGTCGAGAAACAACACCCCGCGATGAGCGCGACTGACCGCGCCCGGCTTCGCCACCCCACTCCCACCACCGACAAGCGCGCTCACCGACGCTGTGTGGTGGGGTGCGATAAAGGGCGGCACGTCGACGAGAGGCCGCTCGGGAGGCAGGAGCCCCGCCACCGAGTGGATTGCCGTCACCTCCAATGATTCGCTCTCGGTGAGAGTCGGCAAGACTCCTGGAAGCCGTTGCGCCAGCATCGTCTTCCCGACGCCCGGTGGGCCGGTCAGCATCAGGTGGTGCGCCCCCGCCGCCGCCACCTCGATCGCCCAGCGGGCCTCGGCTTGTCCCACCACCTCACTCAGATTCCCACGCGTCGGTTGCGCAGTCCGTTGCACGGGCTCTGGATGCTCGAGCTCGTGTTCTTCTCGAAGCCAGCCGATCACCGCCTTCAGGTCATGCGCGCCGAGCACTTCGATGCCACCGACGAGACCCGCCTCCGGCAACGACTGCACCGGGACCACCACAGTCGCCCATCCGGCACCCTTTGCGGCCAGCACGGCGGGCAATATGCCTCGGACCGAGCGGAGTCGCCCGTCGAGGGCCAGTTCCCCGAGCAAGACGGTTTCGCGTAACCTCTGGCGTTTGATCTGTTTCGCCGCATCCAGTACGGCCGCAACCAGTGCCAGATCGTAGACCGATCCGACTTTCGGCAGCGTTGCCGGCGACAGTGCGAGTATCACCTTCGAATCCGGCCACTCCTCACCAGAATTCGCTGTCGCGGCACGAATCCGATCTCGTGCCTCCTGCAGCGCCGTGTCCGGAAGCCCCACTAGATGGACGGCGGGCAAGCCACGCCCGATGTCGGCCTCGATCTCCACGAGTTGGCCGTCGACCCCCGTCACCGCCACCGAATGCGCACGTCCGAGCGCCATCAGAAGGCGTCCCGCACGTGCTCGATCTGCGGCCTGGGACCGTGTCCGACCACGATCGCGACCACATCGAACCGAACGCGAGACCAATGCCGACCGCAGTCGCGCAGCCACTCCACCGCCAGCAGACGTATTCTCCGCTGCTTGGAGAACGTCACCGCCTCTGCCGGAGTTCCGAATCGCAATCCGCGGCGAGTCTTGACCTCGATGAAGACCAGCCAGTCCCCCTCTACCGCAATGAGATCGACTTCGCCGTATCGGGACCGCCAATTGCGATCGATGATCTCCATACCCGCCTCGGTGAGATACCGGGCGGCCAGATCCTCACCATGCGCTCCGAGCGCGAGATTGTGTGCCACGGCAACCCCCACCCTGTCCGAGGCGATCCGCCGATGCGAACCGCGCCTCGCACCACCGTGCCCCACCGGAGTTTTGGAGAA
Source organism: Rhodococcus sp. WMMA185 (assembly GCF_001767395.1). Lineage (NCBI taxonomy): Bacteria > Bacillati > Actinomycetota > Actinomycetes > Mycobacteriales > Nocardiaceae > Rhodococcus > Rhodococcus sp. WMMA185. The sequence goes on along the minus strand of NZ_CP017014.1, from coordinate 1,257,857 downwards.
ACTGCGCCAACTGGGCGAACGGATCGGGTTGTGTATGGGTCACACGTTGTGGACAACACGCCACAGTGGGGCAACGGTGAACCGTGGACTGAATCGACCCGAGTTCGGCGGAGTCTCCGACAGTCCCGGTCGATTCAGGCTCGGTGGGTCAGGCCGCCGGTAGGAGGCGTGAGGTGCGGGAATGTCGGGCGTTGTGGTAGAACCAGCGTGGCTTCGCATGTACCGAGGTCAGAAGGCGGTGGAGCATGGTGTGGGGTGATGTCGCGACCTGGATCGGTGCGATCGCAGCAGTGGCGGCGGCGGTCGTGGCGATCGTGCAGACACGGAAGGCGAGTCAGGCTGCGCAGGCGGCCAGCGCCGCCGAGACGCGGGCTGTCGACGCTGCCGAGCGCTCGGCCACCGCGGCGGACCGCTCCGCCAAGGCGCAGAGCCGACTCGCCACACTTGCGGAAGTGGACGCCCAGAAGCCGCCTTGGGCGCTTCAACACCGTGCGGGCGACACGTACGAAGTCATCAACGATGGGCCCACGCCGAAGTTCGGAGTGCGGGTTGAGGGCGAGCCGATCGCGCGCCTCGCTAGCCGAAACTCAGCAACAGTAGTGGATCGATTGGAGGCCGGTTCCTCGCTCGGATTCTGGGCTCTGGTGACGATGGGAACTGGGTCAATGCAAATCACTGTCCGCTGGCGTGACACGGAAGAGGGGGTGGAACGTGAGTGGTCACGTGAGCTGCCCTCTCGGCCACCTCGAGGACGCTCATAGCTACTCCGGCTTGACTTTACGTAGGAGCGGCCTATCGGCCGGGTCTGGCGACTGGTCGCGTGGACGCGCCCCGAAATCCGAGTGTGCCGCGCCGCCGACGCGTACCAACGGCTCGTCCAGTCGGGGTTCCCCTCTAGAAACCGTTGAATATGGTCACCTCTACAGTTGCGTCATGGAATTCAACTGGGGTGGCGAGATCTGGGGACTGATGCTGACGAGGCGTCCCTCCGACACACATTTTTCGGAGTCGAGCACTCAGGGGTGGAAGAGCCCGCTGGTGCGGGATGACGACAACACGCTCGTTACGCACGCCGAACTGTTCGACGGGACCAAGACGACCCAGGTGATTGTCGCCGCGTGCGCCGTGTGCGTCGCGCTGGGGGCCGGCGCGACGAAGGCAGCGCCGCACGTCATGAGCGGGCTGGTCAACCTCAAGTCGAAGCTACGCCGCCGGGGGGAGGACGCTACCGACGTCGCGACCCCCGTTCCCCTCACGGTTGTTGCGGAGGCCGAGCCAGCGTCGACCTTGGACCTCTCGGCCAAGGTGTGGCCGATCGATCGCAAGAGCGACCCGGTCGAGACCGAAGCCGCCCCGAATTCCCGGAACCACCTCAATCCGGCTGTGACTGCCTGCCTCCGCCGGGATTTCGGCTCCAATGACGCTGCCACAGCACCGGGTCGGCTTGCGTAGGGAAGCGAGAGTGGCCCTGCGGCCACAGACAGGCACAACCAACCAACATTGAAGAACCAGCCTGGCGTGAATCCGCCGATACTCCGGCCGGCAAGTGGCATAGGCGAACCCAAACTCACTTGATGGGTAAACACCCTACGTATGGGCGGCCGGAACTCTACGACAGACCGTTGTCCGGCAGCCGGAGATCAGGCTTGTCTAGCTCCTCGATGTTCACGTCCTTGAACGTGATGACTCGGACATACTTCACGAATCGGGCGGGGCGGTACATGTCCCACACCCAGGCATCGGACATACGCAGTTCGAAGTAGATCTCCCCGTCGGCGTTGTGCGGCAGCAGTTCCACAGAGTTGGCCAGGTAGAACCGGCGCTCGGTTTCCACGACGTAGGAGAACTGGCCGACGATGTCCCGATACTCGCGGTAGAGCGACAGCTCCATCTCTGTTTCGTACTTCTCGAGATCCTCGGCACTCATCGGTATCGGAACCCTCCCGCTCTGGTGTGAGTCTTCATCATCTCGCACTTTCTGCAGATGTTATCCACTCGGCCGAAGCAACGCCGCGACATTTGACCATGAACGGCGGTGCTCCGGGCACGGACCCAATTCCGCGAGCGCCGTCATGTGAGCAGTGGTGCCGTATCCCTTGTGAACCGCGAATCCGTATCCCGGGTGCGTATCGTCCATCGTCACCATCGCCCGGTCGCGGGAGACCTTCGCCAGTACACTCGCGGCCGCGATGCACGCGGCTGCCCCGTCACCGCCGACTACCGGCAGCGACGGAACCGGCAGTCCTGGAACCCGGAAGCCGTCTGTGAGGACGTAACCGGGTGCGGTCGAGAGCCCCGCGACCGCTCGGCGCATCCCCTCGATGTTGGCTACGTGCACACCCATGCGGTCGACCTCCCGGGCGGGAAACGACACCACGCTCCACGCCAGCGCAAGCCGAGTGATGACGGGGAAGAGTTCTTCACGCGTGCGTTCGGTGAGCTTCTTCGAATCGTCCATCCTGGCGAGCGCGGGACTGGGCTTGGCGGCCAGCACGCATGCCGCGACCACGAGTGGGCCTGCACACGCCCCGCGGCCTGCCTCGTCGACACCGGCCACCGGGCCGAGGCCGCTGCGAATCAGCGCGGACTCCATCGTCCGCAGACCGGACGACCTGCGAATGGTTACGCGTGGAGGCCAGGACGTCACTGTTCCTGAGGGTTGGGCGAACTGATCGTGCCCATACGGGAGGGCGGCAACACTATGAATACAGCTTTCCCGATTACGTTGTCGATCGGAATGGTGCCCTGCAGTTCGTCGCCGACGTGATACCTCGAGTCCGCGGAATTGCTGCGATTGTCCCCCATCATCCACAGGTTCCCCTCCGGCACCGTGACGGGACCGAAGCAGCGCGCGGACTTCAAGGCTGTGTCACAGGTCTGGGAGCCAGGAACGAAGGGGAAATCCATGACGACATACGGTTCGTCGAGTGGTTGACCGTCGACGAGGACGTTGCCCTCGTCGTCGCAGCATTCGACGGTCTGACCGCCGGTGGCGATCACACGCTTGACGAGGTCGTTCTCGTCCGGTGGGACGAGACCGACGAGGGAGCCGAGTTCCTGCATGCCACGGATCACCGTGTTGGAGGAACGAGTGGAAACGAAGTCCTGCGACCAGGACTCGGGACCGCGGAACACGATGACATCACCCGGCTGCGGGTCACCGAACCGGTAGCCGATCTTCTCGACGACGATGCGGTCACCGGTGCAACCCGGACACCCGTGCAGCGTCGGTTCCATCGATTCCGACGGAATGAGATACACGCGGGCGATGAACGTTTGCAGAAAGAAACTCAGAACGAGTGCGACCAGAATCAGGATCGGCAGCTCGCGGAGAAAGGAGCGGTTCTTCTTCTCGGACTTCGCGGTACCGTCGTCACCGTTCGGGGCGGCGGCAGACTCGCCGGTGGTCTCGGATTCCGACGACAATGCGAACTCCTTCGAAGAATCTGGTTTTGAGACAGATTAGCCCGACACCGCGCGTACGCGATGCCGGGCTCATCGGATAGGTCAGCGCTTTTCCTTGATCTTGGCGGCCTTGCCACGCAGATCGCGGAGGTAGTACAGCTTGGCGCGACGAACGTCACCGCGGGTGGCGACCTCGATCTTCGCCAGGTTGGGGCTGTGCACGGGGAAGGTGCGCTCGACGCCTACACCGAAAGAGACCTTCCGGACGGTGAAGGTCTCGCGGATACCACCGCCCTGGCGGCGAATCACGACGCCCTTGAAGACCTGCACACGCTCCTTCGAGCCCTCGATCACCTTGACGTGTACGTTCAGGGTGTCGCCCGGGCGGAAATCGGGAATGTCGTCGCGCAGGGACTTCTTGTCCAGGAAATCGAGAGTGTTCATCGGTGTTCCATCCTTGCATTCTCGCAGGAGCAGAGGAACCGAGCGGCACGCAAGGACCCGAAGGAGCCCGCTGCTCGTCTGGTTCGTGCTCTGATCAAGTAGTGCTGCCTGGTGCAGGCAACCCGTCCATTGTGCCAGACGCCACCAAACTCGACGAACCCGGCGGTGGGGCGGGATGCACTACCTGGTCGAGTTCGGCTTCCGCCGCCGCCTTCGCGTGCTCCGCGGCCTTCCTCACCTGTTCCGCACTCGGCGGACCTGCGATGAAATCCTGCACGAAGATCTTGGCCCTGATCACCGGCCGACGCCACTTACGCTCTCGCTCGAGAGCCCGCAGCATCCGCTTGGGCTTGTCCGTGTAGCGCCAACGGGCCCAAGGCGCACCCGGCCTGCTCAACCGGATTGCACCGACCAGCAGTATCGGGAAGACGAACAGGCCCAACAGGCCCGTCCATATCTTCCCCTTCGACAGCACCACCGCCGCGATCAGCAGATTGACCACGGACAGCACGGCGATACCGACTCGGACCCCGATCTCCGGGGAGTCGCGGAAGCTGGTGACATCCATCAACTCGAGTGGTCGGAACCCGAGCAGCAACAGACCCGTCACGGCAACTGCGACGAACACGGCGTCGACCGAGGCCCGACCTTCAGCCGACCAGTAGACGTCTTGCAGATAAAAGATCAACGCGAACTCGTCGAGCACGAGGGCCGCGCCGCCCCCGAAGAACGCGGCGAGGACCGCACCGGTCATCTGGGTGCCGTCCTCGTACACCGCGATCAGGGAGACCCCCGACACGAGCATGGCAACCACACCGAACACCACGTGGTGGACGTGGTGTCCGCCCGGCGTCACGTTGCCGGGCCACCACGAGACCTCGGCACGAATCATCCGCACGCTCACCCGGATGAAGAGAAACGTCCCAAGGAATCCGAGCAGGAAGAACAGCAGCGGCAAGCGCCCCTGTCCGATGATTTCGGTCTCCAGCCATTCGTGCATCGACATCGCCCATTTCAGTGAGGAACCATCGGCTCCATCAAAACGAAAATGCCTCTACACCGTCGGCTGTTTCGGCACGAAAGCGGCCGCGGCGCCGAATTACTTGCCGAAGCCCGCCTTTCGCAGGGCGTCGGCCATCGAACCGCCGGGAGCCTGCCGTGATTCGCGTCGCCCCTGCTGCGGCTTTCCACCGCGGCGCTCCCGTTTCGGGCCGCCGGCGGGGGCCTCGCTCTTGCGACCGCCCGCCGCGACCTCGTCGTCAAGCCGTAGGGTCAGCGAGATCCGCTGTCGGGCCTCATCGACCTCGAGAACCTTCACCTTCACCACGTCACCCGACTTCACGACGTCACGAGGATCCTTGACGAAGTTGCGGGACATCGCCGAAACGTGGACGAGGCCATCCTGATGGACGCCGACGTCGACGAACGCACCGAATGCCGCCACGTTGGTGACGACCCCCTCGAGCGTCATTCCCGGCTTCAGATGCGACACCTTCTCGATGCCCGCCGCGAACGTGGCCGTCTTGAACTCCGGGCGCGGGTCACGCCCGGGCTTCTCGAGCTCTCCGATGATGTCCGTGACCGTGGGCAGACCGAACCGGTCGTCGACGAAATCTGCAGGATTCAGACGGCGCAGAACAGCCGTGTTGCCGATGACCTCACGAACATCGGTACCGCTCGCAGAGACGATCCTGCGCACCACGGGATACGCCTCCGGGTGGACGCTCGATGCGTCGAGGGGGTCGTCGCCGGCTGGAATGCGGAGGAAGCCCGCACACTGCTCGAAGGCTTTGGGACCGAGCCTCGTGACGTCCTTGAGCCCTTGCCGGTTCCGGAACGGGCCGCTGCGGTCGCGGTGCGCGACGATGCTCTCGGCCAGCGACCCAGAGATACCGGATACGCGCGCAAGCAGCGGCGCGGACGCTGTGTTCACATCGACTCCGACTGCGTTCACCGCGTCCTCGACGACGGCGCCCAGCGACCGCGCGAGCAGCGTCTCCGATACGTCGTGCTGGTACTGGCCGACGCCGATCGATTTCGGATCGATCTTCACCAATTCCGCGAGGGGATCCTGCAGACGTCGGGCGATGGAAACAGCACCGCGAATCGACACATCGAGATCGGGCAACTCGGCTGATGCATAGGCAGACGCCGAATACACCGACGCTCCGGCCTCGGACACCACGATCTTCGTCAGGTTGGTCCTGCCCAACTTTGCGATGAGTTCGGTTGCCAGCGCGTCCGTCTCACGGGAGGCTGTGCCGTTCCCGATCGCGATGAGCTCGACACCGTGCCGGGCGACGAGGCCTGCGAGAGTGGCCAGGGAGGCGTCCCAATTGTTCTGTGGCTGATGAGGGTAGATGGTCTCGTGGGCCACCACCTTGCCTGTGGCGTCCACGACGGCAACCTTGGTGCCGGTCCGGAACCCGGGGTCGAGGCCCATCGTAGCGCGGGTACCGGCGGGTGCGGCCAATAGCAGGTCGCGCAGATTGGCTGCGAAGACGTCGACCGCATCCTTCTCCGCCGACTGGCGCAGTCGCATCCTGGTGTCGATACCCAGCTTGACCAGCAGCTTGGTACGCCACGCCCAGCGCACCGTGTCCAGCAACCAACGGTCGGCGGGCCGACCCCGATCAGCGATGGCGAAGCGTTCCGCGATGTGGCCCTCGTAGATCGTCGGCTCGCCCGGGACCGGCTCCTGTGACTCGGGTGCCAGGGTGAGGGTGAGCACCTCTTCCTTCTCCCCGCGCAGCACCGCGAGAATCCGGTGGGACGGAAGTTTGGTGAACGGCTCGGAGAACTCGAAGTAGTCCGCGAACTTCGCTCCTTCGGTCTCCTTGCCCTTACGGACCGCGGACACCAGCTGCCCGCGGGTCCACATCAGCTCGCGAAGCTCGCCCACCAGATCGGCGTCTTCCGCGAAACGCTCGACCAGGATGGCGCGCGCCCCCTCGAGTTGTTCCGCCGTGTACGAAGCGGGATCGATCGAAGGATCGGTGATCAGTGCATCGGCGACCGGCTCGTGGCCGGCTTCGCGCGCGATTTGCGCCTTCGTGCGGACTTTCGGCTTGAAAGGAAGATAGATGTCTTCGAGGCGCGCCTTCGTGTCGGCGGCCATGATCTGCCCCCGCAACTGATCGTCGAGCTTGCCCTGTGAGTCGATCGACTCGAGTACCGCTACCCGGCGCTCGTCGAGTTCCCGCAGGTATCGGAGCCGTTCCTCGAGTTGGCGGAGCTGGGCGTCGTCGAGCGCCCCGGTGACCTCCTTGCGGTAGCGGGCGATGAAAGGCACGGTCGCTCCGCCGTCGAGAAGGTCCACGGCGGCCGCGACCTGTCCTTCCCGAACGTCGAGTTCCTCGGCAATGCGCTGGTTGACGGTCCTGAGAATCACGGGAATGGACCCTACCGCTAGGCTGAAACCATGGCGGCGGCGGTGATGCCGTCACGGAGTTTCTCAGGAGAAATCTATGCCCAGGCCGACTTGGTTCCTGGCAGTCCTCGTCCTGCTCCTGGGCGCGGCACTCATCGGCACGATTCCCACAGACACGAACACGGTCGTCGCCGCTCCGACCCCCGAAGTTCCGACACCCGCAAGTAGTGTCGAGCACCTTTCCGGCAGGAACGTTCCCGCAGTTCCACCGATCACCGAACGCATGACCGCCGCCGTGGCAACGGCCGCCGACCGCGGCGCCGACGTCTCCATCGCCGTCCTCGACCGCGCCACGGGGAGCTACCTGGAATCGGGGGGTGACCAGCCGATCGAATCGGCATCACTGTCCAAACTGTTCATTGCGGCCCAGTTGTTCCACCTCGACGCGACCGGCGGGCGACCGCTCTCCGTGCACGACCACCTGCTGCTCGAGCCGATGCTCGAGTCCTCCGACGACAACGCCGCCAGCACGCTCTGGGCCGATCTCGGCGGCGGCAACATCGTTCCCGACGTGGCACAGCGCTACGGCCTCGTCGCCACCACCGCGCCCCGCGACGGCTCATGGTGGAACACCGAGACCACGGCCTCCGACCTGGTGAACTTCTACGTCGGCCTCCTCCACGACAGGGACGGAATCGGGCCCGAGCGCAGCGCCGAGTTCCTCGGCTACCTTCACTCGGCGACTCCGCTGGGGACCGACGGCTATGACCAGCGGTTCGGCATTCCCGACGGACTACCGGGTGAACATGCCGTCGGGGTGAAGCAGGGCTGGATGTGCTGCGTGGCGAGCAGGTGGATCCACCTGTCCACCGGGGTGATCGGCGAGGACAACCGCTACGTTCTGGCCGTTGCATCCAGGGAGAACATCACCTACGGCAACGGCCAACAGGGTTATCCCGATACGTCATACACAGATGCGTCGGGGGACGCCAGCGCCATACACGCCCGCGATACGGTGACCGACGTGGTGCGGACGCTCTTCCCAACCGGCTCGATAGACGATTGGTCGAGGATCCAAAACTAGCTCAGGGCAACAGGTCCGGGCGCCGTTCGGCGGTGCGCCGCAGCGCCTGCTCGCGGCGCCAGGCTGCCACCCTGGCGTGATCCCCCGACAACAACACCGGCGGTACGTCGAGTCCGCGCCATGTGGCGGGACGGGTGTAGCTCGGACCCTCCAAGAGACCGTCCGAGAACGAATCCTCCTGGTGCGATTGCTGATTGCCCAGGACACCCGGGATCAGCCGGACGACGGCTTCCGTCATCACCAGTACGGCCGCCTCGCCTCCGATGAGCACGTAGTCGCCGATGCTCACCTCTTCGACCCGCACGCGGCGGGCGGCGTCGTCGAAGACGCGTTGGTCGATTCCTTCGTAACGCCCGCAGGCGAAGACGATGTGCTTCTCCCCTGTCCAACGCTCGGCAGTGGACTGCGTGAAGGGGACCCCAGCGGGAGTGGGAACGACGAGAAGGGTGTCCGATTCGTCGTCACCGTCAGCCAGAACGTCATCGAGGGCCGGCCCCCACACGGTAGGTTTCATGACCATTCCGGGACCGCCGCCGTACGGCGAATCGTCCACTGCCTTGTGCACGTCGTGCGCCCAGTTCCGTAGGTCGTGTACCTCTACGGACAGCAACCCCTTATCGATTGCCTTGCCCAGCAGCGCTGTTCGCAACGGTTCGAGGTACTCGGGAAAGATGGTGACCACGTCGAGACGCATGCCTACCCTCTCACTTCCCATGGGCGGAGTCACGGATCCCATCGGCCGAATCACCGAAATCGGGGTCGAGCAACCCTTCCGGCGGGTCGATCTCGATGACGCCGCCGGTCACCGACACCGACGTGACGATCGCGGCGACGAAAGGAACGAGGAGCTCGCCGGACTGTTCGCCCGCGCGTCGGATCGAAAGCAATTCTCCTGCAGCCGAATGCAATACCTCGACGACGGTGCCCACCTCGGTTCCGTCCACGAGACGCACGGACAGACCCTCGAGTTCGTGGTCGTAGAACTCGTCGGGATCGTCCGACGGCTCGAGGTCCGCGCTGTCGATGACGAACAGCATGCCCCGCAGGGCATCTGCTCCCGTGCGATCGGAGACACCCTCGAGGCACAACAGAAGCCGCCCGGAATGTTCCCGGGCGGCTTCCACCGTGTAGGTACTCAGATTCTGCTCGCGCGGCTTTCGACCCCGCAGCACCGCACCGACGGCGAACCGCTTCTCGGGTTCGTCGGTACGAACCTCGACCACGACCTCACCCCTGATGCCGTGCGACTTCGCGACCCGGCCCACGACGAGCTCCACCGGAGGACGACCCCTATTGATCCGTGTCGACGACGTCGACCCGGATCCCGCGGCCACCGATGCCGGAGACCAGCGTGCGCAGGGCGGTCGCAGTGCGACCACCCCGTCCGATGACCTTGCCGAGATCGTCAGGATTGACATGGACCTCGACAGTGCGCCCCCGACGCCCGGTGATCAGCTCGACACGAACGTCGTCGGGATTGGCGACGATGCCACGAACGAGGTGCTCTACGGCATCGGCGACGACGGCACTCACTTCTGCGCAGCCTCCGCGTCCTCAGCAGCCGCTTCTGCGGGAGCCTCGGCGTCATCCTTGGCTTCCGCCTTGGCCTTCTTCTTCTTGGGGGTGACGGCCTCGGCAGCGGGCTCGTTCTCGGCCTGCGCGAGTGCGGCCTGGAACAGTTCGAGCTTGGTGGGCTGGGCTTCCTTGACGCGCAGGGTGCCCTCGGCACCGGGGAGACCCTTGAACTTCTGCCAGTCACCGGTGATCTTGAGGATTGCCTCGACAGGCTCGGTGGGCTGGGCTCCGACGCCGAGCCAGTACTGAGCGCGATCGGAATCGACCTCGATCAGCGAGGGCTCTTCCTTGGGGTGGTACTTGCCGATGGTCTCGATCGCACGACCGTTGCGACGGGTGCGGGAATCAGCAACGACGATGCGGTACTGAGGGTTCCGGATCTTGCCGAGCCGGGTGAGCTTGATCTTGACAGCCACTGCTGTACTTCTCCTTCGGGGCGCACACGAGTGCACCCACGTGTCACGTGCAATTCTGCGACGCGCAGGAATAGCGCGCCCGGTTTTGCCTCTTTCCTGTGACCGCCGCTCGGTGCGTAACCGGATGCGACGAACAGCCCCTTATTCTGCCAGACGAACACCGAGAGAGAAAAACGAAGGTCATCTGGTCTTCACGACCTGCCCTCGCAACACGACGACATCGGGCGCGGAGAGAACGTCACTGCTCGCACGGGGGTCGTTCCGGAAGACCAGCAGGTCCGCGGGTGCGCCTGCCTCGAGTCCTCGATGGCCGAGCCACGAACGGGCATTCCAGCACGCGGCACCGAGCGCCTCCGTCGGCGACAGCCCGACCGACTTCAGTTCCTCCACCTCGTCGGCGATCCGCCCATGGGCGATCGATCCGCCTGCGTCGGTGCCCGCATAGATGGGGATGCCCGCGTCCCGAGCCGCACCGATCGTGTCCTTGACTCGCGAGTGCAGGTCACGCATGTGGGAGGCGTAGATCGGGAACCGCTCGGCGGAGTCGGCGATCTGCGGGAACGTCGCGATGTTGATCATGGTCGGGACGAGCGCGGCGCCGTGGGTAGCCATCAGTCCGATCGTCTCGTCGGTGAGCCCGGTCCCGTGCTCGATGCAGTCGATTCCCGCCTCGAGCAGGCCCGGGAGTGCATCCTCGGCGAAAACGTGCGCGGTAACGCGAGCGCCTTCTCGATGTGCCGCCGCGATCGCCTCGACGAGGATATCGTCGCTCCACAGCGGGGCCAGATCGCCTGAGGAACGGTCGATCCAGTCACCGACCAGCTTGACCCAACCGTCACCGGCTCTGGCCTGCCGAACCACCTCGTCCGGCAGTTGCGCTTCGTCCTCGAGATCGACAGGAAGCCCGCGTATATACCTCTTGGGGGCGGCGATGTGCTGTCCGGCCCGGACGATGCGCGGCAGGTCGAGACGGTCGTCGACACACCGGGTGTCGACCGGAGAACCGGCGTCACGGATCAGCAGGACTCCGGCGTCGCGCTCGGTCTTCGCCTGGGCGATCAGTCCGTCGATACTCTCGCCGCCACCGCCACCGAACCGGATGCCGACGTGACAGTGCGCATCGACCAGCCCGGGAACAATCCATCCCGACTCACATACGGTCTCGGCCCCGGGAATCGGCTCGGCAGCGATGACACCCTGATCGACCCAATACTCGACCGGGCACTCCTCCGGCAGGCCGATCCCCCGAAAGTGCAGGGCCCCCACCGATTACTTCTTCGGCAGCTTCAGCTTGGACAAGTCGATGTCTTCGAGCCCGGGAGGCAATTCGTCAAGACCCTTGGGCATCTTCGACAGGTCCGGCATGCCGGCGGGCAGGCCACCGGGGGGCATACCCGGGAACCCTGCCGGCATTCCGCCCGGAAATCCTCCCCGGACCTTCGGTGGCGTCGGCCCCTTGCCGCCCTTCTTGCCCTTCTTGCCCTTCTTGCTGCGCTGGGGCTTGCGCGAACCCGGCATACCCATGCGCCCCGCCATCGCAGCCATCATCTTGCGGGCCTCGTAGAAGCGGTCGACGAGTTGATTGACGTCGGACACCTTCACGCCTGAACCGTTCGCTATCCGCAGCCGGCGGGAGGCGTTGATGATCTTCGGGTTCTCGCGTTCGGCGGGTGTCATGCCCCGGATGATGGCCTGTACGCGATCGAGTTGTTTCTCGTCGACATTCGCGAGGGCGTCCTTCATCTGGCCGGCACCGGGGAGCATCCCCAGGAGGTTGCCGATGGGCCCCATCTTGCGGACGGCCATCATCTGCTCGAGGAAGTCCTCGAGGGTGAGCTCACCTGCGCCGATCTTCTGGGCCGTCGCCTCGGCCTGCTTCTGGTCGAAGACCTGCTCGGCCTGCTCGATGAGGCTGAGCACGTCGCCCATACCCAGGATGCGACTGGCCATCCGGTCGGGGTGGAAAACGTCGAAATCTTCGAGCTTCTCACCCGTGGAGGCGAACAGGATGGGTTGGCCGGTGACCTCACGCACACTGAGCGCGGCGCCGCCCCGCGCGTCGCCGTCGAGCTTGGTGAGCACGACACCGGTGAACCCGACTCCTTCGCGGAACGCCTCGGCGGTGCTGACCGCGTCCTGACCGATCATCGCGTCGAGAACGAAGATCGTCTCGTCCGGGTTCACGGCGTCGCGGATTCCCGCGGCCTGCGCCATCAGATCGGCGTCGATTCCGAGACGGCCGGCGGTGTCGACGACGACCACGTCGAACTGCTTGTTGCGAGCCTCCTCGACACCGGCGCGCGCGACCTCCACCGGATCGGCAGCGCTGATGCCCAACTCGTTGTCGCCGCCGCCTACGGACGTGCCGGGATGCGGGGCGAACACCGTGGCCCCCGCACGCTCACCGACGATCTGCAGCTGGCCGACCGCACCGGGGCGCTGCAGGTCGCAGGCCACCAGCAACGGAGTGTGCCCCTGGTCGCGCAACCACTTGGCGAGCTTGCCGGCCAGGGTCGTCTTACCCGAACCCTGCAGACCGGCGAGCATGATGACCGTCGGCGGCGTCTTGGCGAGGGCCAATCGACGTGTCTCGCCACCGAGGATCCCGACGAGTTCCTCGTTGACGATCTTGACCACCTGCTGCGCAGGGTTGAGCGCCGCCGAGACCTCGACCCCCTTGGCGCGCTCCTTGATCTTGGCGATGAACGCTCGGACCACAGGAAGCGCGACGTCTGCCTCGAGCAGAGCCAACCGGATCTCACGGCACGTAGCATCGATGTCGGCACCGGAGAGGCGACCCTTGCCGCGCAGATCCTTGAGGGCTCCGGTCAACCTGTCGGAAAGGGATTCGAACACCGATTAGGCTCCTGAAGTCGTACGAGTGTGCGATGGACATTCTCGGGCACCAGCGTAGCCGCTTGCGCCCGGCGGATCACTGCACCCCACTGTCCCTCTCAGTCTCGGGCATCTCGGGCGGAACCACACCCAGAACCGCACGTTCGATCTCTTCTCTCTTCCGCCGAGTGTCACCGTCGCGCAGGGCGAGGCAGAACGAGTCGATCACCGACGACCCCAGGGTGCTCACGCGAGCCCAGAGGACGTCGGCATCGCACTGGTCGAATGCGTCGGCCAGACGCGAGAGCAGACCCGGCCGGTCCTCGGCCCGCAGTTCGAGGATGCTCTCACCCGCGGATGTGGTGTCGAACCAGATGACCCGCGGTGGCGCCTGTGCATACTGCACCGGAACCGCGGCCTCGCCGCCCTCCTCCACCGCTGCCGCCCGGCGGATTTCCCTTGCCTCCTCTTCCCTGGCGGTGAGCATGTCGAGCAGGTCCAACTCCCCCTCCAGTGCACGGATCAGCTCCTGCCGTAGCAAACCCGCCTGTGGCGGCGCTCCGAACTTCGGCGACACGACGAACGAGTCCACCGCAGACCCTTCCGCGCTGCCCACCGACGCCGTGTGAACCCGCAGCGAATTCAACGCGAGAACAGCTGCAGCCTTCGACAGCAGACCCTGTTGGTCGGGTGCTATGACGGTCACTACATAGGTGTTCGGACTGTCCGCAGGAAGCAACGTGACGTGAATACCGCCCGTCGCCGCCAGAGCGAGATGTTCCGGATCGAGCGGATCGGGTACGGGAAGATCCTCACCCGCAATGAGCAATCGGCATCGCCGCACGAGTTCCCCGATCAGGGAGGACTTCCAGTCGCCCCACATGCCCGGACCGGTGGCCAGCGAATCGGCCTCCGCCAGCGCTTGCAACAACTCCAAGAGCACTCCGTCGCCACCGAGCGTCTCCACCACCCGCGCCACGGTCTCGGGGTCCTCGATGTCGCGACGAGTCGCGGTGTGCGGCAACAGCAGATGATGCCGCACGGTCGCCGCCAGCAGGGCGATATCTGACGGCCACAGTCCGAGTCGCTTACCGATCTGCCTGGCCAGTTCGGCACCGACCACGCTGTGATCTCCGCCGCGCCCCTTGCCGATGTCGTGCAACAGGGCGGCCAGCATCAACAAGTCCGGCCGCGAGACCCTGGTCGTGAAACCGCTTGCACGGGCGGCGGTCTCGACCAGATGCCGATCGACCGTCCACGTATGCACGGAGTCCCGCGGGGGCAGGTCCCGTACGGCACCCCACTCGGGCAGCAACCTTCCCCATAGTCCGGTCCGATCGAGCGCTTCGATCGCCGCGATGGCACCGCTACCCGAGCCGAGCATCACCAGCAGGTCGTTCAGAGCTTCTTTCGGCCACGGCTCGCGCAGTTCCGGGGCGTTGTCGGCCAGACGATTCAGCGTGGACGCAGACATCGGCATGCCCGTCGTCGCGGATGCCGCCGCCACCCGCAGGACCAGGCCGGGGTCCTTCGCAGGTCGTGCGTCACGCGCCAACACCACCTCGCCGGCGTGCTCGACCACACCCTCGTCGAGAGGGCGCCGCACCGGAGGTCGACGAAGCCGGTCCAACCCGCGCCGCGGTAGGGCGTTTGCTGCCGTACGCACACCCACGTCCACCGAGTAGCTGATGGTGCGCGCGGCGTCGCTGAGCATGCGTGCGAGGTCGAAACGATCCCCGATCCGCAGTGCCGCCCCGATCTCGTCGGCGTCCTGGGCGTGTAGTTGATCGCGGGTGCGGCCGGCCACTCTGTGCAACTCGGTGCGGACGTCGAGGAGCCGACGATGCGCGAGGGCCAAACCCCCACCAGGCAACTCGGGGCCGAGCCCGGGCATCCCGTCGGTCAGCTGTGCGATGGACAGGGCATTGAGCAGCTGTACGTCCCGCAGCCCCCCACGACCGCTCTTCAGGTCGGGCTCGGCACGGTGAGCGACCTCACCGCTGCGTTCCCACCGCGACTTCGTCTGCGCGATGAGCTCGTCGAAGCGGTTGCGGATATCGGTGCGCCACTGCCTGCGAACCCCGCTGATGAGTAGGTTGGTCAGCTCGATGTCGCCGACGATGTGGCGTGCCTCGAGCATCCCTTGGGCCGCAATGATATCCGTGTCCGCCACGTGCAGTGCCTGAGTGACCGTGCGGACGCTGTGGTCGAGTTTGACGTGTGCGTCCCACAACGGGTACCAGAGCTGATCGGCCACCTGCGAGACGACCGCCGGATCCATCTCCTCATGTAGCAGAAGGAGATCGAGATCCGAGAACGGCAGCAACTCCCGCCTACCGAGCCCACCGACGGCGACGAGCGCGAAGCCGCTGTCGTGTCTGATACCGATCTCTGCGCCCTTCGTCGCCAACCAGTACTCGTGCAGGTCGGCGAAAGCATCGCGCAAGGCGGAAGCACCGAGCGGGTGTCTCTTGCCTGCAGGATTCGGCGAGTCCTGACCGGACTCGGAAACGCCGGTGAGTAGTTGCCGACGCGCGCGGGCGAGGTACGCCGCCTCGTTGGAGCCGCCAGACACGTCCGGTCCTGGCCCAGCCGCCGAGACGGTTGGACCAGGACCGGACTTGCCGAACCCGTTGGGGTCAGAGTGCATCCGCACCGCGTTCTCCGGTGCGAACCCGGATGACCGACTCTACCGGCGAAACCCAGACCTTGCCGTCACCGATCTTCCCGGTACGGGCGGCCTCGACGATCACCTCGACCACCTTGTCGACCGCCGCATCGTCCACGACGACCTCGACCCTGACCTTGGGTACGAAATCGACCGAGTACTCCGCTCCCCGGTACACCTCGGTGTGGCCCTTCTGCCGGCCGTAACCCTGAACCTCGCTGACGGTCATGCCGAGCACGCCCGCCTGCTCGAGTCCCGACTTCACGTCCTCGAGCGTGAACGGCTTGACAATTGCCGTGATCAGCTTCATTTCGTTGTCCCTTCCCAGACTCTGCGGTTCCCGGTGTCCACTCTCATTATTTACCGGCTGACGAGGCCGTCGTACGCGGTCTCCGCATGTTCACCCTCGTCGATGCCATCGGCCTCCGTTTCGGCAGAGACCCTCCAGCCCATCGGCTTGAGAGCGAGAGCGATGATCGCGGTCAGGATTCCGGTGAAGACGAGCGCAAACACTGCGATGACGGTCTGAACGACCAACTGCTTGTAGTCACCACCGTAGAACAGACCGGTCGAGGTTCCGAAGAAGCCGATCGCCACGGTGCCCCACAGTCCGGACACCAGGTGCACGCCCACCACGTCGAGAGAATCGTCGTAGCCGAACTTGAACTTCAGTCCGACCGCGAGTGCCGAGAGAATACCCGCGATCACGCCGACTACGAGCGATCCGACAGGACTCAGCGAGCCCGCGGCGGGTGTAATGGCGACGAGACCGGCGACAGCACCCGAAGCGGCACCGAGGCTGGTGGCGCGACCATCGCGAATCCGCTCGGTCAGCAGCCAGCCCAGGATTGCGGCGGCGGTCGCTGCAGTCGTGTTGACCCAGGCCAAGCCTGCGTTACCGTCGGCGGCGAACGCCGAACCCGCGTTGAATCCGAACCAGCCGAACCACAGCAGCGCAGCACCGAGCATCACGAAGGGCAGGTTGTGCGGGCGGTACGCGGTCTTGCCGAACCCGAGGCGCTTTCCGACGATCAATGCGAGAACGAAGGCCGCGATACCGGCGTTGATGTGCACGACGGTGCCGCCGGCGAAGTCGATCGGAGCGACCGCGGCGGTCAATCCGCCCTCACCGTCGTCGGTGGTGCCGAACATCATCGCTGCCAGGCCATTCTCCGAGTGCGACAGCAGGCCGCCACCCCAGACCATGTGGGCGAGCGGGAAGTACACAATGGTGACCCAGATGCCGGTGAACACCATCCAAGTGCTGAACTTCACACGCTCGGCGAGCGCACCGCTGATAAGCGCGGTGGTGATGATCGCGAACGTCACCTGGAAGGCCACGTCGATCACATTGGGGTAACCGAAGGCGCCGGCGATGAAGTTGCCGTCCGCATCGGTAATGGTGTCCTTCAACCCGAAGAACTCGAACGGATTCGCGAAGATTCCGCCGATGTCCTCGGTGCCGTAGGACATCGACCAGCCCCACAGCACGTACACAATAGCAACGACTGCCATTGCGCCGAATGACATCATCATCATGTTCAACACGGACTTGGACCGGGACATGCCGCCGTAGAAGAACGCCAGGCCGGGCGTCATCAATAGGACTAGGGACGCTGACATCAGCATCCACGCGGCATTGCCAGAGTTTGCCAACAATTCGTCGGGACTCACCACTACCTCCTGTTGCGCGCTGGGCCGCGCGCGGTCAGGAGTAGTTTGGTTTCGCAGTGTTTCGGATTTGCCACCGAACTGTTGCACGCACGTGAACGCAGCGGCGGGTTATGTTGCGTGCAGGTTTCACCAGAGGTTCCGGGAGGTCGGTTTCCACCTGTCGCTGGCTGTCAGCCGAGCAGCGCGTCGACGAACGCCTCCGGCTCGAACGGTGCGAGGTCGTCCGCGCCCTCACCGAGGCCGACCAGTTTCACCGGCACACCCAGCTCGTGCTGGACCTGGAAGACGATGCCGCCCTTGGCCGTGCCGTCGAGTTTGGTGAGCACCACACCCGTGATGTCGACGACCTCGGCGAATACGCGCGCCTGGGCCAGGCCGTTCTGGCCGATCGTCGCGTCGAGGACCAGCAGGACGTCGTCGACGGAGGCCTTCTTCTCGACCACCCGCTTGACCTTGCCGAGTTCGTCCATCAACCCCGTCTTGGTGTGCAGGCGGCCCGCGGTGTCGATCAGCACGACGTCGACGCCGCTGTCGATTCCCTTGGACACGGAGTCGAACGCGACGGCCGCCGGGTCCGCTGCTTCCTTGCCCCGGACCACTTCGGCGCCCACGCGCTCGGCCCACGTCTGAAGTTGATCCGCAGCAGCGGCGCGGAACGTGTCGGCGGCGCCGAGCAGCACCCGCCTGCCGTCCGCGACGAGAACGCGCGCGAGCTTGCCGGTTGTGGTGGTCTTGCCGGTGCCGTTCACCCCGACGACGAGCAGGACCGCCGGGGAGTCGTCGTGTGGGAGGGCCCGAATTGAACGATCGAGTTCAGGGCGCAACTCTGTGATCAGGACCTCGCGCAGCAACGCGCGGGCTTCGGCTTCGGTACGGACACCCCGCGACACCATCTGCTCTCGCAGCGACGTGACGATCTTGGTGGTGGTCGCTGTACCGAGATCGGCGATGAGGAGAGTGTCTTCCACCTCTTCCCAGGAGTCTTCGTCGAGGTCGCCGCCGCCCAGGAGCCCCAGCAGACTCTTGCCGACCGCGGACTGTGAACGGGACAGCCGCCCACGCAGGCGGTCGAGGCGCCCCTCCGTGGGAGCAATCTCGTCCAGAGCGGGGACGGGAGGAGCCGGTTCGGGTTCGGCCTCGACCTCGGGAACCACCTCGGGTGCGACGACAGGTTCGTAGGTGACCGGTTCCGCGGGGGCGGCAGGCTCTGGGGCCTCGACCTCGGGCGCCACAAACTCGGGCGCCACAGCCTCGGGCGCTGTGACCTCCGGCTCCGCCCCGACAGATGGCTTCGGTTCGACCTCCGGCTCCGCTTCTACCGGTGGCTTCGCCTCGACCGGTGGCGCCGGCACGACTGGAGGCTCGGGCTCGACCGGCTTCGGCGGCGCCGGCTCACGCGGCGGAGCTGTGGCGGTGGGCCCTTGGCTGAAGTTGAACCCGCCGCCCGCCTGATAGCCGCCAGACCGGTCCTTCTCGGGAGCACCGAGCTCCGGCTTCTCGGGCGCTTTCAGCGAGATCTGCCGACGTCGGTACAACACCGACCCGACGACGAGGGCGACGAGCAGTACGGCCAATACGGCCGCGAGGGCGATCCAGGCTCCAGTAGTCACATTGCCCATTGTTTCAGGCCTACGGACTTGGTCACCTGTCAGGCTTCGGCGAGAAGGTCAGCCGACCTCCACCGCCCTGCCATGCGTGTCGGAATCCTCCCACACCTGCACGCCACGTACCTCCGGCAAATCGGATCGATGGAATATCGGATCGATTCCCTGCGCCTTCTGACGCGAATAGTGCGCAAACAACGCGAACGCCACACCCCCGAGCGGCATCAGCGCCAAGAGGTTGACCGTGGCCATCACGCCCATGAAAAGATCGGCCATTTCCCACACGAGAGGAAGCGATCCCATGGCGCCGGCGAACACGCACACCACGACCAAAGCCCGGAAGAACTGCAGTACGCGTCGAGACTCGGTGAGGAACTCGATGTTGGCCTCACCGTAGTAGTAGTTGCCGATGACCGAGGTAAAGGCCAGGAAGAAAATGGCGATCGCGAGGAAGTGCACGGTCCAGCCACCCAGTTGGGCGGCCAGCGCGTTCTGGGTGAGTGAGGCTCCGGCCTTGGTTCCGTAGTCGGGGTCCGACAGCAAGATGATGAACGCCGTCATCGAGCAGACCAGCAGGGTGTCGAAGTAGACGCCGAGGCTCTGCACCAACCCCTGCTTGACGGGATGTGAAACTGCTGCGGTGGCACCGGCATTCGGCGCGGAACCCATTCCGGCCTCATTGGAGAACAGGCCGCGGCGGATGCCCTGGATGAACGCAGCCGCAAAACCACCGCTCACGGCTTCCCTGAAACCGAACGCATTCCCGACGATCAACTCGAACATCCGCGGAACCTCACTGATGTTGAGTGCGACGACCACCAGCGCCAGGACGATATATGCACCGGCGACCAGGGGCACCACGACCTCCGTGACACCTGAGATCCGGCGCACCCCGCCGAAGATCACGGCCGCGGTCAGCACCGCGACCAGCACCCCGATCAACGCCTCCCAGCCAAGGCCCTCCGACCCGATCGATGTCGAGGCCGCGTCGACGATCGAGTTGGATTGCACCGCGTTGAAGACGAAGCCGTAGGTGAGCGTGATGACGACCGCGAAAATCATCCCCATCCAACGGCGTCCCAACCCGTGCTGCATGTAATAGGCTGGACCGCCACGGAATCCGTCACGGTCGCGCACTTTGTACAGCTGCGCGAGGGTCGACTCCACGAACGCGGTCGCCGCACCGATGATCGCCATCACCCACATCCAGAAGACAGCCCCCGGCCCACCCACGCTGATTGCGACGCTGACCCCGACAATGTTGCCGGTACCGACGCGGGACCCGGCCGAGATCGAGAACGCACGAAATGACGAGATCCCCTTGGTGCCGTCGGGGAGCGTCTCGGCGCGCTCGGTGATCGAGCGCAGCATGTCGGGTATCAATCGGATCTGCACGAACCGCGAATGAACGGTGAAATACAGGCCGAAGCCTACGATCAATATGATCACGCCGTACCAGTAGATGTCGTTGACGCTCGTGACCGCATCCACAGCCGCATCCATTTGTCGATCATGGACCAAATGTCGTCCAACGACCAGACAGTACGAGAAAGTTGAACAGTTTCGAGACCGGGCCCCTGGGATGTGCCGGCCCGTCAGGCCTGCGCGACCGCCATGTCCTGGCCACGCAACCGCTGCGAGATGACTGTCGTGATGCCGTCGCCGCGCATGCTCACGCCGTAGAGCGCGTCAGCGACCTCCATCGTCGGCTTCTGGTGGGTGATGACGATCAGCTGGGATTTCTCCCGTAACTGTTCGAACAGGCCGATGAGACGACGCAGATTCGTGTCGTCGAGTGCCGCTTCCACCTCGTCCATGACGTAGAAGGGCGAAGGCCTGGCCCGGAAGATCGCGACCAGCATCGCCACTGCTGTCAGCGATTTCTCTCCGCCGGACAGCAGCGACAGCCGCTTGACCTTCTTGCCTGGCGGACGTGCCTCGACCTCGATACCCGTCGTCAGCATGTCGGACGGATCGGTGAGCACCAGCCTTCCTTCACCGCCTGGGAACAGCTTCGCGAACACCTGCCCGAATTCGCGTTCGACATCGGCGTATGCCTCGGTGAACACCTGAAGGATGCGTGCATCGACGTCCGCAACGACGCCGAGGAGGTCCTTACGTGCTGTCTTCACGTCCTCGAGTTGCGTCGAGAGGAAGTTGTAGCGCTCCTCGAGTGCGGCGAACTCCTCGAGAGCGAGCGGGTTGACCTTGCCCAGCGTTGCCAAGTCCTTCTCAGCACGCTTGGCACGCCGTTCCTGGGTGGCGCGATCGTAGGGAATGGGCGCCGGCATCGTGACCAGCTCGCCGCGTTCCTTGGCCTGCTCGTACTCTTGAATCTCCAACGGAGACGGTGGCAGCGCCACGTCGGGGCCGTATTCGGCGATCAGGTCGTCCAAGCCGATTCCGTACTGCTCGAGAATCGCCTCTTCGAGTTGTTCGATCCGCAGCGCGGCCTGGGCTCGGGCCAGCTCGTCACGGTGCACGGCATCGGTGAGCGACGCAAGTTGTCCGGTCAGCTGACGCACCCGCTCCTTGACCTCCTCGACCAGGGCCGCGCGTTCGGTACGAATACGAGCGAGTTCGTCGCGGTGGGCCATCGCGGCATCGACGACCTCACCGAGGTGATCGGCGACCCGCTGGCCCGACTCCGCGACCGCCGCCGCGACCGCCGCCGCGTTCTGACGAGCCTTCATCGCGCGTTCCGCGCGGATACGGGCGTCGCGTTCCACCTGGGCGGCGCGTCTCAACGAGTCCGCCTTGCCGCGGACCGATTCAGCCCGTTCCTCAGCGGTGCGCAGGGTCAACCGTGCTTCCATCTCCACGGCTCGGACTTCCGCAAGCGCCGCGGCGGCCACTTCACGATCGATGCTCGTCGAATCTGATCCACCCGACTCTGCGCCGATCGACGCCCCGTCCTGTTCGGCGATGCGAAGGCGCTCTTCGAGCTCGGCGAGCGCGGTCAGGGTCTCTTCGCGACCGCTCTCGGCTTTGTCCCGTTGGGCGATGAGACGCTCCGACTCAGCGTGCGCGGCCCGTGCCGCCTGACCGAGGCGGCCCAGCCGCTCGTAGATCGCCGACATCGCGGCGTCCGACTCGTGCAGCGCGGCCAGTGCCTGCTCTGCGCTCTCCTGGCGGGCGGCCTGCTCCGAGATGGCGCCCGACAGGGCCGCCGACAACTCTTCGGCGCGACGTTCCGCGCGGGCCAGCTCCTGCACCGAATTGTCCACCACCGCCTGGATCTCGAGGGTGCTGGGTTGACGATCCGATCCGCCACTCATCCAGCCTGCCCCGAGAAGGTCTCCCGCGCGGGTGACGGCACGTACCTGGGGCCGGTTCCGGACAACCTGGACGGCGTCGTCGAGGGAATCGACCACGACAACACCGCTCAGCAGAGCCGACAGCCCGGTTCGTAGCTCGGCCGGGCAATCGATGACGTCGACAGCCCACCGGGCACCCGGCTCGAGGTGCCCGCCGGCAGGCGGGGGCTGATCTGTCCCGATGACCAGTGACGCCCGACCATTGTCGCTCTGCTTCAGTGCAGTGACAGCGCCGCGAGCGGCGTCGAAGGACTCGGCGACGACAGCGTCGGCTGCGGACCCCATGGCAGCCGCGACGGCGGCCTCGTAGCCCTTCTCGACCGTGATGAGTTCACTGATCGGCCCCAGGATCCCGTCGGAGCGACGATTCTCGACAAGCCACCCGGGGCCATCCTTGCGCTCCAGGCTCATCGACAGCGCGTCGATTCGAGCTCGTAGCGACGCCACCTCCTGTCCGGCTACCTTCTCCTCGGCCTGGAGTTCGGTCACCCGCTCGGTGATCAGGCGCAGCGCCTCGACAGCGTTCTCGTGGTGAGAATCGAGTCCGAGTTCTCCGGCGTCGAGCTCGCCGATCTCTTCCTGGACCACCTCGAATTCGGATTGGGCAACGTCGCCGCGATGGCGCGCCTCCTCGATCGCTGCGGTCAGCCGGGCGACCTCGGCGTCAACCGAATCGCTGCGGCTCCGCAAGGTGTCGACCTGCCCCGACAATCGAGCGAGGCCCTCCCTGCGGTCGGCAATCGCCCGAACGGCCTCCATGTGAGCCCGTTCCGCCTCTGCTGCCGCTTGCTCGCCGTGCGCAAGCTGTTCCTTGGCGGCGTCGAGTGCCGCGCGCGCCATCTCGACCGCTTCGACGAGTTCTCTTTCCTCTGCGGCGATCCGCTCGGCGCGAGCCTCCATCTCGTCGGGATCCTGCCCGCGGCTGACCGTGGGCTCGGAATCGAGATGCCGTGCCCTCTCGCGCGCGATTCGAATCGTCGCGTTGACACGTTCGGCGAGTGCCGACAGCTGGAACCATGTCTGCGCGGCGGCCTCAGCTCCTGGTGTGAGCCTCGACAGTTCCTGTTCGTGACGTCCGAGTTCGAGATTGGCCTCGTCGAGTGCCTCGGTAACCAGATCGTGTTGCTCGCGGGCCAGCTTCTCGTCCTGTGCCTGGTTCGCGAACTCCTCGCGCCGGGCAACCAGGTCGTCGGCGGCCAGGCGGAGTTTCGCATCGCGGAGATCGGCCTGCACCGTTTGTGCGCGTCGAGCGACCTCGGCCTGACGCCCCAGCGGCTTGAGTTGGCGTCGCAATTCGGCGGTCAGATCGTTCAAGCGCGCCAGGTTGGCCTGCATCGCGTCGAGTTTGCGGACTGCCTTTTCCTTGCGTTTGCGGTGCTTGAGGACACCGGCAGCCTCTTCGATGAACGTGCGGCGATCCTCAGGCCGCGATTCCAGAATGGCTGCCAACCGACCCTGTCCGACGATGACGTGCATCTCCCGACCGATGCCGGAATCGCTGAGCAGCTCCTGCACGTCCATCAGCCGACACGAACTGCCGTTGATCTCGTATTCGCCGGCGCCGTCGCGGAACATTCGCCGAGTGATGGACACCTCGGAATAGTCGATCGGCAGGGCGCCGTCGGAGTTGTCGATGGTCAACGTCACTTCAGCGCGACCGAGGGGTGACCGCCCCGCGGTGCCGGCGAAGATGACGTCTTCCATCTTGCCCCCGCGCAGCGCCTTCGCGCCCTGCTCCCCCATGACCCAGGTGAGCGCGTCGACCACGTTGGACTTGCCAGACCCGTTCGGCCCCACCACACAGGTGATTCCCGGCTCGAACCGCAGAGTCGTTGCCGACGCAAAAGATTTGAATCCCTTAAGCGTCAGACTCTTCAGATGCATGGAAAACGACTTTACCGTCGGTTCACCGCTCGACGAACCCGGAAAGGTCCCCGCGCGCCGGATCCCACTGCTCGACGACGAGATCCACCGTCCCCGGCGTGTCTCCGGAACGCAGAGATGTCAGCAGTGTCTCCAACTTGTCGCGCGGCCCCTCCGCGACCACCAGCACTCTGCCGTCTTTCTGGTTGGCCGCGTACCCGACGAGTCCGAGCTCGAGTGCACGCGCACGCGTCCACCACCGAAATCCCACACCCTGAACGAACCCGTGCACCCATGCGGTCATTCTCTCCACGCGCGTCACGGCCGTTCGATCTGATAGATCGCGCCGGTGAAACTCGTGGCATAGAGCGCGTCCGGGTTCCAGCCCGGACCGGCGCCGAACCTCACAGAAGACACCAGGGGCAGCCCCGAGGCGATGTCGCAGCTCTCCCCCGTCGCGGGGTCGACGCGCACCACCTTGCCACCGACGTTGTATGCGACGTAGACGATCCCGTCCGGGCCGACGGTGAGGTCGTCGGCACCGTTCAGGGGACCGGAACCGGGCAACTCGATCGACACGACCTGACCGCCGAGATCGTCCTCGCGGAGGATATGCAACGCGGTCCTCGCGTCGAAAGTCGTCACCGTGTAGACGTTGCCGTCGTGAGCGGCCAGCCCGTTTACCGTGCCTAGATCGGTGCGCAGAACCTCGGGGATGTGGGGTGCCTGCGCCGGGATTCTTGTGATCCCCGCCCCGGAACCCAGATTCCGGGAGATGAGGATGTCTCCGTTACTCAGCCGGGCGAGGCCGTTGGGCATCACCAGCCCTCCTGCCACGGTGCGCGTGTCGCCCGTATCGAGACTCAGTGTGTCCACCGTCCCGTTGTCCAGACCCATGATCCCGGCAGTGAACGAGTTGCCCGTGGTGAAGTAGACGTCGTCGCCGTCTACTGCGATTCCGCCGGGCGCATCGACCTCGGGAATGATCGGGGTCACGGTTCCGTCGGGGCTGACCCCGTCCAGCGCTCCACCCCCGAGCAGATCAGACCGGGAGACCATCATGGTGCCCTTGCCGTCGAAAGCCAGGTTCTCGAGAACGCCTTGCCCGGACGTCACCTCCGATACCGTCCAGGTACTGCAGGGCACCGCCACTGAAGACATGGTCGGCACCGCCGATGAGGACACGGTCGGCTCCGCCACTGAAGGCATGGTCGGCTCCGCCGACGCCGGCTCGGCAAGCAGCACACCAGCACCAAGAGCGGCGCTTCCGACGAGCGCGGCGAACTCGCGCCGCATCAGGTGTCCGCCTCGACGGTCAGTGTCACCTTCGTACCCGCCTTCAGAGTTCGTCCCACGGTGCATACCTTGTCCACCGACCGTTCCACCAGTGCAACCAGCCTTTCCTGGGCCCCCGCGTCCAGCTCGCTGAGATCCAGCGTCATTACCTCGTCCAACTGCGGGTATACCTCATCCTCACGATCGGCGGCACCCGAAACCCGGATCGTGACGTCATAGTTGTCACCCAGGCGCCGCGACAGCGGAAAATCCGAACTCATTCCACTGCAGGCTGCGAGTGCGATCTTCAGGAGCTCCCCAGGTGTGAACACGCCGGCTACCCCCTCGGAACCGATCAGGACCTCGGCACCTCGTGAACTTCGACCGGTGTAGAGCCGGGTTCCGGTTCGCTCGACCCATAGCTCGGTGGCTGCCGTCGTATCAGAAGCTTGTTGTGCCATGAGCGCAATCCTGCCACCGGGCGCGACAGCGCCGGGTGGGTGGGCAGTGTCGACTGCGGCACGCCGAATGGGCAAAGCCGGTTCTCGCCTCGCTTTCAGCCGGGCCGTAAGGTGAACCGACCAACGACGCCGAGACGTATCGGGGAAATGCCAGATGGGCCAGTTCGGTAGTGCTGGAGAACGCCAACTTCAAAACGAGTACGGCACTGCGGATCGTGCCGAGAAGTTCTATTCGGATCAGATGCTCGACCACCTGAATCCGGCTATGATCAAGTTCGTCGGTCTTCAGGAGATGGCTTTCATCGCCACCGCCGACTCGTCCGGCGAGTGCGACAACAGTTTGCGCGCGGGGGTACCCGGATTCATCCACGTCATCGACCCGAAGACGATCGCGTACCCGGAGTACCGCGGTAACGGAGTCATGGCGAGCCTCGGCAACATCCTCGAGAATCCGCACGTCGGAATCATTCTCGTGGATTTCGTCCAAGACCTCATCGGGCTGCACATCAATGGTTCCGCCCGGATCGTCGAGGATGACGCCATGCGCGCCGAAGTGCCGGATCTCCCGCCGAATCACTCGAAGGGGCGCACCCCGGAACGATGGGTGGTTGTCGAGGTCGAGGAGGCATACATCCACTGCCGCAAGCACATTCCGAGGATGGTGCCTGCGCCGCTCGACCGCGAGTGGGGCACAGACGACGTCAAGCGCAAGGGCGGCGACTACTTCGATGCCAAGAAGACTGCGCGCCGTACCGCGCCTGAGGGAGAACCGCTCGCCGAAAAGACAACCGCGAGAGGCAAGCACGCGCGGGTCAGTTCGCCCGACTTCGACGCGCAGCCGGTTGGCACTTCGGGCAACTATAGGACGACCGGTTCATGAACTTCTCCCGGCGGATCGCCGTGCCACACCGTGAGCACGGACGATCTTGCCGGCCGTAGGCGGACAGCGAACGGTCGAAGTAGCCCGATTCGCCGTTGACGTTCACGTACAACGCATCGAAGGACGTGCCGCCTTGGGTCAACGCGTCGCGCATGACATCCTGTGCAGAAGTGAGCAATTCACGGATCTTGGGGCCGCCGATCCGGTCCGTCTTGCGGTTGCCGTGCAGTCGTGCGCGCCACAACGCCTCGTCTGCGTAGATGTTGCCGATCCCGGAAACCACGGTCTGATCGAGGAGCGCACGTTTGATTTCAGTGTGCTTGCTGCGCACCACCTTGGCGGTGGCTGGGAGGTCGAAACGCGGATCCAGCGGATCAAGCGCGATGTGGGCCACAGAGTCCGGGACGAGCGAACCGTGGACGTCGACCAGCGGTGCCAACGCCCAACCGCCGAAGGTCCGCTGGTCCACGAACCGGAGGTCGAGCCCGGAATCGAGTCGGGCCCGGATGCGCAGGTGCTTTTCCGTCGGCAGTTCCGGTGGCTGAACCAGCATCTGGCCGCTCATTCCGAGATGCACGACGAGAGCCACCGCGCTGGGCTCGAGAACCAGCCACAGGTACTTCCCCCGACGGTCCGCTCTCGTGATGCGTTCGCCGGTGATCTGCCCGGTGAGATCAGCGGCGCCGGGTAAATGGCGCCGGATCGCCCGTGGGTGCAGAATCTCGACGGACTCGATCGACGCCCCCACAATGTGGCGTTCGAGTCCGCGACGGACCACCTCGACTTCCGGTAGTTCAGGCACCGGCGCCTAGTTCAAGCACTGACGTCATCGTCGGCCGCGTCTGGTCCGGAATCGGACAACGCGCCCCACGCCGTGCTCGCGGCCTTTTGCTCCGCGTCTTTCTTGGATCTTCCGACTCCGACGCCGAGAGGCTTACCACCCACCAGAACGGTGGCAGTGAACTCTTTGTCGTGGTCCGGCCCGGTCGCGGTGATCTGATACGACGGGACGCCGACGCCACGCTCGGCAGTCAGCTCCTGCAAGCTCGTCTTCCAGTCCAGACCTGCACCGAGCCTCGGTGCGCGTTGGAGAAGGTCACTGAAGAGATCGAGCACGACTCGACGCGCCGTCTCGATACCGTGCTCGACATGGATGGCGCCGAGAATCGACTCCATCCCGTCGGCGAGAATGCTCGGCTTGTCGCGACCACCGGTCATCTCCTCACCCTTGCCGAGCAGGAGATGGGCACCGAGACCACCCTCGCCCAGGGTGCGGGCGACCCCTGCGAGTGCGTGCATGTTGACGATGCTTGCCCGGATCTTTGCGAGGTCACCCTCCGGCTTGTCCGGATGCGCAAAGTAGAGGCTTTCGGTAATGGTGACCCCGAGCACCGAGTCGCCGAGGAACTCGAGGCGCTCGTTAGTCGGCAGACCACCGTTCTCGTACGCATACGAGCGGTGAGTCAGTGCCAGAGTGAGCAGCGAAGGCTCGATATCTACGCCGAGGGCGGCGAGGAGGGAAGTATGGTCCTCCCCGCCGCCGGCGGGTGTATTGCTGACGTCGCTCGTCACGATGCCTCTGTGTGGAGAATCAAATGGCGGCAGTGACCTGGCGGCCCTTGTACGTACCGCAGGACGGGCACGCGACATGGGGCAGCGTCTTCTCACCGCAGCCGCGGTTCGGGCAGGTCACGAGGGTAGGCGCAGTGGTCTTCCACTGGCTGCGACGCGACCTCGTGTTGGACCGCGACATTCTGCGCTTGGGGACAGCCACTTCTACTTCTCCTCGGCTTCGGTGTTCACAAGATTCTTGCTGGGTCCTGAATCCACGCCAAATTTGGCCGCAAGGCCGGCCCAGCGAGGATCAAGTATGTCATGCCCATGACCAGATTCGGCAATCGCCAGGCGAACGCCGCATTCTGAGCACAATCCTTGGCAGTCGTCACTACAGAGTGGCCGAAACGGTAGAGCAAGGCCAACCGCGTCGATGATGAAGGGTTCGAGGTCGATCTTGTCATCCTCGACGTGATACACCTCGCCCTCCTCGGTCGTCTCCTCGGTAGCGCTGTCCGGGTAGGCGAACAGTTCCGTGAGTGCAAGGTCCACCGAGTCGGAGAACGGCTCGAGGCATCTCGAACATTCCCCTGCGGTGTCGGCTCGAAGAGAACCGGTGACCAGGACTCCCTCGGAGACCGCCTCCAGTCGGAGATCGAGCTCGATCTCCGCACCTTCCTCGATGGCGATCAGTTCCAGACCTATTCGCGCAGGTGCTGTCACCACCCGTTCCACGGTGCGCATCGAGCCAGGACGACGACCGAGCGAAATCGTGTCCAGCACGAAGTCCGCGTTCCTACGGGAACGCGATGAGCTGTGGCGATGGGATGACAACAGGCTTCACTCTCGAGATCAAGAAACGATAGGGGCAACCACCCAACGGTACGCAATCTACGCACCCGATCCAAATCGGATCGGGTGTCGCAGAGCCCTGGGATGCGTGCTGGTCTCGGGTTTTTCTCGGCGAATCCGTCAGCGACGACGCTCGGCCCGGTGATCGCCCAGGTCGTGACTGGAGGCGTAGTCGGGTACGCCAGAGCCCGTCCGCAGTTGCTGGCGACCCCGCCCGACCGATCGGATCGTGCCGTTGAGGAAGTCTTCGAACTCGGCGAGTTTCGTGTCGACGTAGAGGTCGCAATCCGATCGTAGGCGGTCCGATTCTGCGTGCGCCGAGTCGATCACCCTGGCCGATTCGGAATATGCGGTCTGAACGACTTCAGTCTGCGAGACGAGTCGTTCCTGCTCCGCGACCCCTTCTGCGACGGATCGCTCGTAGGATGCCTTGCCCGACTCGATCATGCGATCGGCTTCCGACCGGGCGCGGCCGGTCACCGACTCGTACTCACGCTGCCCCTGTGCAATGGAGGACTCCGCCTCGGCTCGCGCTTCGCTGACCAACTGCTCGGCATGTGCACGCGCCTCGGAAACCATCCGGTCGGCCTGAGCCTTCGCGTCCGCGAGAATGCGGTCCGCGTCGTCGCGAGCGCTCTCGATCGTGTCGCTCGCCTCGGTGTTCGCTTTGGAGATCGTGTTCTCCGCATTCGAACGCGCGTCCCCGACCAGTTTGTCCCTGTGGTCCAAGACATCCTGGGCATCGTCGAGTTCCCCAGGGATCGCATCCCGCACATCGTCGAGCAGTTCGAGAACGTCACCGCGTGGCACCACGCAGCCGGCGGTCATCGGTACGCCGCGTGCCTCCTCGACAATCGCGACAAGTTCGTCGAGCGCCTCGAATACTCGGTACACACGCAACCCCAATCGTCCATGACCCTCGGTGGATCGGCACAGCCTCCCCGACCCCCACTGGACCGGCGCGGCCTTCCTAGCAAGTCTGCCGGATCGGACGCCGCGGGTGCGTCGCGGCGTCCGGTGTGTCGGCGATCAGCCATTCTCCGCGGCGCGCTCGGCGATCCTGGCGAGAAGCCGGGCATGGACATTGCCCGGCAGCATCTCGGAGACGTCACCCCCGAATGTGGCCACTTCCTTGACCAGCGAACTCGACAGGTAGCTGTACGCGGGGTTGGTCGGGATGAAGAAGGTATCGACCCCGCTGAGCTTCTGATTCATCTGCGCCATCTGCAGTTCGTAGTCGAAGTCGTTCGCTCCGCGCAGGCCCTTGACGATCGCCGTAATTCCCTGCTGTTTGGCGTAATCCACCAGTAGGCCGTACCACGAGGAAACCCGCACGTTGGGCAGATCGCTGACGGCATCTTCGAGCATCGCGATGCGCTCGTCGACGGTGAACAGGCCGCGCTTGGCCGGGTTGACCATGACGGTGACGACAACCTCGTCGAACTGTGCGGCAGCCCTGCCGATCACATCGAGATGGCCGTTGGTCACGGGGTCGAAGGATCCGGGGCAGACGGCGCCAGTCATGAGTCCTGACCGTAGCAGGTTGCCAATTCGATCCGGGTCTCGCCGTACTTCTTGACTTTGGCGGGGGCAAACCCGTTGGGCCATGAGGTTTCCGGCGACCGAGACGAACGTTCGAGCACCACGATCGAGTCGTCCGCGACCCATCCATGTTCCAGCAGGTGCTCGAGCAGCACCGAAATCGCCTCTTCGTCCACAGCATAGGGCGGGTCCGCCATCACCAGGTCGTAGGTGCGGTCGGCGGGGCCGGCCAGTACCGAGGCGACCGAGGAACTGCGCACCTGAGCCCCCGGCAGGCCGACCACCTCCACGTTGCTTCTGATGATGCGCGCCGCCTTCGCATCGGACTCCACGAGCAAGGCGCGTTCGGCACCGCGTGAGAGCGCCTCGAGACCCAGCGCGCCCGATCCCGCGTACAGATCGAGAACCGCGGCGCCGTCGAAGTCCATCCGGCTGCCGAGCGCACTGAACAACGCCTCGCGAACTCGGTCCGAAGTGGGTCTGGTCCCGCTCGGCGGGACCGCCAGCCTGCGGCCGCCGGCCTGCCCCGCAATGATTCGAGTCATTCGCTTGCGGATTCGCTGGTGGACACGACGAGGAGCAAGTCGCCACCCTCGACCTGCACGACGTTACCGATGGCGACGCGGGAGACGGTGCCGCCCCGGGGTGCGGTAATTGCCGCCTCCATCTTCATCGCCTCGATCGTGGCAACAATGTCACCCGCTTTGATCTTCTGGCCCTCGGCGACGGCAAGTGTCACGACACCCGCGAACGGCGCCGGCACGTGGCCTGGATCGGTCTTGTCGGCCTTCTCCGCGGCCGGAATCTCACTCGACACGGAGCGGTCGCGTACCGATACCGGCCGCAACTGTCCGTTGAGGATGCACATGACGGTGCGGTACCCGCGCTCGTCAGGTTCGGAGATCGCCTCGAGCCCGATGAGCAATTCAACGCCCGGTGCCAGTCTGACGCGGTGTTCGTCTCCGCGGCGCAGGCCGTAGAAGAACTGGTTGGCGGACAGTTGCGAGGTGTCACCGAATTTGTCCCTGTGCTCGAGGAACTCTCGCGTCGGTCCTGGGAACAACAGCTGATTCAACGTCGCGCGACGCTCGACCGACCCCGAGGACAGCGCAATTTCCTCCGATTCGGACAGCGCGACCTCGGGCTTCGCGGCGCCTCGCCCCTCGAGTGCCTTGGAGCGCAGCGGCTCGGGCCAGCCGCCGGCCGGAGTGCCCAGTTCGCCGCGAAGGAACCCAACCACCGAATCGGGGATGTCGAACGCGGACGGATCCTGGGCGAACTCCTCGGCATCGACCCCTGATCCGACCATGTGCAGGGCGAGGTCACCGACCACCTTCGAAGACGGAGTGACCTTGACCAACCGGCCGAGCATGCGATCGGCCGCGGCGTATTGGGCCTCGATGTCCTCGAAACGGTCACCGAGGCCGAGGGCGACCGCCTGGGTACGCAGGTTCGACAGCTGACCACCCGGAATCTCGTGGGTGTAAACGCGGCCGGTCGGGGCGGGAAGCCCGGCCTCGAACGGCCTGTAGACCTTTCGCAACGCCTCCCAGTACGGCTCGAGGTCGCAGACCGCTTGCAGATCGAGGCCGGTGTCGTAGGCGGAATGCGCGGCCGCTGCCACGATCGCCGACAACGCCGGTTGGCTCGTGGTGCCGGCCAGCGCCGCGGAGGCGCCGTCCACAGCGTCCGCACCGGCGTGCCACGCAGCCAGATAGGTCGCCAGCTGTCCTCCAGGCGTGTCGTGAGTGTGCACGTGCACCGGCAGATCGAAGTTCTTGCGCAGCGCAGTTACCAGCGTGGTCGCGGCTGGAGCACGCAGCAGCCCTGCCATGTCCTTGATCGCGATGATGTGCGCACCAGCCTCGACGATCTCCTCGGCCAGGCGCAGGTAGTAGTCGAGGGTGTAGACGTCTTCCTTCGGATTCGACAGGTCGCCGGTGTAGGACATCGCGACCTCGGCCAGCGCGGTGCCGGTCTCGCGGACAGCGTCTATGGCCGGCCGCATCTGGCTGACGTTGTTGAGGGCGTCGAAGATGCGGAAGATATCGATACCACTGTTGGTAGCTTCCTCGACGAACGCCCGCGTCACCTTCTCCGGATACGGCGTGTACCCGACGGTGTTGCGCCCACGCAGCAGCATCTGCAGGCAGATATTGGGCACGGCCTCACGCAGAGCATCGAGTCGATACCACGGGTCCTCGTGCAGGAATCGCAGGGCGACGTCATAGGTGGCACCGCCCCACGCCTCGATCGACAGCAACTCGGGCGTCATTCGCGCGACATGTCCGGCGACCGCGAGCAGTCCGCTGGTACGCACCCGCGTCGCGAGCAGTGATTGGTGGGCATCGCGGAAGGTGGTGTCGGTGACCGCGACCGCCTTCTGCGCACGCAGCGCAGCCGCAAATCCTTCAGGTCCGAGAGCGAGAAGCTTTTGGCGGCTGCCGTCCGGTGGCGGCACGGCTAGGTCGATTTGGGGCAGCTTGTCCTGCGGGTACACCGCGGAGGGCCGCTCTCCGTGCGGTTTGTTGACCGTGACATCGGCGAGGTAGTTCAAGATCTTGGTTCCGCGATCCGCGGAACTGCGCAGCGTGAGCAGTTCGGGACGTTCCTCGATGAACGAAGTGGTGACGCGGCCGGCACCGAAGTCCGGGTCGTCGAGTACCGCCTGCAGGAACGGGATGTTCGTCGAGACGCCACGGATGCGGAACTCGGCAACCGCACGACGCGCCCTCGCGACGGCCGTCTCGAGGTCGAGGCCACGGCAGGTGAGCTTGACCAACATCGAGTCGAAGTAGGCACCAACCTCGGCGCCCAGGGTGGCACCCCCGTCGAGGCGGATTCCGGCGCCACCCGGGGACCGGTAGGCCGTGATTCGACCGGTGTCCGGCCGGAACCCGTTGGCCGGGTCCTCGGTGGTGATGCGGCACTGCAGGGCCGCCCCGCGCAGGGTGATCTTCTCCTGACTCAGGCCCAGGTCTTCGAGGCTCTCCCCCGCCGCGATCCGTAGCTGAGACTGCACCAGGTCGACATCGGTGACTTCCTCGGTGACGGTGTGTTCGACCTGGATGCGGGGGTTCATCTCGATGAACACGTGGTTGCCGCGCGCGTCGAGCAGGAACTCGACGGTGCCGGCGCAGGAGTAGTTGATCTCCTTCGCGAACGCCACCGCATCCGCGCAGATCTTGGCACGCAGCTCCTCCGGAAGGTTCGGTGCCGGCGCGAGTTCGATGACCTTCTGGTGCCTGCGCTGCAGTGAACAGTCCCGCTCGAACAGGTGAATGACGTTGCCTTGGCTGTCCGCGAGGATCTGCACCTCGATGTGACGCGGATCGACGACAGCCTGCTCGAGGAACACCGTCGGGTCACCGAACGCCGACTCCGCCTCACGTGAGGCAGCCTGGATAGATTCCTCGAGTTGCGCGCGATCGGCGACGCGGCGCATGCCACGTCCACCGCCGCCGGCGACGGCTTTGACGAAGAGCGGAAACTCCATGCTCTCGGCCGATGCCAGCAATTCGTCCACATCGGCAGACGGCTCCGACGACACCAGAACGGGAAGCCCCGCAGCTTTGGCGGCGGCGATCGCACGCGCCTTGTTGCCGGTGAGCTCGAGCACCTCGGGAGACGGGCCCACGAAGGTGATCCCGGCCGCGGCGCACGCGGCGGACAGGTCCGGGTTCTCCGAGAGGAAGCCGTAGCCGGGGTAGATGGCATCCGCACCGGCCTGCTCGGCCGCGGAAACGATCTCGTCGACGGAGAGGTACGCCCGAACCGGGTGTCCCTCCTCGCCTATCTGGTAGCTCTCGTCCGCCTTGAGCCGATGGACCGAGTTCCGATCTTCGTACGGAAACACGGCGACCGTTCCGGCACCCAGCTCATACGCGGCTCGGAAGGCGCGGATCGCAATTTCGCCACGGTTGGCGACCAGAACTTTGGAGAACATTGAAGAAAACTACCTTGCCTCGAGGGCGCCACGGAAACGCGTCCCACGATTCAAGAAACACGCTTCATCGGTACGCGGAAGTCCTGCGGGTGCAGATCCCCTTCGCATCCGCGACCGTCACGTCTTCTCCAGGTATTTGATGCGATCGGCGTCCAGGGCGGAGGTCATCATCGCCGAGAGTCCCGAGTGGTTCTCGAGATCGGGATCGTCCGCGATTACACTGCGGGCGAACTCGGACGCCGCCGCGATGACTTCCTCGTGACCGAGAAGCGACAACAACCGCAGTGTGGACGTCGTGCCCGACTGCGCCTCTCCGAGGATGTCGCCCTCTCGCCGGGTGGCCAGGTCGAGCTGTGCCAGTTCGAAACCGTCATTGGTCGAGGCGACATTCGACAGTCGTTCGTAGGCAGGGCTACCCGGGTTCATCGCGGTGACCAGAATGCACAACCCCTGGTGCTTGCCGCGGCCGACGCGGCCGCGTAACTGGTGGAGTTGACTCACACCGAAGCGATCCGCGTCGACGATCACCATGATCGTCGCGTTCGGCACATCGACGCCGACCTCGACGACGGTGGTGCACACGAGAACGTCGACATCTCCCGCCGTGAAATCTCGCATGACCGCGTCCTTCTCGTCCGAAGGGAGCCTGCCGTGGAGCAGCCCGACGCGTAGGTCGGGCATGATACGCCCGCTCAGTTCCTCGAACATCTCGACGACAGACTTCGTCTCGGGTTGCTTTTCACCGGATGCGTTCTCGCCGTTCCCATTCTCGCCGTCACCGATCCGCGAGCACACGACGTACGCCTGTCTCCCCTCGGCCACATCCTCGCGAATCCGATCCCACGCACGCCTCACCCACTGCGGTTTCTGGGACGCGGGTACCACGCTGCTCTTGATCGGTGAGCGGCCACTGGGCAGCTGGCGCAGGGTCGACACGTCGAGGTCGCCGAGTACGGTCATCGCGATGGTGCGCGGAATCGGAGTTGCCGTCATCACCAGCAGATGCGGGCTGAACCCCTTCCGAGCCCTGGTCCTCAACTCGTCGCGCTGCTCGACGCCGAAACGGTGCTGCTCGTCGACGACGACCATCGCCAGGTTGAAGAACTCGACCTTCTCCTGGATGAGTGCGTGCGTGCCGATGACGATGCCGGCATCACCGGTGACCGCCTCGTTCATCGCTGCCCGTTTGGCGGCGACCGGCATCGACCCAGTCAGAAGCGCCACCCGCGTCGCCTTTTCGTGCGTGCCGAGCTCCCCGGCGGTCGCGAGCGGGCCGAGCAACTCCCGTAGCGACCGGGCGTGCTGCACAGCGAGCACCTCGGTCGGAGCGAGCAGCACGCACTGATAGCCCGCGTCGACCACCTGGAGCATGGCGCGCAGGGCCACGATCGTTTTCCCCGAGCCCACCTCACCTTGCAGAAGCCTGCTCATCGGATGCGGTTGGGCGAGGTCGTTGGAGATCTCACCGGCCACAGCGTGCTGGCCGTCTGTCAACTGGAACGGGAGCATGTCTTCGAAGGCATCTGCGATTCCACCCGGAACCGGCAAGCACTGTGGCGCAACGCGATCGGCATTGTCGCGGCGACGCCGTGCGAGCACCAGTTGCAGTGCCGTCGCCTCGTCGAAGCGCAACCTGTCGCGGGCGTTCTCAACGTCCTCACGGGTGTCGGGCAGGTGCACCAACCGAAGCGCCTCGTCCAGACCGATCAGTGTCCGTTCACTGCGGATCCTCTCCGGCAGGGGGTCGTCGATGCGGTCGAGCTGGTCCAGAACCTGGCGGACGCACCTCATGATCGTCCAACTCTCGATGTCACGGGTAGCGGGATAGAGAGGTATGAGCGCGCGGTCGAAGACCGACAGGTCGACCCCCGACGAATCCTGCGAAGCCCGGGCAATGCCCGCAAGTTCACCGGCTCCGCGAATCCGTCCGACGTTCATCACGGAATCCTCGCTCCCCGCAGTCGGCTCGGGGAGGACCAGGTAGCTGGGGTGGGTGAGGCTCCACTTGCCCCGGAAGTACTTGACCGTCCCCGAAAACATCGCGCGCACGCCCGGCTTGATCACGTGCCCCACCCGCTGCGGGTTGAAGAAGGTCACATCGACGTTCTGCCTGTCGGTCGCCAGGACCACCTTGAGCATGCTGCCTTTTCGGCTCTTCATCTTCACGACAGCCGCGGAGGTCACTCGCGCGATGATCGTGATGTGCTCGCCCTCCGGTGGATCCTTCTCCGCAAGTTCCCGGCCCTGCGAGGCGTACCGGTGCGGGTAGTGCCGCAGCAGATCCTCGACGGAGCGGATGCCGAACGCCGTCTCGAGCGCATCAGCGGTCTTACGCCCCAGCAAGTGGTCGAGCCGGTCCGTGAGTGTGGCCATAGAATCTCTATCCCTCATTCCACCCCGAGTTGCAACAGGTCTCCAGGCTGTCCACCCTGGTAAACAATCACTTCGACGCCGGGGTGCCGTTGCGAGATGTGATCGGCCAGGTCTTCATCGAGCCCTGCCGGCGCCTCCGCCCCCATCAGTAGAGTCACCAGTTCCCCACCGGTACCGAGGACAAGGTCCGCGAGTCTTCGTCCGGCCGCGACGACGTCCGGTTCGATCACGATCACCTCATGGCCCATCAGGCCGATACCGTCACCGGGTTCGCAGGTGCCCACGTACGTGAGCGCGCGCTCGTGAGCGACCCGCAGCGATCCCCATCTGGTAGCGGCTGCCGCCTCCGACATCGCGAACGCATCATCCGCCGCCTCACGGCCGGAATCGTGCACTGCCAAGGCGGCAAGCCCCTGGACCATCGCAGACGTCGCGAGCAGCAGAACCTCATGTTCGGCGTCCCTCGCGGCGGCGCTGACCGCGACGAGTTCCTGGGCTGACAGCGCGCCGTTGGGGAGGACGAGAACCTCCCTGCGCCCCATCTGCCGGATGACGCCGAGTAGCTGGGCACGCGACACAGCGGCGTCATCACATCTGAGAACGGTGGCGCCCTCGCTCGCGAACAGTTCGGCTGCTCCGTCGCCGGCCGCGACGGCGACGATTCCGCGCTTGCCTCGAGCCGATGGGAGGCGGGCCCGCGAAGCGCGCAGTCTGTGATCCCGAGCGTCGACCAGGAAGCTGCTGATCCTGATCCCGTGTATTCGGCCTGCCGCGAGTCCTGCCTCCACAGCGGCCCCCGCGTCCATGCAATGCACGTGCACGGACCAGCCACCTCCACCATCGCTGACGATCACAACGGAATCGCCCAATTCGTTCAGATTGGCACGCAGGTCCGACATGCGGGACTCGTCGGAATCGGTCACGAGGTACATCACCTCGAAGTCCTGGTCGGAGTCGGCTCCGTCATGCCGATGCACACCCGCCTCGGACGGCGCGGGTCGCGTCGGAAGGGCGTCGACGGGTTCTCCTCCGTGCCCCGACGGTTCTCGGCGCGGAACGTGCAAGGCCATGGGGGCCCGCTCGGGCGGCGAACCGGTCACCGCCGTCACGAGGGCGTCGAGGATCACCACGAGTCCGAGGCCGCCGGCGTCGACGACCCCGGCGGCGCCCAGTACATCGAGTTGCGACGGGGTACGGGCAAGTGCCGTGACTGCCGCGTCCGCCGCGGCGTGGGCCGTGTCGGCAATCGGGGCGTCGTCCGCGAAGTCCGCGACCGCATTCGCAGCCGAGCGCAACACCGTGACTATGGTCCCCTCCACCACACTGCTCACTGCATCGGTGACCAAGTTCGTGGCCATGAGCAATCCGGTGCGCAGCGTTCGGGTGTCGATAGCGCCGGTGACGGCCGAGTCGGCGACTCCTCGCAGGACCTGAGACAGGATCGCTCCAGAATTTCCTCGCGCCCCTACGACCGCCCCCCGCGCCATGGCCACCGCTACCTGCCGGACCTCCCGCGTGCCGCGATCCATCCCCGCATACCGGTCGATGGCCTCGAGCGCCGAACGCATCGTGAACAGCAGATTGGTTCCTGTGTCCGCGTCCGGGATCGGAAAGACATTGAGGCTGTTTATCTCCTCGCAGCGTGCCTCGAGCCCCGCGACGGCCTTCCTCGCCCACGCCTCGAGAACACGACCGTCCATCAGGACCTCAGTGGCCACTGTCATCCTCTCCGCCCGCAGAATGAGTAAGGTGTCGCCAGACTAGTCGGGGATGCTGACGAGACCTGCCATCGCGGCCGTTCGCGGCCGGGTTTGGCCAATCCGCGTCCGAGGGGCTACGCTTGCACGGTTGCCTCCTACAGGGCGCGGCTGCTGCGCTGTGCCTTCATGAAGTCAGCAAATTTTACAGTTCACTATCTTGAAGGAGTTCGCGACTATGGCTGCCGTCTGCGACGTATGCGCCAAGGGGCCCGGTTTCGGTAAGTCGGTCTCGCACTCGCACCGGCGTACCAACCGTCGCTGGAACCCGAACATTCAGACTGTTCGTGCCGAGGTTGCCCCCGGAAACACCCGGAAGCTCAACGTCTGCACCTCCTGCCTGAAGGCCGGAAAGGTTACCAGGGGCTGACCCTCTGCTGCGTGTGATGCCACTGTGCCTCCGGCACTGATCGGCTTCTAA
Organism: Rhodococcus sp. WMMA185; assembly: GCF_001767395.1. Classification (NCBI taxonomy): domain Bacteria; kingdom Bacillati; phylum Actinomycetota; class Actinomycetes; order Mycobacteriales; family Nocardiaceae; genus Rhodococcus; species Rhodococcus sp. WMMA185. The sequence continues at coordinate 1,218,541 of NZ_CP017014.1, read as the reverse complement.
CAGTCGCCGCAACACCCAACCATGGGAGTTGCGGCGACTTTGTCGTTCCAGCAGAGGTGGCGAGGAATCAGTGTCATAGGAATTTCGACGAGTCTTCCCCATTCCGCAGAAATTCTCGGGGGCGTTGTTTCGAAGTGTCCGCTCCGCCCGAACAGCATGCGGCAGCTCACTTCCGCCGCGATGTCAATGTGACTGAGCGGGACAGGCAAGGTTGATCAGTTCCTGTCAACTACTCAGCCCTGAAGGACTGAGCTTGCAGCTGTAACACCCCACTGGCTGTCAGGTGTCACGCCGCACCGGGGACCGTTGACTGGGCCCGGTAGTCTTCGGCGGCTCGATACGCGATGTTATGCGAGCCGACAATATCCGCGTGTTCAACGAAACCGCAGCCGAGACAACAGAACCGGTCCTGGTGGGGCCGGTTCTTCTTGTCGATATGACCACACCGGATACAACGGCGGCTGGTGTTCGCCGGATCCACCGACAACACCGGCACCCCCACCCTGGCGGCCTTATAGGAAATGAAGGCCCCGAGCTGCGCGAACGCCCAACTCGAGTGCGTGGCCCGTTGGGGCTTGCGAAACCGTACCCGTTCGCGGATGCCCGTAAGGTTCTCCAGGGCGATCCCGCGTCCGGTGCGTTCAGCCTCGGCCACAACCTTCTTGGATATCTGGTGGTTGACGTCGGCGGCGAACCGGGCTTCCCTCCGAGCCCGACGCCGCAACAACCGTTTAGCGGATTTGGTGTTCTTCTTCTGCAACGCCTGCCGCAGTTCCCGGTTGCGGGTGCGCCGGTCCTTCGTGCTGCCCCGTCCGGTCGGACCGTCCGGGGCGCCGTCCCCGTATTCGCGGAGCAGGTCGTCGCCGAGGGCCCGGTCGGAGGCGACGGCGATATTCACGATCCCCAAATCCACCCCGATCCACCCGTCCGGGGTGCGCAGATGCTCTCCCACCTCAACCGGGGGGTCGGGCAGCTCACAGGTGGCGATCAGATACGCGGTTGGCGTCCCTGTCCGGTCACGGTGTACGACGAGATCGGTTTCCCCCTTCCGGTAGTCGCGGAGCATCGCCACCTGGTCGGGGTGCCCGACGAACCGCAGGTTCTTCACCCGACCGTCGACCGTCCAGATCGACACGCTGCCCCCGCCCGTGTCGTTTGGGTCGTGTTGCCAGGACAGGCACCGGTCATCGAACGGTTGCGCCGCATCCGAGCGGAACCGGATCGGCGCGTTTTCCACCCGCTGCCGGCGCCGCGACCCTGCCGGCCCGTACCTGCCATTCCGCAGATTGGCCCGCAGGCTGGTGTACGAGTCCGCGACCTTGCGGATCACCGACTGCGCCACCTGGGCACCCAACCCACCATGCTCGCGGGCGGTGGCGTAGGTGATCGCCCGCAGATCACGTTTGCGGAACACCCGCTTCTCGTGCGCGATCCGGGCCACCAGGGTGGCGGTGTCGTTGCAGACGGCCAGGGTGCGCACCAACACGTCGAGTTGCTGGCTGTCGGCCAGCAACTTCACCCGCACCACCTGCTTCACACCCCGGACCGTAACAGTCACCTCCGACAAAACACCGGGAACCCAAACCGGGACGTGTGCAGGGGTCGTTCGGTCGTCTACAACCCGCATACACATGTGGTCTTCACTCCGAAGTGACGGCGCGGACCGTGCACCTATGAGCTGCTGGTCCGCTGCGAGGAGATCATGCTGCAGGGGTGAGGACTTCGAGACCGAACTGGTCGAGGGCAACGGCGAGGCCGACCACCTCCACTACCCGCGAAGGTCTCGCTGCCCACACTGGTGAACAACCTCTATGGCGTCTCGACCCGACGGCTGCGGCAAGAGTTCCCCGACCACATCCGTAAGTACCTGTGGGGTGCCCACTTCTGGCCGCCGTCCTACTGTGCAGGCTCGTGCGGGGAGCGCCACTGTCGAACGTCAAGGAATACATCGAGAACCAGAAACGCCCCGCACAGTGACGCGATTCCTCCCGGCCCTGAAGAACCGGGGTTCCTCGCTAGCTACCGCTGAAGCAGGAGAAAAATATGCACTGCTACACCGGTTTTCGCGCCTACCACCCGGTCGTGGCAGGGGGCCGGACGCAGTCTTCGGATTGACGACCATTCTTGCGATGTTGCTCAACAACGTGAACGCGGCAATTCCCGTCGGCGAGACCCCGACCGGGATAGCAATCACCCCGGACGGAGCCTGGGCCTATGTCACCAACAGACTTGACGGTTCGGTTTCGGTGATCGCCATCGACAGGTGAACCGGATCGCCGTGCTGTGCGATTCGAAACGGACACGGTACATCAGCGTGCGAAAAAGGCCTGACAGGCCCACGTAAAGTACAACCGTGACGACTCTCGAACAACTCAGCAAAGTCCGGATAGACGACAACGTTCTCCGCATCACGATCGCCACAGCTGAGAACGGAAACACCCTCGACGACGAGGGCCTCGAGCAGGGCACCCACGCGCTCGCCGCGGTCGGGGATCGCATCGGCAGTGTGCTCCTCGTCGGCGAGGGACCGAACTTCTGCGCCGGCGGCAACGTGAAGGCCTTCTCGTCCGCTCCGGTTCGCAGCGAGTACGTTGCCGGAGCTGCCCGCGTGTTGCACAACTTCGTCCGCGCACTCGACACCACCACCGTTCCGGTGATCGCCGGCGTACAGGGATGGGCGGCAGGCGCAGGCATGAGCCTCGTCTGCCTGGCAGACGTAGCGCTCGGCGGTCCCGGCACCAAGATGCGGGCGGCGTACCCCTCCATCGGCTTCACTCCGGATGGCGGCATTTCCTGGACGCTCCCCCGCATCATCGGTGATGCCCGAGCTCGCGAGATCCTGCTCACCGATTCCATCTTGAGCGGGGACGAAGCAGTCCGGTTGGGCATCCTCAGCCGTCTCGTCGGCGACGATGTCATTCAGGACGAGGCCTTTCGACTCGCCCGAATACTCGCCGCCGGACCGACGTCGTCATATTCGGGAACCAAGTCGCTGTTGCGCGCGTCGAGGGCACGCACACTCACCGAGCAACTGGACGCGGAGGCGGCGTCGATCACCGCCGCCGCGGACAGCCCGGCAGGCAGAGAAGGCGTCGACGCGTTCGTCGAGAAGCGGCGCGCTGATTTCACTTCCGTGAAGAAGGCCAGCGCGCAGGAGCTGTAGGAGCTACGGCAAGCGCCAGTCCACAGGTTCTGCGCCCAGGCTGCCGAGTAGTTCGTTCGCCCGGCTGAACGGCCGAGAACCGAAGAATCCCCGTCCGGCGGACAGCGGCGACGGATGCGCCGACTCGATGGTGGGGACATCGCCGAGCATTGGCTTCAGCGTGGATGCGTCCCTGCCCCACAGGATTGCGACGAGGGGTTCTGGGCGCGCCACGAGCGCGCTGATCGCCTGCTCGGTCACTGCCTCCCAGCCCTTCTTCCTATGCGAAGCCGGGAGTCCCGGCTGCACCGTGAGGACCCTGTTCAACAGCAGCACCCCCTGACGTGACCACGCAGTGAGGTCTCCGCTCAACGGCGTCTCGTAGCCGAGGTCCATGCTGTACTCGGTGAAGATATTGGCCAGACTGCGAGGTACCGGACGCACCTCTGGGGCCACCGAGAAACTGAGGCCTACGGCGTGCCCTGGCGTCGGGTACGGGTCCTGTCCCACGATCAGGATCTTGACCTCGGAGAACGGTTGAGCGAAGGCCCGCAGGATATTCTCTCCGGCAGGCAGATAACCACGCCCGTCCGCGATTTCCGCGCGCAAGAAATCGCCCATCTCCGTGATGCGCCCGGAAACCGGCGCGAGTGCGTCAGCCCACCCTGCTTCGACCAGGTCCTGCAACGGCGCCTTCATCAGTCGAGCCTGCGCAGAGCCTCGCGGTAATAGACCGCATTCGCCGCATACATTTTCACATTCATCTCGATATGTCCCTCCGGGACCTCGTAGTTCTCCCGGATCTTGGCGGGAATGCCCAGTGCCATTCTGCGTGCAGGCACCTGGAAGTTGAACGGAACGACAGCGCCTGCTCCCACCACGGAGCCTGCGCCGACGGTCGAACCGTTGAGCACAACCGAACCGGAAGCGATCAGGCAGTGATCGCCGATCGTGGAGCCCTCGACGTGCGCAGCGTGCCCCACCACGCAACCAGAGCCGATCACCGTCGGATCGATCGGCGTGCAATGGATCACGGCACCGTCCTGGATGTTCGTCCCGGCCCCGATCGTGATCGTGCCGTAGTCGGCGCGGAGCACGGCCTGGGGCCACACCGAGGCGCCCGCGCCCAGCGCAACACCGCCGATCACCACCGCGTCGGGATGGACGTAGGCGTCCGGGTGAATGTCGGGTTCGCGGTCCCCGAGCGCATAGATGGCCATGCGTGCAACCTATACCGAAAAACTCTGCCAGCCTCCAGCCCCCGGCCAGGTCTCACCGTCGACCTTGACGCCCGATCCGTCAGTCACCGTTCCGATCTCCGTCCAGCCCTCCGGCAGCGCAGCTCCGGCAGGGAAGGTCGCTGCGAAACCATGATCCTCCCCACCTGTCAGAACCCAGCCCCAGTGGTCGACGCCGATCGCGGCTGCCGCCGCCTCTACATCAGCGGGGACTGCGAGGTCGGCTCGGGCGAGGGATATTCCGACTCCCGAGCTTTCACAGATGTGACCGAGATCGGAGAGGAGTCCGTCGGAGATGTCGATCATGGAACGGGCACCTCCGGCGGCAGCCGCCCGAGCCGCCGCATACGGGGGCGTCGGGACGCGGTGTGCCGCGAGGAGCTCCGGGAAATCCGAAGAACCGGCAAGCAATAGGGCAAGACCAGCGGCCGATCGGCCGAGCGACCCTGCCAGTGCGACAACGTCTCCCGGCCGGGCCCCCGAACGCCGAATCGGGGCTTCGCCACCCAGATCCCCGATTGCGGTGACGGAAATCACCACTTGCCCGGCCTGCACCAGATCCCCGCCGACCACGCCCGCCCCGAGCTCCTCGGCCGCCTCACCGATGCCGGCCGAGATTTCGACTGCCACCTCGGCCGGCGTGTCCGGTGGCAGGCCTGCCGATACCAGGAAAGCCGTGGGCTGCGCTCCCATCGCGGCAATGTCGGCCGCGTTCTGTGCCACCGCCTTGCGACCCACGTCCCGGGGCGACGACCAGTCGAGTCGAAAGTGCCTGCCCTGCACGAGCATGTCGGTCGATACGACGACCCGACCGTCTGGGGCCCGAACCAGAGCCGCGTCATCGCCGGGGCCTACCAGAGTGGACTCCGGCTGCGCACGACCGGCCACAGCTCGCTCGATCATCGCGAATTCGCCGACGTCGGCAACTGTGGCCGGGGCGTTCGGGTCCGGGAAATTCGTCGGTGTGATGGTGTGCCTCCATGGGGGCGGTGGTGTCGGGGTGCCCGCTGTGACCGTGGGACCGGTCGCGCGATCGACGACTGCGGTACCTTCAAGCTGTTGCCGGGACTTTCCGGCGATCGAAGAGATCAGCGCCAGAGCACCCGCGACTCTACCGAGATCGCGGCGGCGCGGAGCAGGAAAGGGCCGGAACGAGGGTGCAAGCGTTCATCCTGATCCAAACCGAGGTCGGTAGGGCTGCGACTGTCGCATCCGAGATCGAGAAGATCACCGGAGTTCTCACCTCGGAAGACGTGGTCGGACCGTACGACGTCGTCGTCCGGGTCTGTGCCGACGAGGTTGATCCCGTCGTCCGGGAGATCCGTCGCGTCCCCGGGATCACCCGAATCCTCACCTGTGACATCCCCGAGAAATCTGCGAACAAGAACTGAGCATGCCCGACCTCGAACCAGACCAGAACACGCCCGCCGAAACGTCCGACACGGCACCAGTCGAACGTAGGAATCCAGCACTCATCGCGACGGCCGTAGCGCTTCCCGTGGCATTGGTGATCGGTATTATCGCCGCCGCGGTGATTGCCGGGCGAAGTCCGGCCCTGCAACCGGTGGCGCTGGGTCCGGTACCGGCACCGTCATCCAGATCCGCCGAATGCGACGCCCTCATGGCGGCGCTGCCCGACAAACTAGGCGACTACACCCGAGCCGAACTCGTCGAACCCGCACCCGAAGCCGCCGCAGCCTGGCAACCCGCCGAAGGAGAACCACTGGTCCTGCGGTGCGGTCTGGACCGTCCCGCCGAATTCGACCAGGCATCGGCCCTGCAGGTGATCAATGGAGTCCAGTGGTTCGAGATACCTGGCGAAAGCGCCGGAATCGACGCGAGCAGTTGGTTCGCCGTCGATCGGGGCGTGTACGTGGCGCTTACGGTTCCCAACGGGGTCGGCCCCACGCCGCTGCAGGACATTTCCGACGTGGTCGCCGAAACGCTGCCCGAACAACCTCTCGATCCAGCACCAGTGGTGATTCCCTGATCGCCGACCCGGCGGAGTTCCCCTAGCGAAGGCCTGTGCCGCGGGCAAGGGCGGTGTCGACCAGGGTGGACAGGAGTGTGGAGTAGTCGACGCCCGCCTCGCCCCACATGCGCGGGTACATCGAGATCGATGTGAACCCCGGCATCGTATTGATCTCGTTGATGACCGGGCCCTCGTCCGTCACGAAGAAGTCGACCCGTGCGAGGCCCTGGCAGTCGAGAGCGGTGAACGCGCGCACCGCGAGGTCACGGATCTCCTCACTGACCGAATCCTCGAGTTTCGCCGGGACGTCGAACTCGCACACATCGTCGAGGTACTTGCTGTCGAAATCGTAGAACGCCTCGTCATCGGCGGACGCTTCCGGCATGCGGATTTCGGCAACAACGCTTGCCCGCACCTCGCCGTCTGGGTATTCGAGAACTCCGCACTCGACTTCGCGCCCGTCGATCCCCGACTCGACGATCACCTTCGGATCGTGCAGTCGGGCGTGTGCGATGGCTTCGGAGAGAAGATCCCAATCAGCCACTCGGGTGATACCGATCGACGATCCACCACGGGCCGGCTTGACGAACACAGGCAGGCGCAGCTGCGACTTCTGATCGGCGGTCAGTGTGTCGGTTCCCGGGCGCAGGACCACCTGGAACCCAATGGGCAGGCCCTCGGCGGCGAGAAGCTTCTTGGTGAACTCCTTGTCCATGCCCGCGGCGCTCGCGAGTACACCGGGCCCGACGTACGGAATGCCGGCGAGTTCGAGCAGGCCCTGAATCGTGCCGTCCTCACCGTAGGCGCCGTGCAATACGGGAAAGACGACGTCAACCGAGGCCAGAATCTCGCCGGCCATTCCGTCATCGAGGGCTACGAGGTCGCCGGACCGCGTCGGATCGGCAGTAAGGGCCAGTGCAGACCCTTTGGGCTCGACACTGGGAAGCGCGCGACCGTGCATGGACAGCGCCTCGAGATCGGTGGGGCCGAGGGTCCACGAACCATCGGGTGTGATACCGATCGGCACCACGTCGTACCGCCGCGGATCGAGGTGCCCCAGGACACTTCCAGCCGACACACATGACACTGAGTGTTCGTTACTACGGCCACCGAAAATTACCGCTACCCGGGTGCGTGGTCTACTCACGAGACAAACCGTACCGCCGCCGTCATGCTCTCGCCGCATCCGCCTCGCCGCGGATCAGTTCGCCGAGCACACCGCAGGTCACCTCGTCCCGCCCGGGAGGCCCGTCTCAAAGGTGACTGTCACAACGCCGACAGCGCCCGCTCGACATCGGCGATCAAGTCGTCGGTGTCCTCGATTCCGCACGAGATCCGTGTGAACCCATCGGGCACCGGGTCACCCCACCGCGCCCGGCGGTCGGCCGTGGTGTGGATGCCGCCGAAACTCGTCGCGGACATGAGAAGTTCACTCCCCGCAACGAAGCGATGGAACCGATCTGCCGAGTCGAACTTCAAGCTCACCAGTCCACCGAACCTGTGCATCTGGGCACTGGCTACACCGTGCGAAGGATCGCCGGGCAGGCCCGGATACCGGACATCGAGCGCGGCCGGGTGCGATTCCAGCAGAGTCGCCAGAGCCATTGCATTGACGCACTGGCGCTCGAACCTCAGGCCCGCCGTACCGAGGCTCCGATGCGCGAGCCAAGTCTCGAACGGACCGAGGACCGTCCCGGACAACGCCCTCTCCCGGCCCATCCCGGTCAGCAGGTCGGCATCCGCCGCCGCGACGTATCCCATGAGAAGATCACTATGACCACTCAAAGCCTTTGTGCCGCTTGCTACTACCACATCCGCTCCAAGTTCGAGCGGTCTTTGGCCAAGGGGTGTGGCGGTGGTGTTGTCCACGACCAGAACGGCGCCTGCGTTCCGGCACAGCTCAGCCACGGCACGCAGGTCCACCACGTCGAGTGAAGGGTTGGCGGGTGTTTCGACTACGACAACGGTCGTTCCCGTTGCCGTGGCCAGCAGACCTGCGGCTACCTCATCTGCCATGTCCGAGGTTTTCAGCTCGTGCACGGTGATGCCCATGGGCTCGAGACGTTCCCGCGCGTAGGCCCGAACCTGGTAGTAGCCGTCCGCTGGTACCACCACCGTATCTCCGGCTGTGAGCAAACTGCGCAGTGCAACGGTCACGGCCGACATCCCGGAGCCGACCACAAGCGCACCGGCAGCTCCTTCGAGGACCGCGAGCGCCGATTCGAGGTCTCGCCAACCTGGATTCGAGGCCCGCGCATAGGTATCGGCCTCGGTGCCCTCGTCTGCACTCAACTGATAGGGCGCTGCGAATACCGGGCCCCTCTGCATCGGTGAACCGGGAACCTTTTCTGGCGCAACCGCGGTTACACAGCGAGTCGAATCACCAGCCACGATCTCACTCCGGCTTCGTGCGGCGGCCCAGCAACTGACCGATCGCGTCCTGCACGGCCAGTCCTTCGTGGCACACGCGGTGCACGGCGTCGGTCAGCGGCATTTCGACATCGTAGCTGGCTGCAAGAGCGCGGACCGACGAACAGGACTTGACACCCTCGGCAACCTGGCCGTTGGCGGCTGCTTGAGCGCTCTCGATCGATCCACCCTGGGCCAGACATTCACCGAACGATCGATTTCGCGACAGGGGCGACGTGCACGTGGCTACCAGATCACCCACTCCGGCAAGACCAGCGAGAGTGGCCGGGTTGGCACCCAACGCCACCCCCAAACGCGTGATCTCGGCGAGTCCGCGGGTGATGATCGTTGCAATCGTGTTCTCACCCAACCCCGTTCCCGACGCCATACCGCACGCGAGTGCGATGACGTTCTTGCAGGCACCGCCGATCTCACAGCCGACGACGTCCGAATTGGTGTACGGGCGGAAGTACCCGGTAGCCGAAGCCTTCTGCAGTTCGAGTGCCCGCATCGAATCGGTGCACGCAATGACCGTCGCCGCGGGCTGACCAAGCGCGATCTCCCGGGCGAGATTGGGCCCGGACAGGACGGCTATCCGGCCCGGGTCTGCACCGGTGACCTGACCGATGACCTGGCTCATCCGCATCAGGGTGCCGGTCTCGATGCCTTTCGCGAGGCTGAGCATGGTCGCATCCTCGGGGATCGCCGGGCTCCACAACTGCAAGTTCCCGCGCAACGACTGTGACGGCACCGCGAGGACGACGAAGTCGGCGCCGTCGAGAGCAACCTGGGCATCGTCGGTCGCCGTCAATGACGGAGGCAGAGTCACGCCGGGAAGGTAGTCGAGGTTCTCGTGCCGCGAGACGATGGACTCGGCAACCTCAGCGCGTCGCGACCACACGGTGACATCTGTCCCGGCATCCGCCAGAACCTTGGCAAATGCCGTTCCCCATGAACCGGCTCCCAATACCGCGGCCTTACTCACACAGCCCCCTCATGTTCATCACCCGATACTCGCCCCACAGTATTGTCGACAACGCCGCGAAGCGCTGTGCGGCGACTAAATCAGTCCGCCCTCGATTCGCGCGCACGGTACCGCCGCGGTGGGGCGCTCACGGCACCGCCGCGGTGGGGCGCTCACGGCACCGCCGCGGTCTGGCGAGCGGACTGGCAAAATGTTCTCATGAGCACTGCGACCCGTTCCGCAGCACAGCGCGCGCATGTACTGGTCGCCGTGAAGAAGCTTCACGCGGCCAAGACACGCCTGTCCGGAGTCTTCGATGCCTCCGACCGGAGCGATCTCGTGCTATCGATGCTGCACGACACCCTGGCCGTGGTGAGCGATGTCGATTCAGTCGCCGGAGTCACGGTGGTCACCCCGGACCTCGCGGTGGCCCGCCTTGCACGCAGCATTGGTGCGGGCGTCTACGCCGACCCGGTGCATGAGCTCACGAGTTACCGGCCGGAGGTCGCCGAGGCCGAACACAGCCTCAACGCGGCGCTGGCGGCGGCAGCAGAGCACATCCGTCGGTCGGAAAGGTTGGTGGACGTCGTCGCTTTGCAAGCCGACCTCCCCTCTTTGCGCGAGGGTGAGTTCGGCGAGGCGCTCGCCGCCGCGCGATTCGGTGGCAGATCCGTCGTCATTGATCATCACGGAACCGGAACTGCGGCGTTGTTCTCCTGCGACCCGTCGATTCCGCTCGATCCGCGATTCGGACCCGGTTCGGCCAGGCGGCACCTCGACTCGGGGGCACGCCCCCTCGAAGGCCATTGGCCCGGGCTTCGAACGGACGTCGATACAGCCGAAGACCTCGACGCGGCGCGCGCTCTCGGTGTCGGACCAGCCACGCGAGCAGCGCTCGAGGCCCTCGCACCCACTACACACTCGCACTGCAGAAACGGCTAGGCGATCCGGTTATGCGAAATTCTTCCCATCGATTGTCGGCGGCGGAATCCTCGAGGGATGATCGTGTGGTGAGCCATGGTGAAGCACTCGATCAACAGACCAACGTCAAAAGCGGGAACGGAACGCACGACGGTGGGATCGGAATGACCGAAGCCAACGTAGCGCCGAGTCAGACGACCATTCCGATGGCACCGCCCGCGGCGACGAGTGCCTTCGCGAAGGCACTGACCGATGGCCTCTCCGACGACCGCTACCTCAACCGCGAACTCAGTTGGCTGGACTTCAATTCACGTGTCCTCGCGCTGGCCGAGGATCCGTCGCTTCCGCTGCTCGAGAGGGCCAAGTTCCTCGCGATCTTCGCCTCCAATCTCGACGAGTTCTTCATGGTCCGGGTCGCGGGCCTCAAGCGCCGCGACGAGACCGGGCTGTCTGTACGTTCTGCCGACGGTCTCTCGCCTCGCGAACAACTCGCTCTCATCGCCACTCGCACCCAGGAGATCTCGGACAAGCACGCTCGCGTGTTCCTAGACGCGGTGCGTCCTGCTCTTGCCGCCGAGGGCATCTCCATCATCGGATGGTCCGATCTCACCGACGACGACCGCGCGCGATTGTCGGTTCACTTCCAGGAGCAGATCTTTCCGGTCCTCACCCCCCTCGCTGTCGACCACGCGCATCCGTTCCCGTATATCAGCGGCCTCAGCCTCAATCTCGCGGTGACCGTCAAAGATGCGGCCACCGGCGGAGAACACTTCGCGCGAGTAAAGGTTCCGGACAACGTCGGACGGTTCGTCCGCGTCCGCCGCGACGAAACGCCGCACTCCATCGACGCGTTCTTGCCGCTGGAAGAATTGATCTCTGCTCATCTCAACGTGCTGTTCCCCGGCATGGAAATCGTGGAACACCACGCATTTCGTATCACGCGCAACGCCGACTTCGAAGTTGAGGAAGACCGCGACGAGGATCTCCTGCAGGCATTGGAACGCGAACTCGCACGCCGCCGATTCGGTTCTCCGGTGCGGCTCGAGGTTGCCGACGACATGACCGACCACATGCTCGAACTTCTCCTGCGTGAGATGGATGTCGATCCCCGTGACGTCATCCAGGTTCCGGGACTTCTGGATCTGTCCAGCCTCTGGCAGGTGTACGCCGTCGACCGACCGGCCCTCAAAGACGCCCCGTTCGTTCCGGCCACACATCCCGCCTTCGGCGAGCGAGAAACACCCAAGAGCGTCTTCTCGACTCTCCGCGACGGTGACATACTCGTCCACCACCCCTACGACTCGTTTTCGACGAGCGTTCAACGCTTCATAGAACAAGCCGCTGCCGACCCCCAGGTTCTCGCGATAAAGCAGACCCTCTACCGGACTTCGGGCGACTCACCCATCGTCAACGCGCTCATCGATGCTGCCGAGGCAGGCAAGCAGGTCGTAGCCCTGGTCGAGATCAAAGCCAGGTTCGACGAGCAAGCCAACATCAAATGGGCTCGTAAACTCGAACATGCGGGCGTACACGTGGTTTACGGACTCGTAGGTCTCAAGACTCACTGCAAGACCTGCCTCGTCGTCCGACGAGAGGGGTCCACGATCCGACGTTACTGCCACATCGGAACGGGCAACTACAACCCGAAAACGGCTCGACTGTATGAAGATGTCGGTCTGCTCACAGCGGCCCCCGAGATCGGGGCCGATCTCACTGATTTGTTCAATTCACTCACCGGATACTCACGGAAGACGCACTACCGCAACCTTCTCGTGGCCCCAAACGGGATACGCAGGGGAATAATCCAGCGCATCGACGCGGAAATTGGGCATCACCTGCGAGGGGAGTCTTCCGGAATCCGCTTGAAGGCCAATGCCTTGGTCGACGAGCAGGTTATCGACGCCCTCTATCGCGCCTCCATGGCCGGTGTCTCCATCGAAATCGTCGTCCGCGGGATCTGCGCGCTGAAGCCGGGTGTTCCGGGCCTGAGCGAGAACATCTCGGTGCGATCGATTCTCGGACGATTCCTCGAACATTCGCGTGTGTTCCACTTCCTCGGTGCCGACGAATACTGGATCGGCAGCGCCGACATGATGCACCGCAATCTCGACCGCCGTGTGGAGGTCATGGCACAGGTCAAGGATCCTCGACTCACCAACCAGATAGGCGGAATCCTGGACTCGGCACTGGATCCGACCACGCGTTGCTGGGTGCTCCAACCCGACGGTCGCTGGGTCGCAGCGCCGGCGCGCGGGGAAGACGTTCGTGAGCACCAGGTGGCGATGATGCGGACTCGAACGGGTAGCGGATCCTGAACGCGGCGATTATGCGGCAGAAGGAAGGAACTCGTTGATAACTTCACCCGATCGACCGGTCAAGGCCAACATCTTTGCCGCGGGGGCACTCCTGTGGCGGAAATCTCCCCGCAACCCCGACGAGATAGAAGTTGCGATCATTCATCGACCCAAATACGAAGACTGGTCGTTTCCGAAGGGCAAACTGGACCCTGGTGAGACTGCCATCGTCGCGGCACTTCGCGAGGTCGAAGAAGAGACCGGAATTCGTGCGCGCCTCGGTCGCAATCTCGGTGCGCTGACGTATCCCATTCCGGGACATCGGCGGTTGAAGCGAGTCGAGTATTGGGCTGCCGAAGCCTGCGCCGGAACTTTCGTCCCCAATAACGAGGTGGACGAATTGTTGTGGCTGCCCGTGCCTGAAGTCGCCGATCAGCTGTCGTATCCGATGGACCGCAAAGTGCTGCGACGGTTCACCGCGCTACCTCCCGACACCGCCACCATGCTGTTGGTGCGCCATGCAAAGGCTGGGAGCAGAAAGCGATACCAAGGAGAGGACAACAACCGGCCGCTGGACTCGAATGGCCGAAAGCAGGCGGACGCGCTGGTGGCACAACTCGAGGCGTTCGGGGCTACCGGGGTTTTTTCGGCCGATCGAACGCGGTGCACGCAGACGGTGGAACCGCTGGCGCACGCTCTGGGCACGACCGTGCGGCTCGAACCCTCGATGTGCGAAGAGAGCTACGCATCCGACCCCGTAGCCACCCGTACACGAGCACGCAAGATCGCCGCTCTCGGTGGAGTCCAGGTGATCTGCAGTCAGGGTGGCGTCATTCCCGATCTACTGCAGTGGTGGGCCGACAGCGACGGAATATCGCTGCCCGCTGCGCGCAACAGGAAAGCGAGCACATGGGTGTTGTCTCTATCGGGAGGCAAACTAGTGCAAGCCGATCACATCGACAGTCCGCTACCCCCCACTCGCAAAGACTGAGCGAGACCGAACACCGATTCCAGAACGAGGCACGGATGGGTGCCGACCGTTATCGGTCGGCACCCATCCGTGTTCGAGAAGTCTCGCCCCGCGCTGGTATTACCTAGCGCGCTTCGACGCCTTCTTTGCTGCGGTCTTCTTTGCAGCGGTCTTGGTCGGCGCCTTCTTTGCTGCGGTCTTCTTTGCAGCGGTCTTGGTCGGCGCCTTCTTTGCTGCGGTCTTCTTTGCAGCGGTCTTGGTCGGCGCCTTCTTTGCTGCGGTCTTCTTTGCAGCGGTCTTGGTCGGCGCCTTCTTTGCTGCGGTCTTCTTTGCAGCGGTCTTCGCTGGCGCCTTCTTTGCTGCGGTCTTCTTTGCAGCGGTCTTCGCTGGCGCCTTCTTCGCCGCGGCCTTCTTCGCCGCCGCCTTCTTGGCCGCCGCCTTCTTGGCCGCCGCCTTCTTGGCCGCTGCCTTCGTGGCCGGCGCCGCCGCGCCCCGCTTTACTGCAGGACCGCTGGCCGGAAGCTTCTGGCCACCAGCGATAACCGCCTTGAATTGCGCACCTGGACGGAACGCGGGCACTGACGTCGGCTTGACCTTCACGGTCTCGCCTGTACGTGGATTACGTGCGACGCGTGCCGCGCGACGACGCTGCTCGAAGACACCGAAACCGGTAATGGTCACGCTGTCGCCGCGATACACCGCCCTCACGATGGTGTCCACGACATGTTCGACAGCATCTGTTGCCGTGCGCCTGTCCGACCCCAGTTTCTCGGTCAGAACATCGATGAGCTCTGCCTTATTCATTGAAATTCCTCCGCGGATTATGGTCCGCCATCGGACCGACTATGAACTACGGTAAACCTGAATGCGGCAAGAGTCTATGTGCCACGCCAATTCTCAAACAACGCGGCACTATTCTCAGGAACTCTTTGTCTGGCAGAGCGGGTCAGATTCTGGCTGTCACGCCCCCGGAGACGGCTCCGGAAGAGTCGCAGGTTTCCAAGAAGGCCTTGACTTTTCGAACTCAGAAATCGCCTCTACCTGCCGTAATGTCAATCCGATGTCGTCGAGACCCTCGAGGAGACGCCACCGTGTGTAGTCGTCAATGTTGAAGGGCACCACGGTGGTTCCGGCGGTCACCGTCTTGTTCTCGAGGTCCACAACCAATTCGAGACCCGGTTGCTCGTCCAACAGTTTCCAGAGCAGTTCGACTTCGGATTGATCCACCTGAGCAGCCAGCAGACCGGCCTTGCCCGCGTTGCCCCGAAAGATATCTGCGAAGCGCGACGCGATCACGACCCGAAAACCGAAGTCCGATAGCGCCCATACGGCGTGCTCCCGGGAGCTTCCCGTGCCGAAGTCCGGCCCCGCGACCAGGACACTGCCCTTGTCGTAGGGGGAAACGTTGAGAATGAACGTCGGATCGCCCCGCCACGCAGCGAAAAGCCCGTCCTCGAAACCCGTGCGGGTCACTCGTTTCAGATAGACCGCCGGAATGATCTGGTCCGTGTCGACATTGGATCGCCGTAGCGGAACGCCGATACCTTTGTGTGTGCTAAAGGATTCCATCGAAAATTCTCCCAAATTCCTTGACTACTAGGCCAGATCTGCCGGTGCTGCCAGTTTTCCGCGCACTGCCGTCGCGGCGGCAACTGGCGGAGAAACAAGGTGAGTCCTGCCACCCTTACCTTGACGGCCTTCGAAATTCCGGTTGGAGGTGGAGGCCGAACGTTCGCCAGGTGCAAGCTGGTCCGGGTTCATACCCAGGCACATCGAGCATCCCGCCTGCCGCCATTCGGCCCCGGCGGCGGTGAAGATCTCTCCCAGACCCTCGCTTTCGGCCTGCGCGCGAACACGCATGGAACCCGGGACGATCAACATCCGTACCCCGTCGGCGATGTGACGGCCGCGCAACACGTCGGCTACCGCCCGCAGATCCTCTATCCGGCCGTTGGTGCACGAACCCACGAAAACCGTGTCGATAGCGACCTCACGCAACGGAGTTCCGGCTTCGAGGCCCATGTAAGCCAGTGCCTTCTCGGCGCTGCTGCGTTCGCTCTCGTCGAGGATATCGGCCGGGTTCGGCACCGAACCGCCGAGCGGCAGCCCCTGTCCCGGATTCGTGCCCCACGTGACGAATGGCGTCAACGCACCGGCGTCTATGTGGACCTCCTTGTCGAACGACGCACCTTCATCGGTCTTCAGCCGCTCCCACGCCGCTACCGCGTCGTCCCAGTCCGATCCCTTCGGCGCGTGGGGACGTCCTTCGATGAATTGATAGGTGATCTCGTCGGGAGCGATCATGCCGGCGCGGGCGCCCGCCTCGATGGACATGTTGCAGATGGTCATCCGCGCTTCCATCGACATCTTGCGGATCGCCTCGCCGCGGTATTCGATTACGTGCCCCTGACCGCCTCCCGTGCCGATCTCCGCGATCACCGCCAAAATGAGATCTTTGCTCGTTACGCCTTCGGGCAGTTCACCGTCGACGGTGACCGCCATCGTTTTGAACGGACGCAACGAGAGCGTCTGCGTTGCCATGACGTGCTCGACCTCGCTGGTGCCGATACCCATTGCGAGCGCTCCGAAAGCACCGTGGGTGGAGGTGTGGCTGTCGCCGCATACCACTGTCATGCCCGGCTGAGTCAGTCCCAGCTGCGGACCCACCACGTGAACGATGCCCTGATCGATATTCCCCATCGGGTGCAACCGGACACCGAATTCCTCGCAGTTGCGCCGCAGTGTGTCCACCTGGGCCTTGGAAACCGGGTCTGCGATCGGCTGGTCGGTGTCGACAGTGGGGACGTTGTGGTCCTCGGTGGCGATCGTCAGATCCGGACGGCGCAACTGCCGTCCCGCCAACCGAAGTCCGTCGAATGCCTGTGGGCTCGTCACTTCGTGGACGAGATGCAAATCGATGTAGATGAGGTCGGGATCGTTGCCCTCACCTCGGACCACCACGTGGTCGTCCCACACCTTCTCTGCCAAGGTGCGTGCTTTCTCCGCCATTGTCTCCAACCTCTGTGTGTGTCAGCCTCGCACCGTGGGCACTTCGGGCCGCCGTGCGCTCGACGTCATTGCCTTCTCAGACTCGGACTCAATCCTGAATGAGGATGATACAATCCCATTATGCGAGAAATGGGTATCGATCTATGAGACAGCATAGCGGCATCGGGGTTCTTGACAAGGCGGTGGGCGTACTGCGGGCGGTGGCCGAGAAGCCCTGCAGCCTCACAGAACTGTGCTCGAGAACCGGACTCCCCCGGGCCACTGCCCACCGGCTGGCCGTCGGGCTCGAGGTCCATCGCCTTCTCACCCGGGACTCCGACGGCCTGTGGTGCCCCGGCCCCGGACTCGCCGAACTCGCCGCGACCGCCAACGATCCACTTGTCGCGGCGGCGGCCCTCGTACTCCCCCGTCTGCGCGAAATCACCGGTGAGAGCGTGCAGTTGTACCGCAGGGAAGGGATCCAGCGCGTCTGCGTGGCTTCAATGGAACCTCCCACAGGCCTTCGCGACACAGTTCTGGTCGGTGCACGGCTGACCATGAGTGCCGGTTCGGGCGCCAAGGTCCTGCTCGCCTGGGCCGACCCACAAACTCAGCGGGCCGTGCTCGCAGACGCGGCGTTCAGCGAGCGCACCCTGCTCGAGGTTCGCAGGCGTGGCTGGGCTCAGAGCGCTGCTGAACGGGAACCCGGGGTCGCCAGCGTGTCCGCACCCGTCCGGGATGCCTCCGGCGCTGTCGTCGCGGCGATCTCGGTATCCGGGCCCATCGACCGAATGGGAAAGCGACCCGGTGCCCGGTGGGCGGCCGATCTTCTCGCTGCAGCAGAAGCCTTGCACAAGAGACTCTGAACGCACGACCAGCACACTGTGAGAGAGAGAACTGAATGGGAACCAACCAACGGGCGCAGATCACGATGACGGATTCGGAGATCACCGAATTCGTGAACCGAAGTCGGATTGCCACCCTGGCAACGGTGGGCGCTGATGGCAGACCTCACCTGGTCGCCATGTGGTACGGCGTAGTCGACGGCGAGATCTTGTTCGAGACCAAGACCAAATCGCAGAAGGCTGTCAATTTGCGTCGCGACGACCGGGTCACCGTCATGATCGAGGACGGTGACACCTACGACACCCTGCGTGGAATCTCGATCGACGGCAGCGCGGAGGTCGTCGAGGACCCGGACGCGATGTTCGCCGCCGGAGTAAGCGTCTGGGAGCGCTATACCGGTCCGTACTCCGACGATCTCCGCCCTGCGATCGAACAGTTGCTTCACAACCGGGTGGTAGTACGGGTCGTTCCGCAGCGCATCAGGAGTTGGGATCACACGAAACTGGGCCTGCCCCCCATGCCCGTGGGCGGAAGCACGGCGGAGTTCTCGGCGCCGGCCGACGGGCGGGCCTGACACATCGATCGATATCCCGCCGATCGCATACCGACGATCACCGAAGACGGCAACGAAAAGGCACCCTCCAACTAGTTGGAGGGTGCCTTTTCTTGTAGCCCCGACGGGATTCGAACCCGCGCTACCGCCTTGAGAGGGCGGCGTCCTAGGCCGCTAGACGACGGGGCCAGGAACTGTGTTTCGCTTTGAAAGCTAAGCAAGCATAGCTCCCCGAAGTTCGTAGTCAAAATCGACCGAACTTTCGCTGGGGTACCAGGACTCGAACCTAGAATGGCGGTACCAGAAACCGCTGTGTTGCCAATTACACCATACCCCAATGGCCATTCCCGAACCGCTGAGCTTCTCAGGCTCCGCGGCCCGCCTCGGGCCGAAGAAGAGATTACCAGCCTACTGCCGGGATTCACCAAATCGAATGGTCACAGGCTGTTTTTTCACCATCTTCGACCCGAAGGGGAGGAGTCTAGGCCGCGATGGCAGCGCGTGCCGAACGCAGCCGAGCCAGCGATGTATCTCGCCCGAGCAACTCCATCGACTCGTACAACGGCGGGCTGATGTGCGAGCCGGTGATACCCACCCGAACCGGAGCGAATGCCTTGCGCGGCTTGAGGCCCAGTTCATCCACGAGAGCGGTCTTGAGTGCGCCTTCCAATGCGGCCGCATCCCACACCTTCAGGACGTCCAGAGAGGCGATTGCGGCATCGAGAACGGGTGCTGCGTCGGGACCGAGGTTCTTGGCTGCAGCAGCCGGATCGATCTCGAAGTCGGCCTCGTCGACGAACAGGAACTTCAGCAGTCCCCACGCGTCCGAGAGAACAACGATGCGGGTCTGGACCAACTCGGCGGCAGTCGCGAAGACGGTCTCGTCCAACGACTCCCCTAGGTGGCCCTGTGCCGTCAGGAAAGTGCGCAAGCGCGCCGTGAAATCAGCAGGTTCGAGCTTCCGGATCTGCTCGGCGTTGATCGCATCGGCCTTCTTCTGATCGAAGCGGGCCGGATTGGAATTGACCTTCGAGATATCGAAGGCCTCCACCATCTCGTCCAACGAGAACACGTCGTGGTCGTCGGAAATACCCCAGCCGAGCAATGCCAGGTAGTTCAACAAACCCTCTGGAATGAACCCTCTGTCGCGGTGGATGAAGAGGTCCGACTCGGGATCTCGCTTGGACAGTTTCTTGTTTCCTTGCCCCATCACGAACGGCAGATGGCCGAACTGTGGCGTGAAATCCGCCACCCCGATCCGCTGCAGAGCCTCGTAGAGGGCAAGCTGCCTCGGCGTGGACGACAGGAGGTCCTCACCCCGGAGCACGTGGGTGATCTTCATCAACGCATCATCGACCGGATTGACCAACGTGTAGAGCGGAATTCCGTTCCCTCGGGTGAGTGCGAAGTCCGGCACGGTACCCGCCTTGAATGTCGTCTCACCGCGCACCAGATCGACCCAGGCCAGGTCGTGATCGGGCATCCGCAGCCGCACAACGGGCTTGCGTCCTTCGCCGAGAAACGCCTGCCGCTGCTCGGCAGTCAGATCGCGGTCGAAATTGTCGTAGCCCAGCTTGGGATCGCGGCCGGCCGCCTTGTGCCGTTCCTCGACCTCCTCCGGCGTCGAAAAGGACTCGTACGCCTCACCCGCAGCGAGCAGTTTCGCCACGACATCCAGATGTAGGTCGCGTCGCTGCGACTGGCGGTAGGGCCCGTGCGGCCCATCGACCTCCGGGCCCTCGTCCCAGTTCAACCCGAGCCAACGGAGTGCGTCCACGATCGCCTGGTACGACTCCTCGCTGTCCCGGGCCGCGTCGGTGTCTTCGATGCGGAATACGAACGAGCCGCCGTTGTGTCGGGCAAACGCCCAGTTGAACAACGCCGTTCGTATGAGCCCCACATGCGGGGTTCCGGTGGGCGACGGGCAGAAACGGACACGAACTTCGCTTGTGGTCATGGCTCACTTGGGTCGACGCTGGAAAAGGACTCCCTACAGGCTAGTAGTCCGCCGCCGTTCGCGACACGACAGCCGTCAACGTTTGGCAACTACCGGGTTGGTGAGGGTGCCGATGCCGCCGAGAGTCACGCTCACACTCTGGCCGTCGACGATCGGACCGACTCCTTCCGGGGTGCCGGTGAGGATGACGTCACCCGGAAGCAGAGTCATGACCTCCGACACCCATTCGATGATTTTCGGAATGTCGTGCAGCAGAAGCGAGGTATTGCTGCGCTGCTTCACTTCTCCGTCCACCTCGGTGGTGATGTCGACATCGGAGGGGTCGAGCTGGGTTTCGATCCACGGTCCGAGCGGGCAGAACGTGTCGTGCCCCTTCGCCCTCGTCCACTGCCCGTCCTTGCGCTGCTGGTCACGCGCTGACACATCGTTTGCCGCCGTGTATCCCAACACGACGTCGAGTGCCTTCGCCGCGGGAACGTCCTTGCAGGGCCGTCCGATGACCACAGCGAGTTCACCCTCGTAGTGAACCTCGTCGGACGAGCTCGGTAGGACGATCGGAGCATCCGGTCCGACGATCGACGTATTCGGCTTGATGAATATCACCGGATCGGCGGGCGCTTCGCCACCCATCTCGGCCGCGTGGGCGGCGTAGTTCTTCCCTACGCAGACAACCTTGCTTGCCAGAATCGGGGCGAGCAGTCGTACATCGGCGAGCGGCCAGCTGCGCCCGGTGAAGGTGGGATTGCCGAAGGGATGCTCAGCTATCTCCTTCGCCGTCCGAGACTCACCTTCCCCTTCGATACTGACGAACGCAACACCATCGGGACTTGCCACTCGACCAAGACGCATATCGCCGAGTCTATCCGTCCGGCTCACGAAGGTCCGCGACGGTCAACGGGAGATACGGCCTCGAGAAGCACGAGGAGAAGCCCGGCACCACCAAAGCCGAATGGCGCTAGAGGGACGCGGTGATCCGGTCTCCGACCTCGGAAGTAACGATCTTCGAATCGCCGCGCGAAGCGAGATCCGCCTCGACGGCTGCTTCGATACGTGCCGCATCGCCATCCCGACCGAGATGGCGCAGAAGCAGGGCCCCGGACAAGATCGCTGCCGTGGGATCCGCAATCCCCTGGCCGGCGATATCCGGGGCGCTGCCGTGCACAGGCTCGAACATCGACGGGTTCTTGCCGGAGGCATCGATGTTTCCCGACGCGGCGAGTCCGATTCCTCCCGTGACCGCGCCCGCGAGATCGGTGATGATGTCTCCGAACAGGTTGTCGGTGACGATCACGTCGAAGCGCGAAGGGTCGGTGACCATATAGATGGTTGCCGCGTCGATGTGGCAGTAGGCCGTCTCCACATCCGGATACTCGGCCGACACGGTCTCGACGGCACGCGTCCAGATCGCACCCGCATGAGAGAGAACATTCGTCTTGTGGATCAGGGTGACGTGCTTCCGTCTCGTCTGGGCCAGCGCGAATGCGTACCGCACCACCCTTTCTGCCCCGAACCAGGTGTTGATCGACACCTCGGTCGCGATTTCGTGCGGGGTTCCCTTGCGAATCGTGCCTCCGTTGCCGGTGTACGGCCCTTCGGTCCCCTCACGAACAACCACGAAGTCGATGTCAGGATGACCCGCGAGCGGGGACTGCGACCCTGGATAGAGCTGCGAAGGGCGGAGATTCACGTGATGATCCAGTGCGAACCGCATGTTCAGCAACAGCCCGCGTTCGAGCACGCCCGGGGTGACCGACGGGTCACCGATGGCGCCCAACAGAATCGCGTCATGCCTGCGGATCGCCGCGAGATCGGCATCAGGGAGCAATTCCCCGGTGGCGTTGTAGCGCCGGGCACCGAGGTCGTACTCGGTGGTGTCGAGATCGGGAACCAGCTTTCGCAGCACCTTCAGAGCCTCGGCCGTGACCTCGGCACCGATGCCGTCGCCGGCAATCACCGCAAGTTTCATGACATCTCACTTCGAGTAGAGCTGTGCGCGTGCCCCGATACCGAGATGTCGTGGCACGCGCACAGTGGGACTAGGCCAGGTTGACGAGTTCGATCTTGCTGGCGCCGACTGCGGCGGAGATCGCGTCACGCACGTCGTCCGGTACTTCTCGGTCGACGCGGAGGAGGATGGTCGCACCTTCACCCTCGGCGTCCTGACTGAGCTGCGCTGCCTGGATGTCGATACCGGCGTTGCCGAGCTGCGTGCCGATCTTGCCCAACGCGCCGGGCTGATCGATGTAGTTGATGACCAGATTGAGGCCCTCTGCACGCAGTTCGAAGTTGCGGCCGTTGATGTTGACGATCTTCTCGACCTGCTGGGGGCCGGTCAACGTGCCCGCGACGTTGATGACGCTGCCATCTCCGAAAACTGCGCGCAGATCAACCACACTGCGGTGGTTGGGACTCTCGGCGGCCTTGGTGACCTCGGCGGTGATACCGCGCTCCTCCGCAAGCGCAGGCGCGTTGACGAACGTCACCGCATCCTCGATCACGGCGGAGAACACTCCACGAAGCGCCGAAAGGGCGAGTACCTCGACATCTTCGGACGCGAGCTCGCCGCGCACGTCAACCGAGAGGCTGACCGGCAGCTCACCCGAGAGCGCGCCGATGAGCACCCCCTGCTTGCGAACGATCTCGAGCCACGGGGCAACCTCCTCGCCCACTGCGCCACCAGACACGTTGACTGCGTCGGGAACGAACTCGCCTGCCAGGGCAAGCAATACGGACTTTGCGACGTCGGTTCCGGCGCGATCCTGCGCCTCACCTGTCGATGCACCGAGGTGCGGCGTCACGACGACCTCGGGCAGGTCGAACAGTGGGCTGTCGGTGCAGGGCTCGGTCTCGAACACGTCGAGACCGGCAGCGCGTACGTGGCCTGCCTTGATCGACTCGGCCAGCGCCGCCTCGTCGATCAGCCCACCACGAGCTGCATTGACGATCACGACACCCTTCTTCGTCTTCGCCAGATTCTCCGCACCGAGCAACCCCTTGGTCTCGTTGGTCTTCGGAAGGTGGACGGAGATCAGGTCTGCGCGCCCCAGCAGTTCGTCGAGCGAGACCAATTCGATTCCGAGTTGAGCGGCGCGTGCCGCCGATACGTAGGGGTCGTACGCGATGACGTGAGTCTCGAATGCGGCGAGACGCTGAGCAAACAGCTGGCCGATCCGGCCGAGGCCCACGACGCCGACGGTCTTGCCGAAGATCTCGACACCGTTGAACTTGCTGCGCTTCCACTCGCGATCGCGCAGGGTGGAGTCGGCGGCAGGGATCTGACGGGCGGTGGCGAGCATCAACGCGACCGCGTGCTCAGCAGCCGTGTGGATGTTGGATGTGGGGGCGTTGACCACCATGACACCGCGCTCGGTGGCGGCAGGGACGTCGACGTTGTCGAGGCCGACCCCCGCGCGGGCGACGATCTTCAGCTTGGTGCCGGCGGTCAGGACCTCGGCATCGACGGTGGTGGCGGAGCGGACGAGGATCGCGTCGGCCTCAGGGACGGCCTCGAGTAGGGCCGCTCGGTCGGGTCCGTCGACCCAACGCACCTCCACACCGTCGCCCAAGGCCTCGACGGTGGACGCCGCGAGCTTGTCGGCGATCAGAACAACAGGACGGCCTGGCTGGCTCACGTGCAAACTCCCTGAATCGGTGGGTGTGGGGGTGTCTCGACCACACATAGCTTAGTCCGCACTCACGGAGAACCGCAGCCTGGTCCCCATTACCACATCGCGAACACGGACGACACCAGAATCGAGCATGAAATGACTTCGGCCCAATGTCGCATCGGCACAACTCGAAAGAGACCAATGCGACATCGGGCCAGCGGGGCGAACCCGTAAAGCGGTATAGCCTAAGCGGTTTCGGTGATCGGGCGGTCGACCCAGCTCATCAGGTCGCGCAACTTCTTACCGGTGACCTCGATCGGGTGCTCGGCGTTCTCCTTGCGAAGAGCCTCGAGTTCCTTGTTGCCGTTCTCGACGTTCGCGACGAGACGCTTGGTGAACGCCCCCGACTGAATGTCAGCCAGGATCGCCTTCATCCGCTCCTTGGTGCCGGCGTCGATAACGCGCGGGCCGGACAGGTAGCCACCGAACTCCGCGGTGTCGGACACCGAGTAGTTCATGCGGGCAATGCCGCCCTCGTACATCAGGTCGACGATGAGCTTGAGCTCGTGCAGCACCTCGAAGTACGCCATTTCCGGGGCGTAGCCGGCCTCGACCATGACCTCGAAACCGGTCTTGACCAGTTCCTCGGTGCCACCGCACAGTACCGCCTGCTCACCGAAGAGGTCGGTCTCGGTCTCCTCCTTGAACGTCGTCTTGATGACGCCCGCCCGGGTGCCGCCGATCGCCTTGGCGTAGGAGAGTGCGAGTGCCTCACCCTCCCCCTTGGGGTCCTGGTCGATCGCAATCAGGGCGGGAACGCCCTTTCCGTCGACAAACTGACGGCGCACCAGGTGTCCGGGACCCTTCGGTGCGACCATGCCGATGGTGACGAATGCCGGCGGCTTGATCAGGTCGAAGTGGATGTTGAGCCCGTGGCCGAAGAACAGCGCGTCGCCGTCCTTCAGATTCGGCTCGATGTCGTTGCTGAAGATCGACGCCTGCGCCGTGTCCGGAGCGAGCAGCATGATCACGTCGGCCCACGCGGAGACCTCGGCGGGTGTACCGACGGTCAGGCCCTGCTCCTGCGCCTTCGGACGCGACTTCGAACCCGCGGCGAGTCCGACGCGCACATCGACGCCCGAGTCGCGCAAGCTCAGCGAGTGCGCGTGGCCCTGGCTCCCGTAGCCGATCACAGCAACCTTGCGGCCCTGGATGATCGACAGGTCCGCGTCGTCTTCGTAGAACATTTCAATTGCCACAGTTCAACCTCTTTCTAGGGGATCTCTATCAAAAGTACTAGCGAGTGGCGGTGATCGACTTCGGTCCCCGCCCGACCGCGACGACTCCGGACTGCACGATCTCCCTGATGCCGTACGGATCGAGCATCCGCAGCAATGCATCGAGCTTCGATCGGGTTCCAGTCGCCTCGATCGTGACCGACTCCGGGGAAACGTCGATTACCTTGGCACGGAATAGATTCACTGCTTCTATCACCTGCGTACGGACGCTGGCGTCGGCGCGCACCTTGATGAGTAGCAACTCGCGCGCCACGGAAGCCTCACCGTCTTGTTCGACGATCTTGATGACGTTCACAAGCTTGTTCAGTTGCTTGGTCACCTGCTCGAGTGGGAACTCGTCGACGGTCACCACGATGGTCATGCGCGAAACCTCGGGAAGCTCGGTTCCGCCGACCGCGAGCGATTCGATGTTGAATCCGCGGCGGGAGAACAGTCCGGCCACCCTGGCCAATACGCCCGGTTTGTCCTCGACGAGAACACTGAGGGTGTGGCTGGTGCTCACTGGTTTTCCTCCTCGGCCGCAGCCTCGCCCATGCGCTGCTCGCGCTCCATTGCTTCGTGAATGACGGCGGGCTCCGCTGCCGCCTCGTCGTCGTCGAACAGCGGCCGAATTCCACGGGCCGCCATGATCTCGTCGTTGCTGGTACCCGCAGCCACCATCGGCCACACCTGAGCGTCGGCTCCGACGATGAAGTCGATCACGACCGGCTTGTCGTTGATCGACTGCGCCTCACGGATGGCCGCCTCGACATCTTCCTCGCGCTCGACCCGAATACCGTGGCAGCCCAATGCTTCTGCCAGTTTGACGAAGTCCGGGACGCGCACCGCACCATGGGTGCCGAGATTGGTGTTCGAGTAGCGCTCCTGATAGAACAGCGTCTGCCACTGACGCACCATGCCGAGGTTGCCGTTGTTGATGAGGGCGACCTTGATCGGGACGCCCTCGACTGCGCAGGTTGCCAATTCCTGATTGGTCATCTGGAAGCAGCCGTCGCCGTCGATGGCCCACACCTCTGCATCCGGCTTGCCCATCTTGGCGCCCATTGCGGCCGGTATGGCGTAGCCCATCGTGCCCAAGCCGCCGGAGTTCAGCCACGTTCGCGGCTTCTCGTAATCGACGAACTGCGCGGCCCACATCTGGTGCTGACCGACACCGGCGCAGTAGATCGCGTCCGGCCCGGCGAGTTTGCCCACGGACTGGATCACGAATTCCGGCGACATCGATCCGTCGGAGGGACGGTCGTAGCTCAGTGGGTACGTCCTGCGGATCCCGTTCAGGTATGCCCACCATTCGGTGAGATCGAGCGTGGTTCCGGTGGCCTGATCGGCCCTGATCGCCTCGATCAGCTCGATGATGACCTCTTTGCAGTCGCCCACGATCGGGACGTCCGCGTACCGATTCTTCCCGATCTCCGCGGGGTCGATATCGGCGTGGATGACCTTGGCACCGGGAGCGAACGAGTCGAGTTGGCCGGTGACACGGTCGTCGAAGCGCGCACCGAGTGTGATCAGCAGGTCGCTACGCTGCAGAGCCGCCACGGCAGCGACTGTTCCGTGCATGCCCGGCATGCCGCAGTTCAGTGCGTGACTGTCAGGGAAGGCACCGCGCGCCATGAGCGTGGTGACCACCGGGATGCCGGTGAGCTCGGCGAGCTCGAGCAGTTCGAGGGACGATTCCGACTTGATCACACCGCCGCCCACGTAGAGCACCGGTTGCTTCGAATCGGCGATCAGGCGTGCGGCCTCACGAACCTGCTTGCCGTGGGGCTTCGTAACGGGACGGTATCCGGGCAGCCTCAACTCCGGCGGCCACGAAAAGGTGGTCTGTGCTTGGAGAACGTCCTTCGGGATGTCGACGAGCACCGCGCCTGGCCTGCCGCTCGAGGCAAGATAGAACGCCTCAGCGAGAATGCGCGGAATGTCCACGGCGTCGGTGATCAGGAAGTTGTGCTTGGTGATCGGCATCGTGATCCCGGAGATGTCGGCCTCCTGGAACGCATCGGTGCCGATCAGTCCACGGCCGACCTGACCGGTGATCGCCACCACCGGGACAGAGTCCATCTGCGCGTCGGCGAGCGGCGTCACCAGGTTGGTGGCACCCGGGCCGGACGTGGCCATGCAGACGCCGACCTTGCCCGTCGCCTGCGCGTACCCGGTGGCAGCGTGACCGCCTCCCTGCTCATGACGAACCAGCACGTGCCGGACCTTCGTCGAGTCGAAGAGTGGGTCGTAGAGAGGAAGAACGGCACCACCAGGAATGCCGAACACGGTTTCGACCTCGAGTTCCTCGAGAGCTCGCACTACGGACTGCGCGCCGGTAACCCGCTCGGGGGCGAGTTGCCGGCGGCTACCGGTCTGTGTCGCGGCGGCCACGGCGGTCGGGCTGGCTGGCCCCGACTTGCGCGGCGTGGGTTGAGGCCGTGCGGTTGGTGCGCTCACTGGGCAATCCTCTGATTCTGGCTCCGGACAACAAAAAACCCCCGTCAGCTGATGCTGTACGAGGGTGGCGCGTCGTTCTTTGGTGAGTTGAAGGAATCGACTCAGGCGACGACGCGCCGGCCGATTACGAGCAACTCATTCTGTTTCACGCGCTCGACGGTAGAGGCGCGAATGGTAACAGTCAACTTGGTGAGTCGGCCGTCCCAGAATGTAAGATACGTCGGCTGCAGTGCGAAGATGTAGAGGTGTCGACTTCACAGCAACCCGTGCCACCAGAACCATCATCCCATACAGCCAACCCTCCCAGTCAGATCATCCGAATTTCCCCGCTGGCATACCTTGGATGCGCCTTTCTGCTGTTCGCCGTGTCGTTTCCAGTCTTCGGCTGGCCTGCAGCGTTCGGTTGGCTCCTCATCGCGCCGATCATTGCGGTGGCCTGGGTCGCTCGGGTTCGCACCACCATCACCTCTGACGGACTCACTGTGCGTCGGCTGATCGGTAGCCGATCAGTGACGTGGTCTCAGATCACGGGGCTTCGCTTCCCTAAACGCGGTTGGGCGCGGGCGACGTTGGCTGACGGGAGCGAAGTCTCCCTACCTATGGTCACCTTCGATCGACTACCCCAGATCGCCGCCGCCAGCGGCGGACGCATCACCGACCCCTACGCGGCGGCGGCCGCGGCAGAATCTGTACACGAAGCCGACTCCGAATCGAACGGTGATCACCCGGCTGACGACGAGACGAACACCGACGAGCGATAACGCACGAGTAGCGTTTGCCCTCAACCTTCCGTACGCCGACCAAGGAATACACTCATGCCTCCGCTGAGATCCCGAACCACCACCGCCGGAAGAAATGCCGCGGGCGCCCGCGCCCTGTGGCGTGCCACCGGAATGACCGACTCCGACTTCGGAAAGCCGATCGTCGCGATCGCGAACTCCTACACACAGTTCGTTCCCGGCCACGTCCATCTCAAGAACGTCGGCGACATCGTCGCCGATTCCGTGCGCGCCGCTGGTGGCGTACCTCGAGAGTTCCACACGATTGCGGTCGACGACGGCATCGCGATGGGACACGGCGGCATGCTGTATTCCCTTCCCAGTCGCGAAATCATCGCCGACTCAGTCGAATACATGGTCAACGCACATACCGCCGATGCCCTCGTCTGTATCTCCAACTGCGACAAGATCACTCCCGGAATGCTCAATGCCGCAATGCGTTTGAACATTCCCACGGTGTTCGTCTCCGGCGGGCCGATGGAAGCGGGCAAGGCCGTGGTGGTAGGCGGCGTCGCACAGGCACCGACCGACCTGATCACCGCGATCTCGGCGAGCGCCAACGACGAGGTCGACGAGGAGGGGCTGTCCGAGGTCGAGCGCAGTGCATGCCCGACCTGCGGGTCGTGCTCGGGGATGTTCACCGCGAACTCGATGAACTGCCTTACCGAAGCGCTCGGCCTGGCGCTACCCGGAAACGGCTCCACGCTCGCTACCCATGAGGCCCGTCGAGCCCTGTTCACCCGCGCTGGTACCACCGTCGTCGAGGCGGCCCAGCGGTACTACAGGGACGATGACGACTCCGTCCTCCCTCGCAACATCGCGACACCAGCAGCGTTCCGAAACGCGATGGCGCTCGATGTCGCGATGGGCGGTTCCACCAATACTGTCCTGCACATCCTTGCAGCGGCGCAGGAAGGCGAGGTCCACGACTTCGATCTCGACAAGATCGATGAGATCAGCCGCAAGGTGCCTTGCCTGTCGAAGGTCTCGCCGAACTCCGACTACCACATGGAGGACGTACACCGCGCAGGCGGAATTCCCGCGATACTCGGTGAACTGCGCCGGGCCGGCCTGCTCGAGAGCAGCGTCTCCACCGTGCACACGAAGAGCTTCGACGAGTGGCTCGACACCTGGGACATCCGCTCCGGCAAGGCATCCGACGAGGCCGTCGAGCTCTTCCATGCCGCACCCGGCGGGGTACGCACCACCGAGCCATTCTCGACGAACAACCGGTGGTCGTCCCTCGATACGGACGCCGTCAGCGGGTGCATTCGAGACTTCGAGCACAAGCACACCGAGGAGGGCGGTCTGGCCGTGCTCAGCGGAAACATCGCCGTCGACGGTGCGGTGATCAAGACTGCCGGCATCGACGAGGACCTGTTCCACTTCCAGGGCCCGGCACGAGTCGTGGAATCTCAGGAAGAGGCGGTCTCGGTCATCCTCGGCAAGAAGATCGAGCCCGGCGAAGTCCTCGTCGTACGCTACGAGGGTCCCGCAGGCGGTCCGGGCATGCAGGAAATGCTGCACCCCACAGCCTTCTTGAAAGGCTCCGGCCTAGGAAAGAAGTGCGCGCTGGTCACCGACGGCCGCTTCTCCGGCGGTTCCTCGGGCCTGTCCATCGGCCATGTCTCCCCGGAGGCGGCCAGTGGCGGCGCGATCGGTCTGGTGGAAGACGGCGACCAAATTCTCATCGACGTCGCGACTCGTAAGCTCGAGCTCCTCGTCGACGACGCCGTCCTCGCAGAGCGCCGCGCCAAGATGGAGTCGTCCGAGCGTCCTTGGCAACCGCGCGATCGCGAACGCACAGTCACCACGGCCCTGCGCGCCTACGCCGCGCTGGCGACATCGGCCGACAAGGGCGCGGTACGTCAGGTTCCCTAGTCCCGTCCCACACCCGCACTTATAATCCGGGCTTCCGCCACCAATCCAGTGTCGCAGCCCCACCCAGCGGCACAGGCGCACCCAGCGGCACAGGCGCACGCACTCGCCGCTGGGTGGGCGGGCTCTGTCCAGAGTCCATTCACAAGTCACTTCGTCCGGATGGGACGCACCAAAAGCACTAGGAGGCTGATCAACTCGCTCAGCAGATACCGATTCAGTTCACCGCGAACTGAGCGAATCGATTAGTTCAGCCAATACTCCTTGTACACGGCAGTCGGTAGTGGTTCTCTCAGCATGCCGTTGAGACCACCATCACAACCATGGTTCACAAATCGCCTCCGGCGCGCGGGACCACCGACAGCGAGACATCTAGGAGCGACACATGCCCGGAGTCGGAATTTGGCGGACCAAATCCGTTGAGCAATCGATAGCGGACACCGACGAACCCGACACCCGACTCCGGAGGGAACTCACCGCGAAAGACCTCACGGTCTTCGGTGTCGCCGTGGTGATCGGCGCAGGAATCTTCACGCTCACCGCCCGAACCGCCGGTGATGTTGCGGGCCCTGCGATCTCACTGGCATTCATCCTGGCCGCGGTCGCATGTGGCCTGGCCGCACTCTGTTACGCCGAGTTCGCCTCCACCGTTCCCGTCGCCGGAAGCGCGTACACGTTCTCCTACGCCACCTTCGGAGAGTGTGTCGCCTGGATAATCGGCTGGGACCTCATCCTCGAATTCGCGCTCGCGGCAGCTGTGGTGTCGAAGGGCTGGTCTCTCTACCTCGGCAACGTGCTCGGCTTCAGCGGAAGCACCACAGCCCATATCGGGCCGGTCGACTTCGACTGGGGCTCTTTGATCCTCATCGGCGGCATCACTCTCGTACTTGCGATCGGAACCAAGGTTTCCTCGCGCGTGTCCGCGGTCATCACTGCCATCAAGATCGCCGTCGTCCTCCTCGTCATCGCTGTGGGCGCCTTCTACATCAACAAGGCAAACTACTCCCCGTACATTCCGCCGGCCGAGGGTTCCGAAAGCGGTGCAAGCGGGCTTCACCAGAGCCTGTTCTCGTTCCTGACCGGAGCCGAAGGCAGCACCTACGGCTGGTACGGCCTCCTCGCCGCAGCGAGCCTCGTCTTCTTCGCCTTCATCGGGTTCGATGTCGTGGCCACCACCGCCGAGGAGACCAAGAACCCACAGAAGGCTCTCCCCCGCGGCATTCTCGGCTCACTCGCGATCGTCACCGTTCTCTACGTCGCTGTGACGCTGGTACTCACCGGCATGGTGAAGTACACCGACCTGAGGTCCGGCAGCCCGCTCGTCGGCGACAGCAGTGCGACGCTTGCCACGGCGTTCGAGGCACACGGCATCACGTGGGCGCAGACCGCGATCAACCTCGGCGGGCTCGCCGGGCTCACCACCGTCGTCATGGTGATGCTGCTCGGTCAGACCCGAGTGCTGTTCGCCATGTCCCGAGACGGGCTCCTGCCCCGCGGTCTCGCCAAGACCGGTAAGAAGGGCACGCCGGTGCGGATCACGCTGATGGTCGGTGGCGTTGTCTCCGTTCTCGCCGCCTTCTTCCCGATGGGGACGCTCGAGGAGATGGTGAACATCGGCACACTCTTCGCCTTCGTCCTGGTCTGCATCGGCGTCGTCGTGCTCCGCCGCACACGCCCTGACCTCCCGCGCGGGTTCCGGGTTCCGCTGGTCCCGCTGTTTCCCATTCTGGCCGTGCTGGCCTGCGGATGGCTCATGCTGAACCTGTCAGTCGAGACCTGGATCCGATTCCTCGTGTGGATGGCCCTTGGTGTCGCCATCTACCTCTCCTACGGTCGACGCAACTCCGTCCTGGGTCGGCGCCTCGCCGCCGAACCCGATCTACACGAAGAGGAGAATGTTCCGGAACTCGTCCGGCGCTGAGCACACGGAACTGTGCCGAAGGAAGGCGACTCCGCCTCACTCTGATTCATCGAATGAGGCGGAGTGGTGACACGGTGCCACTGACGATCATATGAGCGGGTTGGCGCCATTGAGGAAGATCCAGACGCACACTCCGGCCGCGATACCCAGGATCAGAGTGACGAACGAACCGACGAACGGACGCGTGGCCCACCCCCTTCGGCCGTCCAGCGAGATGCGACCCGGCCCAGTGAGGATGATCACGCCCGCACACACACCAAGCAGCGTCTCGTACTCTGTGCCCGTCGGCGCGAAGTACTCGAGCCCCGGCTGGCCGACCTGCCGGAACGCCCACGCATTGATCATCACGGCAAGCACCGACGCGGCCGCGAGTGGAGTCACCAAGCCGAAGATCAGCAACGCACCGCCTGCGACCTCGGCGACAGCACCCAGAATCGAAAGAAGCTTCGCCTGTTGGAAACCTGAGCTCGCGAGGATCTCCTCGAAGCCGCCGAGCCCCGGACCGTCCCATAAACCGGTCAGCTTCTGCAGACCGTGAACCAGAATCGTGCCGCCCACCGCGAGACGCAGAACGAGCAGACCGAGGTCGAGCGTGCCGCGACCTATCTCGACGTCGTCCTCGTGGGGCCGCACCGAGGTGCCGGCGGTCGCGACCGGCGCCGTGGGCCTCACGCCGATCACCTGTGTCGGCTGGTCCGGCGTGCCGGACGCCCCCGTCGGGCGGTATGCGGGGATCTCCTCGGTGATGAAATCCGCGTCGAGTGAATCACCGGAGCCGAGTTCGTCGTCGGTGTGCGGGATGACCCGATCAGCGGACTCGGACGGCACCAAGGGAGCCGGAAAGCGTTCGGTGGGAAAGTCGTACGGACTCGCAACCTTGCCGTATCCGTCCGTGGCACCGTGATCTGTCCCGCCTTGGCCCACAGCACCATTCTCCGACGACTCGTTGGGGTCTTTCCGCATGTCAGTCACGCCGTTCAGCGTAGGTCGATCAGCACCGCAATCGGCGGTAAACCGAACCGGCGTGGCGGCAGGACCGCGCTCTTGACGTAACGTCTCCATCATGATGGTGGGTGGGTGTCGTCGGAAGGCCTCCGGCAGACCTGTGATGGCGATGTACATACTGTGCGTGACCGCGGTCATCGCCGCGGGATGCGCTCGATTCGACGATTCCGCTTCCTCACCGTTCACACCTGAACCGACCGGTTCGGTGGGCGGCGAAGTCGAACCGCGGAACCCGCCGCCCACCACCACGGAGGCCCCACCTCCGACCTCGCTGGGACCCTGCCAGGATCCCGACCCCAGTGTCGTTGCTACTTGCCTGGACACCACCGGTGGACTGGTTGTCCTCCCCGACGGGGCCACCGCGCTGGTCACCGAGCGTCGGACCGGGCGCATCATGCAAGTCGCGGAGGGGCAGACACCCGTCGAGGTCGCGCGAATAGACGTTGACGGCAGTTCCGACGGAGGCCTGCTCGACATCGCTCTGTCGCCGACTTTCGTCGAGGACAACCTGATCTACGCCTACGTCACGACGCCGACGGACAATCGGGTCGTGCGGATTGCACCCGGCGATTCCGCAAAAGAGATTCTCGGCGGGATCCCTCGGGGCGCGACCGGCAACGCCGGTTCACTCGAATTCTCTGGCAGCGACTTGATGGTCCTCACTGGCAATGCGGGCAGTCCCCAAGCGGCCGCCGACCCTGCTTCGCTCGCCGGGAAACTGTTGAAGGTCACGTCGTTGTCCCCGACAGCGACGTCGCCGGCGCCGCCGCCAGAGGTGATGCTGTCGGGCATCGGTGCTGCGGGGGGCGTGTGTGTCGACCCTGGGGTCGCGGTCTGGGTCACCGACCGCACCCCACTCGAAGACCGGTTGCAACGCGTCGGCCCCGACGGTTCGGCGCCGACGCCGACCTGGACATGGCCCGAACGTCCGGGTGTCGGCGGCTGCGTCGCTGCGGGTGACGTCGTCGCCGTGTCATTGAGTACAGGTCAGGGCATGTCTGTGCTCGCTGCGGATCCAGGTACGGGTGCCGTAACCACTGCACCCAGCGTCATCGCGCAGGACCGCTACGGCGCACTCGGCGGCGCCGCTCTCGGACCCGACGGCCTCATCTGGGCGAGCACGGTCAACAAGACCGTCGGCGATCCAGGCCCCAACGACGACCGTGTCATCAAGATGCCCCTGCCCTCCGGAGGCGGCGGATTCGACTGACGCCTCCGGTCACTGCTAGAGGGCCGTTCACCCGGTTGATCCGAGCGAACGGCCCCGGAAATCGAAGGACGGTTGCTAGCTGCAGGCCTCGACGACAAGTTCCTTGACGCGGGCAGGGTCGGCCTGGCCGCGGGTGGCCTTCATGACGTCGCCGACAATCTTGCCCGCGGCCGCAACTTTGCCTCCGCGGATCTTCTCGGCGATGTCCGGATTCGCCGCCAACGCCTCGTCGACGGCCGCCTTGAGCTTCGTGTCGTCACGTTCGACGACCAGTTCGGGTCGGTTCGCCACAACCTGCTCCGGATCACCCTCCCCGGCAAGGACGTAGTCCACCACCTGTCGGGCCATCTTGTTGTTCAGCTTCCCGCTGTCGATCATCGAGATCACCCGTGCGACCTGTGCAGGCGAGATCGGGAGCTCCGCAAGCTCGACGCCGCGGGTATTCGCCTGCTGCGCCAGGTACGACACCCACCACGATCGTGCCGCCTCCGGGGCTGCGCCGGCCTCGGTCGTGGCGATCACCAGATCGAGGGCTCCTGAGTTGACCAGATCACGCATGACCTCGTCCGAGATTCCCCAGTCGGCCTGAATCCGCGCTCGGCGGACCCACGGCAACTCGGGGAGGGTGGCCCGCAGTTCTTCCACCCACTCGGCACTCGGCGCTACCGGTTCGAGATCCGGCTCAGGGAAATAGCGGTAATCCTCAGCTGTCTCCTTGCGGCGACCCGGCGACGTGGTGCCGTCCGCCTCCTGGAAGTGCCGGGTCTCCTGGATCACCTGTCCACCGGCTTCGAGCACCGCGGCCTGGCGACGCATCTCGTACCGGACCGCCGCCTCGACGCTCTTGAGCGAGTTGACGTTCTTGGTCTCGGTTCGAGTGCCGAATTCGGAGGCTCCGATCGGCATCAACGAAACGTTGGAGTCGCAGCGCATCGAGCCTTGATCCATGCGGACGTCCGACACCTTCAGCGACTTCAGCAGATCGCGCAGCGCGGTGACGTAGGCGCGAGCCACCTCGGGAGCGCGCTCACCGGCGCCGGTGATCGTCTTGGTCACGATCTCGACCAGCGGCACACCGGCACGGTTGTAGTCGAGCAGCGAATGGCTGGCCCCGTGGATGCGCCCGGTCGCACCACCGACGTGCAACGACTTTCCGGTGTCCTCTTCCATGTGCGCGCGCTCGATCTCGACTCGCCACGTGGTGCCGTCGTCGAGCACGACGTCGAGGTAGCCGTCCGTGGCGATCGGCTCGTCGTACTGGGAGATCTGATAGTTCTTGGGCTGATCCGGATAGAAGTAGTTCTTCCGCGCGAACCGGCCCCAGGGTGTGATCGAGCAATTCAGCGCCAGCCCGATGCGGATAGCCGACTCTACGGCAGCCGCGTTCACGACCGGCATCGCCCCGGGAAGGCCCAGGCAGACCGGGCACACCTGCGTGTTGGGCTCGGCGCCGAACTCAGTGGGGCACGGACAGAACATCTTGGTACTGGTGCCGAGTTCCACGTGCACCTCCATACCGAGAACCGGCTCGTACTTGGCCAGCACATCGTTGTACTCGAGGAGGTCCGGAGCATCGACAGCAGTCATACCCGAGAGTTTATTCGGCCGGACTCTTCGTCGAAAACGCGGTCAGCCGAAGAATGCGGATACCTCGTCGTACCGCTCCCTCGGCACCGTCTTCAGCCGCCGAGTCGCGTCCGCGAGTGGGACGAGATCGACCGCCGTTCCGTGCAGGGCGACCATATTTCCGAAATCACCGCGATGAGCGGCATCGGTGGCACGCACCCCGAATCGGGTCGCCAGTACCCGGTCGAACGCGGTGGGGGTGCCCCCTCGCTGAACGTGCCCGAGAACGGTCGTCCGCACCTCCTTGCCGATGCGACGTTCGATCTCGTCTCCGAGTTGCTGAGCGACTCCGGTAAACCTCTTGTGACCGAACTCGTCGATACCGCCTTCGCGCAACGTCATCGACTCGGGGGTCGGGGCAGCACCTTCCGCGATAACGCAAATGAAGTGCGAATCGCCCCGCTGGAATCTCGCCTTGATGAGAGTGCACACCTTGGCGACGTCGAACGGGACCTCGGGCACGAGGGTGAGATGCGCGCCGGATGCAAGGCCCGAATTGAGGGCTATCCAGCCTGCGTGCCGGCCCATCACCTCCACGAGCATCACCCGCTGGTGTGATTCGGCGGTAGTGTGCAGGCGGTCAATGGCATCGGTGGCGGTGGCCAGGGCAGTGTCGAACCCGAACGTCACATCGGTGCAGTCGATGTCGTTGTCAATAGTCTTCGGCACGCCGATCACGGGCACCCCGCTCTCTGCGAGCCAACTCGCGGCAGTGAGCGTGCCCTCGCCCCCGATCGGGATGAGGACATCGATCCCGTTGTTGTCGAGTGTCTGCCGGATGTCGTCGAGACCAGCCCGAAGCTTGTCCGGGTTCACCCGCGCAGTGCCGAGGATTGTGCCGCCACGGGTGAGAATTCGGTCGGTTCGGTCGTCGTTGGCCAGCGCGACCTTCCGATCCTCGAGCAAGCCCCGCCATCCGTCCCGGAATCCCACCACCGAGCTGCGGTACCGACCGTCGGCGGTACGCACCACCGCCCTGATTACCGCGTTGAGTCCGGGGCAGTCGCCGCCGCCGGTAAGGATTCCGATCCGCATCCAGACACCCCTCGTCCTGTGATGATGTTTGATGCTGTCTTGTTCATCTTGCCGCCCACCGGCGTTTCGAGCACCCCGAGCCGCGAGAGGACACCTCAGCCGGGTGTGACGAGGCCGCTCTCGTAGGCGAGCACCACTGCCTGCGCGCGGTCTCGGAGATCGAGCTTCGACAGCACCTTGCCGACATGCGTCTTGACGGTCTGTTCGGCGACGAACAGCTTCTCCGCGATTTCGGTGTTCGACATGCCACAGGCGATGAGTTCGAGTACCTCGCGCTCACGCGGTGTGAGAGCGGAAATCGCGGTCGGTTTGCGACGCGCCGTGCTACGGCGACTGGTCACATCGGCGATCAACCGTCGGGTTACGGTCGGCGCGAGCAGCGCCTCCCCGTCCGCGACCACCCGGACGGCACGGATGAGTTCCTCGGCCGGCGCGTCCTTGAGCATGAATCCGCTGGCCCCGATACCCAACGCCTCATAGACATAGTCGTCTATGTCGAAGGTGGTAAGCATCAGCACCCGAACCGGCGGATCGAATCCCGCCGACAAGATGGCGCGGGCGGCGTCGAGCCCATTCATTTCCGGCATGCGGACATCCATCAACACGACGTCGGGACGCAGCCGCTTGACCTCACTCACCGCCACCGCGCCGTCCGGAGCGTCACCGATGACGCTGATATCGGGCTGCGAGGCAAGGAGGGCTCCAAAGCCCTGCCGGACCATAGCCTGGTCGTCGGCGATGAATACGGTAATCGACACCCGGCCAGCCTAAGCCGAACGGCCCGAACTCGGCACGTATCCGAATCTGCCGTGTTGCCGGGCTTCGGTCCTACCAGGGAGCTTGGGCAGTGAGAGTGATCGGATCGAGATTGCGAATGCCCCCACACTCGTTCGACCTCCAGCGGGCCTACACACCCGAGGCCGCGAACGTCGCCGTCACCTCGAAACCACCGTCTGCCCGCGGGCCTGCTGCGAACACGCCCCCGACGGCGTGCGCGCGTTCACGCATCCCGATGATCCCGTGTCCGCCTGACGATTCCGCGACAGAGTCGGCAGCGGTCTCCGGTGACGGAGCATTGACGACGGCAAGCGTCGCAGGACCCGAGTATGCGATGTCCACCTGCACTTGCGCACCGGGCGCGTGCCGTGCCGCGTTGGCCAGAGACTCCTGCAGAATCCGATACATCACGAGACCCACGGGCTCCGACACCCGGCTCGGCTCACCTTCGATGTTCCACACGACCGGGATGCCTGCACTACGGCTACCGTCGAGCAATTCACCGATCTGCTCGGCCCCTGGCTGCGGGGCGTGTTCGGCGAGTTGTCCGTCGCTGCGCAGCACACCGAGCAGCCCGCGCACCTCGTTGAGAGCCGCGCGGCCCGCCGATCCGATCGAGTCGAACTCGGCCCGGGTCTCGTCCGAGACGTCCTGGAGTCGGTAGGGCGCACTCTGGGCCTGCACGACAACCATCGACATGTGGTGCGCCACCACGTCGTGCAGATCGCGGGCAATCCGCGCCTTCTCCTCGAGAACCGTCCGCCGGGTCCGCTCGAGCTCGCTCAACTCCTCCTGCTGCGCGAGTTGCCTGCGCGAAAGTAGCAGCCAGCGGACGAGCAGTCCGAACGTGACGATCGCAGTGAGGCCGACCACCCAGCCGAGACCGTCGGATCCCGGGGTCGCGGCGAGGAACAACGGCACGGTAGAGATCCACGCCACGCCGACGATCGGCAGTGCCGCCTGCACACTCACCGCCGCAAGCAGTACCAGGATCACCAGGATATGCACCACCTGCAAGGAGAGACTGTTTCCGTCCTGGAGAGCGAAGGCGTGCGGAATCACCAGAGCCGCCACCGCTGAGACCGCCCAGCCCAGAGCCGGGTTGATCCGGATGAGGAGGAACGGGAACGCCGCAAGGGCCGCGACGAACGGCTGGATCGCAGGGGCGACCTGATGGGTCAGGTGCAGCGTCGGCCACGCCACAGCGAACAAAATCGCCGTGACCACGATTATTGCCACGTTCAACCATCGACCTGCAGTGGCTCTACGGGTGCGCGTCTTCATCTCCACACTGTTGACAGTAGAAAGTGTGGTCGCCACATGTCCTCACACTCAGGGTCGATGTCCAACTAGCCCCGAGGTATGAGATTCCCGCCTCCTGCCACCGTGACGCGAGGGATCGAACCGGACTTCAGTGTGATGTGGCCACGGAACCCGCATTCATAGCGTCGTCGTCATGCGAACGACGGGGACACGCAAAACCACCTGGACCGCGATGGCATTCGCCGCGGCAGCTCTTCTGACCACGACAGGATTCGCCGGCGCCGACACCGCGCGCGCTCCTCGGATCGAAAATGACGCCGCGGCAACAGCAGTACGCGCACTCACCTCACCCGAACATCGAACTCCACAATCTGTTACTGCTCCGCCGATTCCCCCGCACGGGATTCGCCCGAGCTCGATTCCCGCGGACTTCGACACCGTGATGGGGTACGCACCGATCCGAATCGGGGGAATGCTTGTGAACCCGAACGGCGAGTGCTCGTCACCAGTGCCGCTGCCGGCCGAGTTCGACACCCCCTGTATGGCACACGACCTCGGCTACGACCTCCTGCGCTACGCGTCACGATCCGGCGCCGAATTGGGGCCATGGGCGCGTAAGAGCCTCGACGCCCAACTCGACGAGCGAATGCACGCGGCGTGTGAGACCCGCGTCGCCGAGCAGGAGAGGATTCAGTGCTTCGTGATGGCGAACATCGCCACCACGGCGGTTGCCGGAAACAGTTGGCGCCAGGACTATTCGACGCCGATCCCCGAATCCGGGGCGAGCCTCGCACTCGCCGGCGGTTCGGTGGCGATCCTGGTCGGTGCGGCACGGATACTGCGCCGCCACCCACGCACCGCCGAGGTGGTCGCATGACCAGTGTTCTCACCGGCAGCGCACCGAGCACCACGCAGGTTCACTCGCGAGCTACGGCATTCTCGACACCTCGCGCGGATCCGAGGAGGATTGCGACCTCCGGACTCCCCCGCGCATCTTCCACGATCGCCGTCGCCGGCGCGATACTCGCATCGCTCGCGCCGTCACTTCTGCCCCGCACCGCCCCGACGCAAGCCGTGTTCAGCGGCACCATCGCGGCCGTCGTTCTCGGCATCGTCATCCTC
Organism: Rhodococcus sp. WMMA185; assembly: GCF_001767395.1. Lineage (NCBI taxonomy): Bacteria > Bacillati > Actinomycetota > Actinomycetes > Mycobacteriales > Nocardiaceae > Rhodococcus > Rhodococcus sp. WMMA185. The sequence goes on along the minus strand of NZ_CP017014.1, from coordinate 1,178,326 downwards.
GCCCGCCGGCTGGGACGGCACGTCCCACGGTGGCGTGACCGTCGTGCTCCGCGAGAGTCGATGCGGTTTCTGGCCCTGACCGGATCCATGGTCGCTGTGAGCTGGGCGATGATACTTGCCGATCACTGGCAAGACTCGCTGCGTACGGCCATGGGCATGCCGACGGTGGGGCCCGGGCATTGGATTCGCACGATCGTCTTTGCCACAGCGACATTTCTGATCCTCGTCGGTGTCGGCATCATCATCGCCGCGGTGGTCCGGCGTCTCGGCTGGATCGGCAGCGTCGCCGGCGCAATCGCCCTCGCGACGGGGCTCCAACTTGTCGCCGCACCGACATTGTGGGCCATGACATCTGGCTCCTACAGCGACGCCGACACCCTCGTCGACGTGTCGGTGCAAAGGCCGATGTCCGGCGAACTGTCCGGCAGTTCCGATTCCGCGATCACCTGGGAGTCGCTCGGACGGCAGGGGCGACGGTTCGTGGCCGCTGGAGAGCAGTCGCCGAGCATTCGTACCTACGTCGGCGTGAACTCTGCACCTGACGTCGAGTCCCGCGCCTCACTTGCGGTCTCGGAACTCGAACGGGCAGGGGGATTCGCACGCTCGGCAATCGTCGTTGCCGTCCCGACCGGTTCGGGGTGGATCGACGAGAATGCCGTCGACGGCTTCGAGGAGCGGTTCGATGGGGACGTTGCGATCGTCGGGATGCAGTACTCGTACCTGCCGAGTTGGATGGCCTTCATGTTCAACCGCTCCGCCGCAAACGAATCGGCAGCGGCGCTATTCGATGCGATTGCCGATCGGATCGAGAATCTGCCTGCGGACGGATTCCGCCCCATGCTCTACGTATACGGCCAGAGCCTCGGATCAGTCGGGGGCAGCGCCATTTTCGCGAGTTCGGGACAACGGGAACGACAGGTGTGCGCCGCTCTCTGGGCGGGGCCGCCCGCCCGGTCCGTCGAGGCGGGCGGTGCAACAGTCATTGCGAACACCTCGGATCCGGTGGTGTGGTGGTCGCCGGGTCTGGTACTGCGCCGCCCCGACCTGGCGTTCACGCACCGCGATGCGCCTGTACCCCAGTGGATTCCGGGAATCACATTCCTACAGACAAGTGTCGACCTGATATCCGCATTGAACGTTCCTGTCGGACACGGACATCGATACGGGACCGAGCAGGGCACAGCCTTACCCGACTGTGCCCAACCCGGAAGCCGATCGTTCTAGCTCGGCGCCCCGATGGGACCGCGAGCAGCCTCGTAAGCCGCGCCGACCCGATACAGCCGCTCGTCGGCCAACGCGGGGGCCATGATCTGCAAACCGACCGGCAGACCGTCGTCGGCGGAGAATCCCGAAGGAACCGACATTGCGCAGTGCCCCGCCAGGTTCGTCGGCAGTGTGCACAGGTCCGACAGGTACATCGCGAGCGGATCGTCCACCTTCTCCCCCAGCTTCCACGGGGTGAAGGGGCTGGTCGGCGAGACCAGGACGTCCACCTGCTCATAGGCGTTGTCGAAGTCTCGAGCGATGAGGGTCCGTACTTTGAGAGCCTGACCGTAGTACTCGTCGTAATAGCCCGACGACAACGCGTAGGTGCCGATCATGATGCGGCGCTTGACCTCCGGACCGAAGCCTGCGGCCCGCGTGGCGGCCATCACCTGGTCGGCACTCATGCCGCCGCCGTCGACCCGCAGCCCGTAACGCATCGCGTCGAAGCGGGCGAGGTTGGATGACACCTCGCTGGGCAGGATCAGATAATACGATGCCAGCGCGTATTCGAAGTTCGGGCACGACACCTCGACCACTTCGGCCCCGAGTTCGGTCAGCTGGGCGACGGCGGCGTCGAACGAGGCGATCACACCGGGCTGGTAGCTGTCGGAGTGCAGCTCCTTGACCACACCCACCTTCACGCCCTTCAGGTTCCCGCCCGCACCCTCACGCGCCGCAGCGACCACAGGGCGAACCGGGGTGTCGATGGACGTGGAGTCACGCGGGTCGTGACCGGCGATGACCTCGTGCAGCAATGCCGTGTCGAGGACCGTCCGGCCGCATGGGCCGCCCTGGTCGAGTGACGACGCGCACGCGACGAGACCGAACCGGGAGACCGTGCCGTAGGTCGGCTTGGCTCCGACGGTCGCGGTGACGGCGGCGGGCTGACGGATCGATCCGCCGGTATCGGTTCCGATCGCGAGCGGCGCCTGCCTGGATGCGAGCGCTGCCGCGCTGCCGCCGCCCGAGCCGCCGGGGATACGGGTGGTGTCCCACGGATTGCGTGTCGGGCCGTACGCGGAGTTCTCGGTGGACGAGCCCATCGCGAACTCGTCGAGGTTGGTCTTGCCGAGGATCGGGATTCCGGCGTCACGAAGTTTGCCGGTGAGCGTTGCGTCGTACGGGGCGATCCAGCCCTCGAGAATCTTCGAGGCGCACGTGGTGGGCATGTCGGTGGTGGTGAAGATGTCCTTGAGCGCCAGCGGGACCCCCGCCAGCGGCGAGGCCGGGTCGTCACCGGCAGCAAGGCTGGCGTCCACCTCCTTGGCGGAGACGAGGGCCTGCTCGCCCGCGACGTGCAAGAAGGCGCCGAGCTCGCCGTCGACTTCGGCGATCCGGTCGAGATGCGCCTGGGTGACCTCAACGGACGACACCTCGCGGCGGTGGATCTTCGACGCGAGATCTGCCGCGTCGAGAGTGGTCAGTTCGGCGCTCATTCGCCCTCTCCCAGGATCTGCGGTACGGCGAAGCGGTCCTGCTCCACAGCGGGAGCACCCGACAGTGCCTGCTCGGGAGTGAGGCCGGGAACGATCACGTCGGGGCGCGTCACGTTGGTGACCGCATTCGGATTCGCCATCGGCGTTACATCCTCGGCCGGTACTTCGGTGACCACCTTCACGTGGCTGAGAATCGAATCCAACTGGCCGGCGAACTCGTCGAGTTCGGCATCGGTCAGGGCGAGGCGAGACAGCCGCGCGAGGTGCGCGACCTCGTCACGGGAGATGGCAGGCACCGCGGGCCTCCTTCGGTTCAGACGTACACAATGACCGTCCCAGCCTAGAGCCTGGCTCGATCGGTCGTGCAGCCAGCGCCGTCGGCCCGGCGGTTGGCGACCCGAGCCGGGAGACCACATACCGGGCGAACGAACTCGAGTGCAAAGATGGTCGGTGACGGAGGGGTCGCGGGCACCCCCATGTCCATCTCGTAGCGAAAGGGAAGCACGTGTCGTACCTGCTTCGCGTCCAGCTTCCTGACCGACCCGGCAGCCTCGGCGCTCTGGCCGTTGCGCTGGGCTCGGTGGGTGCTGACATTCTGTCTCTCGACGTCGTGGAACGGGGTGCCGGATTTGCCGTTGACGATCTCGTGGTCGATGTCGAGCCGGGCGCCCTTCCCGACACTCTCATCTCGGCGGCCGAAGATCTGCCGGACGTCACTGTCGACTCCATCCGTCCCTACGCCGGAGTCCTCGACACTCACCGGGAACTCGAACTCATCGACGAAGTAGCCACCGCCACTGACGATCGTTTGCAGGTCCTCGTCGATGGCGCACCGCGCGTCTTTCGGGTCGGTTGGTCCATCGTGGCCGACCTCGGCCCCCACGGCGCATATCGCGTGGTCGGGAGCTCCGGAGCCCCGGAGACCCAGGCCACCGATATCCCGTGGATGCCGCTCGAGAAACCCACCGCGCTCGACGGCGAGAGCGACTGGGTACCGGCGTCGTGGCGCGACATGGACACCACTCTCGCAGCTGCTCCGCTCGGAACCACCGGCCGAGTGCTGATGCTCGGACGGCCTGGCGGACCGGAATTCCGCCCGTCCGAGATCGCCCGCCTGGGTTACCTCGCCGGCATCATCGCGACTGTCCTGATCTGACGAGCGCCCTTCCGGGCACGCCTCAGACGATCTCGTATTTCAGCACGGTCAACTTGACCCCTGGGACCGGTTCCCAGTCGCGTTCAGGCACCGGCACGAAGCCGGCTCGGTCGTATATTCGGCGGGCCGCGGCCATATCCGACATGGTGGACATCACTACTGCCTGGTCGCCCCGGTCATAGGCAGTTTCCAGCACGTCACGCACCAGGGCGGTGCCGACCCCGGCCCCGCGGGCATCGGACGACACCGCGAGCATCCGGAACTCGAGCTCACCCGGTTCGGCCACTTCGGCGTACGGCGAGTCGGGAGCCGCGATCGTCACCGATCCCACGATCTGGCCCTCCATAACGGCCACTCGGACGTCGGCCTTCTCTGCGCGCTCGGCCGTATCGCGAAGTTCGTCCGCGTACGGATCGTGTGCTTCCACGAACCCGCCGCCCACGTAGGCGATCACCGTGAGGTCGGAGACCTCCTCGTAGTCCTCCGGGATCGCATTCCGAATCTCTATCATGCCCAGAACTATGACAGGACAGCTCACAGGGCCCAAAATGCCGGCGTGAGGTTCCAGTCACATTTGCGGATCGGTGACCGCCTCCGGACCACCTGAGAGCAGTCTCCGAAAGCCCTCCTCGTCGAGGATCGGCACCCCGAGTTCGACGGCCTTGTCGTGCTTCGAACCCGGCGATTCCCCGACGACGACGAAAGCCGTCTTCTTCGATACCGAGCCCGCCGCCTTGCCGCCCCGGACGAGGATCGCCTCTTTCGCCGCGTCCCGCGAGAAGGTCTCCAGGGAACCTGTGACGACGATGGACAAGCCTTCGAGGTTGCGAGGAATCGATTCGTCGCGCTCGTCCTCCATGCGCACACCGGCCGCCGACCACTTCTCCACGATCTGCCTGTGCCAGTCGACTCCAAACCATTCGGCAATCGCCGCGGCAATCGTGCCGCCGACCCCGTCCACTGCTGCGAGTTCCTCGACGGAACTGCGGCGGATGCGCTCGAGCGAACCGAATTCTCCTGCCAGTGCCCGGGCCGCCGTCGGGCCGACGTGGCGGATCGACAGGGCGACCAGTACCCGCCACAGCGGCTTGTCCTTGGCGGATTCGAGGTTGTCGAGCAGTCTTCGGCCATTCGCCGACAACCCGCCGGCCTTGGTACGGAAGAGCGACGTTTTCAGCAGATCGTCCTCGGTGAGCGAGAACAGGTCGCCCTCGTCTCCGATTGCCCGCGCCTCGAGCAGGCTCGTGGCCGCCTCGTATCCGAGTACCTCGATGTCGAACGCCCCGCGACCGGCCACGTGGAACACGCGCTCTCGCAGTTGCGCGGGGCAGTATTGCTGATTGGGGCAGCGGATGTCCGCATCCCCCTCCTTGGCGGGGGCCAGCAGCGTATTGCACTCCGGGCAGTTCGTCGGCATCACGAACTCGCGCTCGTCACCGGTCCTGGCCTCGACCACCGGACCGAGGACCTCGGGAATCACGTCCCCCGCCTTGCGGATTACCACGGTGTCGCCGATGAGCACACCCTTGCGCTTGACCTCCGAGCCGTTGTGCAACGTGGCGAGCGAGACCGTGGACCCGGCGACCGTGACGGGTTTCATGTACGCGAAGGGGGTGACCCTGCCTGTGCGTCCCACATTCACCCGGATATCGAGCAAGGTTGTGGTCGCCTCCTCCGGAGGGTACTTGTAGGCGATCGCCCAGCGCGGCGCCCGCGACGTCGAGCCCAGCCGACGCTGCAGAGACATCTCGTCAACCTTCACCACCAGGCCGTCGATCTCGTGTTCCACGTCGTGGCGGTGCTCACCCCAGTACCGCACCTTCTCCAGGACGGCTGCTGCACCTGCGACACGCGCGGTGTGGGTGGACACCGGCAGACCCCACGCGGCGAGCGCGCTGTACGCGTCGAATTGCGAGACGGGTTCGAACCCGTCGGTCCGGCCGAGTCCGTGACAGATCATCCCGAGGCGGCGGCGAGCCGTAACGGCAGGATTCTTCTGGCGCAGCGACCCGGCGGCCGAGTTCCGGGGATTCGCGAACGGCGCCTTGCCTTCCTCGACGAGTGCTGCGTTGAGCGCCTCGAAGTCCTCGAGGCGGAAGAACACTTCACCTCGCACCTCGAGAAGTGCGGGTACCGGGTATTCGTCTGTGCCGGTGAGCCTTTCCGGTACATCGTCGATAGTCCGAGCGTTGAGCGTGACTTCTTCGCCCGTCCGGCCGTCGCCCCTCGTCGCGGCGCGCACCAGACTGCCGTTCTCGTAGACGAGATTGAGCGCAACACCATCGATCTTGACCTCGCACAGGTAGTGCAAGTCGGGCCCGGTCTCTTGTTCGACCCGGGCGATCCAACCCCGCAACTCGTCTTCGTCGAAGACGTTGTCGAGGCTGAGCATCCGCTCGAGGTGGTCGACGGAGCTGAAGTCGGTCGAGAAACCACCCCCGACAAGTTGTGTCGGCGAATCAGGCGTGCGCAGGTCCGGATACCGGTTCTCGAGATCGTTCAGTTCGCCGAGCAGCGCGTCGAACTCGCCGTCGGAGATGATGGGTGCGTCACGAACGTAATAGCGGAACTGGTGCCCACGCACCTCCTCTGCCAGCGTGTACCACTGCTCTCGTACGTCTGCGGGCGCCGGGGTGGGGGCTTCGGTCGATTCGCTCACACTCGAAGATTAGTCCGTCGGGGTGACACCGAACGCCGGACTCAGAGGGATTCCGGGTCATCGTTGAAGGCACGACTCACCTCTGCGCACAGCTTCAGTGCCTCACGGCTCCACGAATCGTCTGCGCCCGCGAGCCCACATGCCGGCATCACCGCGACCTGGTTCCGAAGGGTGGTGCGCGCAAACCCGAGCCTGTCGATCAACCTCACGGCAGGACCCGCGAGATCACGCCAGGTAGCCGGTACAGCGGGTGCCGATGTCGGGACGAGTCCCAGCGCGAGTTCCTTCCCCGAATCGAGCAACTCGCCGATACCGTCCAGGTCCGCGGAGGTCAACTGTGACATGTCCAGGCCCACACCTCGCACGCTGGTGCGGCGTAGAAGCTCCGCGGGCAGGCCCGGCGAGCAGCAGTGAACCATGGTGACGCCACCGGCTCCTGCGAGGGTCGCCTCGAGGACAGCGAGGGCCTCCGGTTCCGGCAGCGCCCGCACGGTTTCCAGTCGTGTACGGCCTGCCAGTGTGCCGGCCAGCACCGCAGGCAGGCGCGGCTCGTCGATCTGGATCAGCACCTGCGACCCGAGTCGCCGCGTGACCTCGGCCGCATGCCGCGCCAGACCCTCACCCAACGATTCGGCGAAGTCGTGAACCGCGCCCGAGTCGGTGAGCACGCGGCGACCGGTGCCGAGTTCCACCTCGGCCGCCAACGTGAGGGGGCCCACCGACTGCACCTTCACGACATGCTCGCCGACGCCGAGCCCCGCACTCTCCCAAGCCTCCTCGATCGCGTCGAGATCCTGGTTCAACAGGTCGATGGCACGTTTCGCAACGGACCCCCGACGAGACACCACCCGATACCCGGTCGTGGACGTGTCCACGTGGAGATCGACCAGCAGGGCGCCCGCACGCCCGATCATGTCTGCACCCAATCCGCGTGCAGGCAACTCGACCAGATGCGGAAGCTCTCCGAGTTCACCGAGGACGATCGTTGCCGATTCCCGGGCGTCGGTACCCGGCCACGAGCCGACACCGCTGACGGTACCTGCCAGCGAAATACCCTGCATCACTGCATGTTCGGACGAGCATCGGTACCCGAAATGGTACCGCTACCCAAGACGATATCGCCCGCCGGGTCGGGTCGATACAGCACGACGGCCTGCCCCTTCGCTACCCCGGTAAGCGGTTCGCGCAGCGAGATGGCGATACCGCCGTCCACCGACTCGGCCACCGCCTCGGCCAGTCCACCGTGCGCCCTAACCTGGACTGCGCACTCGATCGGTGTCTCCGGCGCTCTACCCGACGTCCACACTCCGCGCTCCGCCGTGATCGAATGCACTTCGAGGCTACGCGCGGAACCGACACGGACAGTGCCTGTTTCGGGCTCGATGGACGTGACATACCGCGGTTTCCCATCCGCTGCGGGGCCCTCGACACCGAGGCCCTTGCGCTGGCCGATCGTGAACCCGTGCACACCTTCGTGTTCGGCGAGCACCTCCCCCGAGTCAGCATCGACGACGCTCCCCGGACGGACTCCGATCCGCGCGCCGAGGAAAGCACGGGTGTCTCCGGAGGGAATGAAGCAGATGTCATGGCTGTCGGGCTTGTTCGCCACTGCGAGACCACGTTCGGCGGCCTCCTGCCGGATCTGTTCCTTCGGAGTGTCGCCCACCGGGAACATCGCCCGGGCCAGTTGCTCGGCCGTGAGTACACCCAGAACGTACGACTGATCCTTGTCCGCATCGACCGCTCTGCGTAGCACGCCGTCCTCGAGCTGCGCGTAGTGACCGGTCGCCACTGCATCGAACCCGAGAGCGATTGCCCGATCGGCCAATGCAGCGAACTTGATCTTCTCGTTGCACCGCAGGCACGGATTGGGGGTCTCGCCTGCAGCATACGACGCCACGAAGTCGTCGATTACGTCTTCCTTGAATCGGTCTGCAAAATCCCATACATAAAAAGGGATTCCGAGCACATCCGCGGCGCGCCTGGCATCGCCGGCGTCCTCCTTCGAGCAGCATCCCCGGGATCCGGTCCGCAACGTTCCCGGCTCGGCGGACAGCGCCAGATGCACACCCACCACGTCATGGCCGGCAGCAACAGCCCGTGCCGCTGCGACGGCGGAATCGACTCCGCCACTCATGGCAGCCAGTACTCGCATCAACGATTCCCTTCACGCACTCCGACATCGGCGAGCCCCGCAGCACGGGCCCGCTCCACAATCTGCGGCAACGCCGCAATCACCGCATCCACATCGGCGACAGTCGACGTGTGACCGAACGAGAACCTCAACGACCCCCGCGCAGCGACCGGATCCAGGCCCATCGCCGTCAGGACTCGACTCGGTCGTGCCACACCCGCTGTACACGCCGAACCCGTCGAACATTCGATGCCGGCCGCGTCGAGCAGCATAAGGAGCGAATCGCCCTCACAGCCGGGAAACGTGAAGTGCGCGTTGCCCGGAAGTCGCGCACTACCGGTCGGCCCGTTCAGCACCGCATCCGGAATGGCTGCGCCGATGCGGTCGATCAACCTGTCGCGCAACGCCGTCAGGCTCGCGGCGCGCGCGGCGAGGTCCCCCGTCGCATGACGTAGCGCCGCGGCCATACCGACGACCCCCGCTGTATCCGGCGTTCCCGACCGCACGTCACGTTCCTGACCCGTGCCATGAAGGAGTGGAGCACACGGCACCTGCCGTCCCAGAAAAAGCGCTCCGACGCCTTGAGGGCCACCGAATTTGTGCGCGGCGATACTGAGCGCCGACAACCCGCTAGCGGCGAAGTCGACGGGTAGGTGGGCCGCTGCCTGCACGGCGTCGCTGTGAAGGGGGACATCGAACTCGCTCGCTACCGCGGCGAGTTCACCGATCGGCATGATGGTGCCGACCTCGTTGTTGGCCCACATGATCGTGACCAGCGCTGTTTCGTGCCCGCTGACCTCGAGTTCGTCACGAAGCGTTTGTGGGGACACCCTTCCCCACTCATCGACCGGAAGCCACGTGACTTGCGCGCCCTCGTGTCTCTCGAGCCATTCCACGGCATCGAGAACGGCATGGTGCTCGACGGAACTGACCAGAATCCGCACCCGTGCGGGGTCGGCGGCACGCCTGGCCCAGAACATCCCCTTGACAGCAAGATTGTCACTCTCGGTCCCGCCTGAGGTGAAGATGATCTCGGAAGGCCGGGCGCCGAGGTCGGCGGCGATGGACTCACGAGCCTCCTCGACGCGACGGCGGGCTGCGCGCCCGGACCCGTGCAACGAGGATGCGTTTCCCACGGTCGAGAAGATGTCTGTCATCGCCTGGATGGCCTCGGGCACCATGGGCGTGGTGGCTGCGTGGTCCAGGTAGACGGGAAGAGCGGCGGTGCGGGCGGAGGTCATGGCTCGACCAGGATAGCTCAGGCGGTCAGCCGTTCCCCCGCCTCGATGCTCGAAGCGGCATCCGCGGCGATGGCAAGGGCGGCATACCGGCCCGGCCCGACGATGCCGCCTGCCGCCAAATCGACTGTCTCGGCGCCCCGAACCGATCGCTCGCAGCGCACTGTGAGGTCGCGTCTCGACTCGCCGGGGTGCTCGATCGGGCGAAGATCAACCTGCGCCACGAGGCCCCGTTGACGGATGATGCGCCGGATCGACGGTCCTATCGTCTCAACGCCCACGAAGCAAGGACTCGTCGTCAGCTCGCCGGTTCTGCCGACGTAGCGGATCGTCACCGGTTGAACCGGACACTCCGAATCGACAGCCGCCTGGAAGAGGGCGGGGCGGAACCCACCGGAAGCCCGTCCGCACCAGGTGGTGCCCTCAGGAAACGCAGCCACTCGGGCACCGGCCCGCAGCCTGTTTGCGGTGGCCTCGACGGTGCCCGGAAGCGCACGCAGGTCCGAACGGTCGATCGGGATCACCCGCATCCGGCGGGCGAGCGATCCCAGTACAGCCCAGTCGAGCAGATCGGCTCGCGCAACGAACTCGGTCGGGGCGAGGGCGCTGAGCACCAACACGTCGGTCCACGACACGTGACTGGACACCACCAACAACCCGCCCGTAGGCCTTCGCTCTCCGCGCCGATCGCGAATATCAAGGTGGATCCCCACGCATCGAAGCAGGACTTCCGCGTACCGGCGTTGCAGTACGGCGCGCCACGAGCGTGGCAAGAACCAACCAGCGGTCAGGAGCGGGGCCGCGGCCAGAGCACACCCCACGAGAAGCCAACGGCCGGCCGCCACAGGTGCCGATACTTCGGTGTCTCCGGCCGGAAGACAACGCGCTCCACAGGGACTGGAGGGCATCCATGCATGTTCCGCAGTGGCGACACTCCCATCCGTGACGGTGCTCACGCCGGTATTCCCGCCTCGAGCGTCGCGGACGCGGACTGCAGGCGCTCGAGATACCGCTCGTTGATGGTGCGCAGACCGTGCAGCGCCACGAAGTCGGCGACACCGAACTCGGCGTCGTGGGCCGGCTCACCGCAGATCCGCGCGCCGAGCCGCAAGTAGCCGCGCAGCAGCGGCGGTAGCACCGCCCGCGCGGGTGCGGGAATCTCGTCGAGGTTTACGCCCTCGACACGAACCGGGTGCTTCGGCACCACCCTCGCCGCGGGATCGTTCCCGTATCGGCTCAACAATAGGTCGCGAACTCCGCGCACGTTGGATCCGGCTACGGCGCCGGGAGTTTCGCGCATCGGCACCGACACGCAGCCCATCACCCACTCATAGCCGGTCAACTGCAGATAGTGAATGATGCCCGACCACATCAGGCTGAGTACGGACCCGGAGCGGTGACTGGGATCAACGCACGCACGGCCCATCTCGACCATGCGATTGCCGACGGGGTCGAGCGCGGAGATGTCGAATTCGGTCGCGGTGTAGTAGCCACCTGCCTCCACGGCTCCGTCCGGGGGGAGCATGCGGTAGCACCCGACGAATTCACCGGTGGCCTCGTGACGGACGAGGAGGTGATCGCAGAAGTCGTCGAACCGGTCGGCATCGAGCCCGTCGGACGAAGGCTGGAGACAGAATCCGGGCTCGGCGGTGAAGATGCGGTGGCGTAGGCGCTGGGCCGCGACGCGGTGTTGGCGGTCGGAAGAGACGACCAGCGAATATCGAGGGGCGGTTACAACGGTGTCGGCGGTTTCAATCGCTGCGCGAAGAACTGACGAAGTTGTCATGACGCAGGTCTATCAAGCACGGGCGGCACCACGGCAACGGCGAGGTGTCGTGCCGATGCAGTGCTGGTGAACAGTCCCGATATGCCGGTGGCCCCGCTCCCCTCCCGGGAAACAGGGCCACCGGCAACCTACCGGCTACTCAGCCCTTGTGGGCCTTGACCGCCTCGGTGAGCTGCGGCGCGACGTTGAACAGGTCGCCGACGATACCGAAGTCGGCGATCTCGAAGATCGGGGCTTCCTCGTCCTTGTTGACAGCGACGATGGTCTTCGACGTCTGCATGCCTGCGCGGTGCTGGATGGCGCCGGATATGCCGAGCGCGATGTACAGCTGCGGGGAGACCGTCTTGCCCGTCTGGCCGACCTGGAACTGGCCCGGGTAGTAACCCGAGTCGACTGCGGCACGCGAAGCACCGACGGCGGCACCGAGGGAATCGGCGAGCTCCTCGACGACGGAGAACTTGTCGGCGCTACCGACACCGCGACCACCGGAGACGACGACGCTCGCCTCGGTGAGCTCCGGCCGATCACCGCCGACGATCGGCTGACGCGACGTGATCTTGACGGCGCCCTCCTCCTGGCCGGGGACCTCGACGGTGACCTTCTCGCCCGCTCCCGCTTCGGGCTTCGCCTCGACGGCACCCGGGCGAACCGAGATGACGGGGACGTCGCCGTTGGCCTTCGCATCGACGGTGAAAGCGCCACCGAAGATGGAGTGCACAGCGCTGCCGTCGGCGTTGACGTCGACGACGTCGACGAGCAGGCCGGAGCCGATACGGGCGGCAAGACGTCCGGAGACCTCCTTGCCCTCGATGCTTGCTGCGGTAATCACTGCGGCCGGAGCGGTCGACTCGACGAGCGACGCGAGAACGTCGACCTTCGGGGTCACCAAGTAGTTCTCGATGTCGGCCGACTCCGCGACGTAGATCTTCGCCGCACCCGCGGCTGCGAGCCCCTCGGCCAGCTTGTCCGCGGTGCCGGCGGCACCGGTGACCACTGCGGCCGGCTCACCGAGCGCGCGAGCAGCGGTGATGAGTTCGGTGCTGACCTTCTTCAATGCACCCTCTGCGTGCTCGACGAGCACCAGTACTTCTGCCATGTCTAACTCTCCCTGTGTGTTTCTGCTGGTCCGTAGCGGTGCGCGATCAGATGATCTTCTGGCCGACGAGGTAGGCGGCGATCTTGCTGCCGCCATCGCCCTCGTCGACGACGCGCTCACCAGCGGTACGCGGGGGCTTGGGGGTGGACGAGGTGACGGTGGTTCCCGCGTTGGCGACACCGACGGTCTCCGGGTCGACGCCGAGTTCGGCGAGCGTGTACACGAGAACTTCCTTCTTCTTCGCGGCCATGATGCCCTTGAAGGAGGGGAAGCGGGGCTCGTTGATCTTCTCGGTGACACTGACGATGGCCGGCAGGTTCGCCTCGAGTCCGAAGACGCCTTCGTCGGTCTCGCGCTCACCGGTGACGACGCCGTCGGCAACCGTCAGCTTGCGCATCTGGGTGAGCTGCGGGATACCGAGGTACTCGGCGATGATCGCCGGGACCGCGCCGACACGTCCGTCGGTGGCCTCGTTGCCGGCGATGACCAGGTCGGCGGGCTCGTCGTTCTCGAAGGTGATCTGTCCGAGTGCGGCGGCCAAAGTCCAGGCGGTCTGCACCGCGTCGGAACCGTGCAGGGCGGGGTCGTTGATGTGCACTGCCTTGTCGGCACCCATGGACAGGGCCTTGCGGATGGCGTCGGTGGCGCGGTCCGGGCCCGCGCAGAGAACGGTCACCTCTCCGCCCTGAGCCTCCTTGATCAGCAGCGCTTCCTCGATGGCGCGCTCGTTGATCTCGTCGAGCACGGCATCGGCGGCCTCGCGGTCAAGCGTGTAGTCACCGTCGGTCAACTTGCGCTCGGACCACGTGTCCGGGACCTGCTTGATCAAAACAACGATGTTCGTCATGGGTCTTCGTCGACCTCCTGTGTGTTCTTGCGTGGTTATCGTGAAGCGCTCCGCGTGGGCCGAGCCCTCGCCGGCCGATCTCTCGCGCACGATTGCTGTGCAAAAGATTACCCCACGTTAAGTTACCGACCGGTAACATGCGGGAAAGCCTCGTTCACCTTAGCGGTCCGACCTGCGTTTCGCCGGTGTGATGTAGACCACCTTGGTGAACGATTTCGCCCGGGGCACTACCCTCCCACCGGTGAGCGAATCATTTGTCGGCGACCGCGAGGACGCACCGCTGCCCCCGCTCGGAAACGAGCAACTGCCCCTGACTGGTGAGCGAACCGTGCCGGGTATCCCCGAGGAGAACTACTGGTTCCGGCGGCACGAGGTGGTTTACCGCGATCTCCTTCCCCGCTGCGCGGGGCGCAGGATACTCGAGGCCGGGGCAGGAGAAGGCTACGGCGCCAACATGATTGCCGATGTGGCTGCGCACGTGACCGGTCTCGACTACGACGTCACCGCAGTCGAGCACATCCGGGCGCGGTACCCTCGCGTCGAGATGCTGCACGGCAACCTGGCTGAGCTTCCCCTCGCCGACGCCGCCGTCGATGTCGTCGTCAATTTCCAGGTCATCGAGCACCTGTGGGACCAGGCTCAATTCTTGCGCGAATGCTTCCGTGTGCTCGCTCCCGGCGGCGAGCTGCTTATCAGCACACCCAATCGCATCACCTTTTCGCCGGGCCGTGACACACCCCTCAATCCCTTCCATACCCGCGAACTCGACGCCGCCGAGCTGACCGCGCTCCTCGAGGAGGCTGGATTCACGGTCTCGCTCATGACCGGTGTCCATCACGGAGAGCGGCTGAAGTCTCTCGACGCCAAACACGGTGGTTCGTTCATCGGCGCCCAAATCGACCGCGCGCTTGCCGGGGAGCCCTGGCCAGAGGAGTTGGCCCGCGACGTCGAGGGCATCACCACCGACGACTTCGCACTGCTCGAGGACGATATCGACGCCAGCCTCGATCTGGTGGCCGTCGGCGTGAAGGGCACTGTTCGGTGACCGATTTCACCGATCGCACGGGCGAGGGCCAGGATCTGGAACCAGGTATGTTCTGCTTGGTTCTGCACTCACACCTGCCCTGGCTCGCCAACCACGGACGCTGGCCCGTGGGCGAGGAGTGGCTCTACCAATCATGGGCGGGGTCGTACCTTCCCCTCACCGCGATGCTGCGGCGACTTGCCGATGAGGGGCGAAGCCATCTACTGACTCTCGGCATCACGCCGGTCCTTGCCGCGCAACTCGATGATCCCCACTGCTTGGCGGGGATGCACCACTGGCTCGGGAACTGGCAGATCCGCGCACACGAGGCAGCGGGGATGCCCGACGAAGCGCACCGCGACCTCGGCGCGCGCGAGCACCGCGCCTCCGCTGCCGCACTCGCAGATTTCGAGTTGCGGTGGCGTCACGGCGGTTCTCCCGTCCTGCGAGACCTTCTCGACCGCGAGGCATTCGAACTGCTCGGAGGTCCCCTGGCCCATCCGTTCCAGCCGTTGCTCGATCCACGACTGCGCGCGTTCTCTCTGCGAGAAGGGCTCGCCGATGCCCACGCCCGATGGAACTACACTCCGACCGGAATCTGGGGACCCGAGTGCGGGTACACCCCGGGCATGGAGACCGGGTATGCGCAAGCCGGTGTCACCCACTTCATGGTCGACGGCCCGGCTCTGCGCGGTGACACCTCGCTCGGGCGCCCAGTCCGCGAATCGGACGTCGTCGCGTTCGGCCGTGATCTGCAGGTCAGTTATCGCGTGTGGTCGCCGAAATCGGGATACCCCGGCCACAGCTCGTACCGCGACTTCCACACCTACGACCACGCCACCGGACTCAAACCGGCACGGGTCACCGGCCGCCGGGTCGAATCGGCACAGAAGGCTCCCTACGACCCGGTCCTCGCGTCGGCGGCAGTCGATCGACACGTAGACGATTTCGTCGCCACCGTCAGACGGAGACTGCGTGAGGAATCCGAGCGCATCGGGCGGCCCGCGCTCGTCGTCGCGGCGTTCGATACCGAACTGTTCGGGCACTGGTGGCACGAGGGCCCGGAATGGCTCGAGAAGCTGCTGCGGGCACTGCCCGCCGCCGGCGTCCGAGTCGGCACCCTCGACGACGCCCGGCAAGAGGGCTTCGTCGGCCAGCCCGTTGCGCTCGAGAATTCTTCCTGGGGGTCCGGCAAGGACTGGCGGGTGTGGGCCGGCGACCAGGTCTCCGATCTCGTTCAGCTCAATTCCGAAGTGGTCAGGACGGCTATGGACACGGTCGACAAGGCTCGAGGGACCGCATCGGTGCCGGGTCGGCCCGAACTTCGCAACCGAGTCAACGATCAGCTATTGCGAGAGGCACTCATGACGGTGTCGAGCGACTGGGCCTTCATGGTCAGCAAGGATTCGGCGGCCGGATACGCACGCGACCGGGCCCACAAGCACGCTCATGCCACACGCGAGATCGCCGACGCCGTTTCATCCGGCAAGGATGCAGCCGCGTACCGGCTGGCCGAGGGGTGGAATCGGGCCGACGGACTGTTCCCGGGTCTCGATGCGCGTCGTCTACCTGCCGCCGAGTTCACTGCCGACGAAACCACCGGAGGACCCAAGTGAAGATCCTGATCGTGTCATGGGAGTACCCCCCGGTGGTGGTCGGCGGCCTCGGCCGTCATGTGCACCACCTCGCCGCCGAACTCGCTGCCGCCGGCCACGAAGTCGTGGTGCTGTCCCGCCGGCCTTCCGGCACTGACGCATCCACCCACCCGACGGTCACCCACATCGAGGAGGGGGTCCTCGTCGTCGCTGTCGCCGAAGATCCGGCGCACTTCGTGTTCGGTGAGGACATGCTGGCATGGACCCTGGCAATGGGGCATGCCATGGTGCGCGCGGGCGTCGCACTTCACAAGCCAGGCATCGGCGAGGGCTGGCAGCCGGACGTCGTGCATGCGCACGACTGGCTGGTCGCACATCCTGCCATCGCGCTGGCCGAATTCTACGACGTACCATTGGTTTCCACTTTGCATGCCACCGAAGCCGGCCGCCACAGCGGCTGGGTGTCCGGTCGGATCAACCGCCAGGTGCATTCGGTGGAGTGGTGGCTGGCCAACGAATCCGATGCGCTCATCACATGTTCGGCATCCATGCAGGACGAAGTGACCACCCTGTACGGGCCACAGTTGCCGCCGATCACGGTGATCCGCAACGGAATCGACCTCACCGCATGGAACTTTCGTGAACGTGCGCCACGCTCGGGGCCGCCGCGTCTGCTCTTTGTGGGGCGTCTCGAATACGAAAAGGGGATCCAAGACGCGATTGCCGCGCTCCCCCGTATTCGCCGCAGCCACCCGGGCACAACTCTGTCGATTGCCGGCGAGGGCACCCAGTTCGATTGGCTTCGGCAACTGGCCCGCACCCATCGAGTCGCGCGCTCGGTGAACTTTCTCGGCAACCTCGACCACATCGAACTGCTCGGCTGGCTGCACGGCGCCGACGCCATCGTCCTGCCCAGCCGGTACGAACCGTTCGGCATCATCGCGCTCGAAGCCGCCGCCGCCGGAACACCGCTGGTCGCGTCCACGGCGGGCGGCCTCGGCGAAGCGGTGGTCGACGGGGAGACGGGCATGTCGTTTCAGCCGGGCGACGTCGCCGGACTCACGTCCGCCGTGCGCGAAACCCTCGACGACCCGGCCGCGACGCAGCAGCGCGCCGTGGCCGCGCGTGACCGCCTCACCGCGGACTTCGACTGGCACAAGGTCGCCGACGAGACCGTTCAGGTCTACACGGCGGCGAAGCGCCGGGTCAGGCACCCACTAGCCAGGCCGGAGATTCCCGAGCGTCCGCTTCCCGGACGCTGACCCGTCGCGTCCGTTGCCGGACGCTGATCCCTCCCTCAGGTGTCCTTGGCGGCTTTCTTGCGTGCGATGTCCTCGAGTGCGGCAATGTACTTCGCCCGCTCGGCCGCCCCAGCCTCCCATTCCGCCTTGCGGTTCTTCACTGCCTTGGCGGGCGATCCGACAGCGATGCTGAAGTCCGGAATATCGCCCTTGACGACGGCGTGTGCGCCGAGAACACAACCGCGGCCCACCCTCGTATTTCGCAGGACAGTGACCTTCGCCGCAACCCAGTTGTCGGGACCGATGCGAACCGGACCTTTTACGATGCCCTGATCCTTGATCGGGACGTTCACGTCGTCCATGCGGTGATCGAAGTCGGTGATGTAGCACCAGTCTGCGACCAGTGTCGACGCACCGATCTCGATGTCGAGGTACGCGTTCACGACGTTGTCCTTGCCGAACACCACCTTGTCCCCGATACGCAGCGAACCCTCGTGACAGCGGATCGCATTGCCGTCGCCGATGTGCACCCAACGTCCGATCTCGAGCCGGGAGAGTTCGGGAGTCGAGTGGATCTCCACTCCCTTCCCCAGGAAGACCATTCCGCGCAGGATCACGTGCGGGTTCGCGAGCTTGAACTTTGCCAGCCGGTAGTACCGCGTCAGGTACCAGGGGGTATATGCCTTGTTCGCCAGCACCCACCGGAGCGAGGCGAGCGTAAGGAAGCGGGCCTGCTCGCTGTCGCCCTTGCGGGATCCCCGCCACCTCGTACGCAGGGGTGCGCCCCACATGGTTGTCATAGCCCGCCAGCCTACTTATCACCCCGCGGCCACACGCGCAGGTGTACCCGGAGTTCGAGTTCCCCGGGGTGCAACCACCGCGCGGACCGGCGAGGGCGATAGTCTCTGATCCGAGCGCCATCGAAGACGAGGAGATCAAATGCGGCGAGTCCTACGTTCGTCACTGCTGGCGCTGGCGACCACCTCGGCTGTCCTGATCAGCGCCTGTAGTAGTGGAACGCAGGTCGAAGACATCTTCTCGGCGGGGGGATGGCCCGGTATGCATTCCGATGCCCGCAATAGCGACACCAGCCCGGTCACCGGCTCCCGAGACATCTCCCTCGCCTGGACGCGCCCGATCGGTGGACCGGTGGCGAACTACGCATCAGTGGCCGCCAGCGGCCAGATTTTCCTCACGGCAAACACCGAGAAGGGCTGCAATCTCTTCTCCTTCCAGATGGAAAGCGGCCGGAAACGCTGGTGCCGCGAACTCGGGCCCGGCGTCAGGGCCTCCACACCCATCGTGGACGCCGCCGCCAACGTCTACGTCGGCGAGAACGGTGCCATCAACTCGTTCAACGAGTACGGCCAGCTGCGCTGGCGCACACCGGTGGTCGGGACACCGCTGTCAGCGCAGTTCACCGGAGACGGAAACGTCCTGTTCATCACTCAGCTCGGGCAGATCAACGTCGTGGACAGACAGACCGGGGAGAAGGTCGTGGCGCCGTACGACCTGATCCCACCGCCCTCGTTCACCGAGGGCGCGAACGTCGCCATCATTCCCGACGATCAGGGTCTCGACAGTTGCTTCTTCGGCTCTCCCGACTGCCCTGTAGCCAACATGCCTGCGATCGACCTCGAAACCGGCAAGTTCTACTTCACGTTCTTCCCACCAGATGCTCCGGAGGCGGAACTCGTGGCGATGAAGTACTCCGGTGGCGACAACCCGACGATCACACAGGAATGGTCCACCGACGCACTTCCGGGCGGGAGCGCATCGAGCCCGACTCTGTCCGGCGACAATTCGGTCGTCTACGCCAACGACAACGAGGGAAAACTGTGGGCCCTCGATACGGAGACCGGCGAGCCGAAGTGGAACTACGACATCGGATTCGCCTCAGCAGGCAGCTCCTCGGTGACCGCGGACGGTTTGATCATTCCGGCCGGCGGTGCGAGCGGCCACCTTCTCGCCCTGCAAGACGAGGGTGACCACGCCGAACTCCTCTGGGAACACAGCGATCTGCTGCAGTTGGGGGTTCCCGCACAGACCGTCGGTTCGACGGGCTACGCGGTGGTCCGCGAGGGCACAGACGGGCTGGCAATGGTCACATTCGACACACAGACCGGCGAGATCGTCGACCAGGACACTCTGCCCGGGGCGCTCGGATTCACGGTCGGTACGTCGATCGGACCCGAGGGTGAAGTGCTCACTCCAACCCTGATCGGGGAACTGTTCGTCTTCCGCTGACCCGCGGGTACTACACGGGCGGCGATTCGCAAATAAAGGCGACCCCGGCGCGCCCGATCCGCGTGATCACCACGCTGAGCGAACGACTTCCGCGCAGCTTCAATCGCGGCCGCAAGGCTGCGGGGTCGACGTCCACACCGCGCACGAGAATCTCCACGACGCCGCAGTCGCGGCGCGTCAGCTCCTGGCGCAGCGACTTCTCCGAATACTTGACGCGGTCGAGAATGCGAAACCCCCGCGCGCCCTCGGGAACGGAATCTCCTGTGAGGTATGCGATCCGGGGGTCCAGTTGCCACAGGCCATGCCGTGCCGCGTAGTGACGCACCAGGCCCGCGCGGACCACGGCACCGTCGGGATCGACGATCCATCGCCCCGGGGGGCGCTCGGGGATCTCGTCGGCTTCGGCATCGGTCACCGTCCACACCGAACCATTTGAGGCGAGCACGCTCGCCCTCCTGGTGACACCGGCCCCGGACAGTCCCGGCGACCACAGACACGCTTCACGCACACCACCGTCGAGCGAGACCACCTCTATTTCGCCGTCCCAGCCGAGCCGGTCGAAATCGAGACCCGGAGCGCATTTCACCGCCAGCTCACGGCCGGCGTACGCGTCGAGCAAGTCGGGCAGTGGTGGCTCGAGCGCCGCCGGATCGTACGTTCGCCTGCCACCGGATCGCCGCGCGGGATCGGCGAGCACGACGGTATCGCGGGTGCACGGGACAAGTGCGTCGGCTCGGAGAACGGTCGCCGCCGGAACATTGTGTCGAGCCATCAGGAGGCGGACCGGGTCGATATCGCTTCCGATCACGGTCGCGGCCGTTCGGGCAGCGGCATTGAGCTCCGCACCGATAGAGCAGGTGACGTCGTGGACGTTCCGGCCCCGAAGGCGCTGAGCGCGATGCGCGGCCACCGCGCCTGGCGTCGACTGCTGCAGTGCGTCGTCGGTGAAGAACCACCCCTCGGTGCCCGGTAGCTTGGCCGCGGCCTTGCGACGCAGCATCACCGTCTCCGCCAGCACCGCCGCGTTCGATCCGAAACGTCTACGCGCCCGACCGATATCGGCCAGGCGCGTAGACGCATTCAGTGCGCAGCCATCCACCTCCAAGAGAGCAGCTGCCCCGTCAGGGCTCTGCAGGAATCTCACATCCTCGGCGGTGAAGGCGTAGCCCAATTCAGTCGCCGGACTTCACACCGGTGATCATGACGTTGTAGAAGAACTTGCGTGGCACCACGTGGCGAAGAACCTTCTCGTCGACCCAACTGAGCGTCTTCCAGCCGTTGAAGGCGAACCTGCCCCAGCCCCAACCCAGCTTCTCGGACGGTACTGCAGCCTCGAACGTGCGGACCGGCCATCCGAGCAGAGCAGCCGCGAACTCTTCGGTTGCAGCGTGAACCTCAACTGCACCAGCAGATTTCGCGATGGACTCGAGATCGCTCGGATCGAACGTGTGCAGGTCGACAACCGCCTCGAGCGCCGCCGCACGCGAAGACTCGTCCAGCTCCGCCTGTGGGCGTCGCCAGTCCGAGAGGAAGGGCAGCTTCGTGATCCGCGTGGTGGTTTCCCAGGTTGCGCGACCGAGCCAGCGAGCGTAGAAGTTGCCGATCGTGGTGGGCTCGCCGGCGAACAGAAAGCGCCCGCCTGGCTTGAGGACACGCAGGACTTCGCGCAGCGACTGCTCCACATCCGGAATGTGATGTAGGACAGCGTGTCCCACGACAAGGTCGAAGGTGTTGTCGTCGTACGGGATGGTCTCGGCGTCGGCAACACGACCATCGACGGGCAGTCCCAGGCCCTCGGCGTTACGCAGCGCAACCTTGACCATGCCAGGAGACAGGTCGGTGACCGAACCGGTCTTCGCCACACCGCCCTGCATCAGGTTGAGCAGGAAGAATCCGGTACCGCAACCCAGTTCGAGCGCCCGCTCATAGGGCAGAGGCTGCTCACCCGCGACGGCGTCGAAACGCCCGCGCGCATAGTCGATGCACCTCTCGTCGTACGAGATCGACCACTTCTCGTCGTACGTTTCGGCTTCCCAGTCGTGATAGAGGACCTGGGCAAGCTTGGTGTCCTTCAGCGCCGCCTCTACCTCTTCGGCGGTGGCGTGCGGGTTTGGAGCTGGGTCGTCATGGGGGCTTGCAGTCATGCGGCAAATCCTACTCGGTAGTAATGTTGAACAGGTTCTAGTTTTCCGGGTCTCGAGACTACTCGCCGGTGAACTGAGCCTTACCTGGGCCGTTCTCCATGAACGATTCCATCCCGATCGTACGGTCCCTGGTAGCGAACAGCGAGGAAAACAGTTGCCGCTCGACCGCCAAGCCGCTGTTCAGGTCGACCTCGAGCCCACGGTCGATGGCGGCCTTTGCAGCAGCCAGAGCGCGACCGGCGCCTTTGGTGAACTGCGAGGCCCACTTGCGCGCCGCCTCGTACACATCGTCCGGTGCCACGATCTCGTCGATCAACCCGATCGCCAAGGCCTCCTCGGCGTCGACGAACCTGCCGGTGAACACCAGATCCTTGGCCTTCGAAGGCCCGATCAGCCGTGCCAGACGCTGAGTTCCACCGCCGCCGGGGATGATACCGAGCAGGATCTCAGGCACGCCGAGCTTGGCGTTGTCTCCCGCGATGCGCCGATCTGCCGATAGTGCGACCTCGAGACCGCCCCCGAGGGCATAGCCGGTGATGGCGGCGACGGTGGGTTTCGGGATCTCGGACACCGCCGCAAGGTCGGCCTGCAGATCCCCGATCACGTCGCTCATGCGGCCGAAATCCATCTCGGCCATCTCCTTGACGTCCGCACCGGCGGCGAAGACCTTCTCGCCGCCGTAGACGATGACGGCCTTGACGTCGGAGTTGACCGTCGCCTCCCGCACTGCCGCCCGCAACTCCTGTTGAACCTGACGATTCAGCGCGTTCATCGGGGGCCGCGCGAGCCGGATCGTGCCGATGCCTTCGGATACCTCGAGGGTGACGAACTCAGCCATGACGGAGAGGTTACTTGCCTGCCTTCGGCGCGGTTTCGCGGGCCGACCAGGGATGTGGGCCGGCTTGGTAATAGCCCTCCTGCCCCGGGAACTCGACCCGGATCGGTTCCTCGTCGGTGATCAGTGTCGGCAGGATGGCCGGGATCTCCGGTTCCGCGGCGAGCACCTCCGCGACCGACCCGAAGGCGCCCAGTGCCTCGAGCTGGCTCCAGGTAGGCGGCAGCAAAATGCTGCCACCCGCGCGCCAGCGCGCGAGAGCGTCGACCGGGCTCTGCCACACAACTTCCTCCGCCTCGGACGTCGCACCGTCGGCGACTTGACCCCTCGGGGCTGCCGCAACGAAGAAGCGGGTGTCGTATCGCCGCCGCTCACCGATCGGCGTGATCCAGTTGGCCCAGGGTCGCAAGAGATCGGCGCGCAGAACAAGGTTCTCTGCATCTAGGAAGTCGCTGAACGACAGTTCGCGCTTCTCGAGTCGAACACGCGCCTCGGTGTACTCCGACGTGTCCTCGACCACCGTATCCGTGCTCGGTCCGGCAAGGAGGACGCCGCACTCCTCGAATGTCTCTCGCACCGCGGCGCACACGAGAGCCTTCGCAAGTGCTGCATCGGTAGAGAACCGCTGCGCCCACCACTCGACGGACGGGCCTGCCCAGCGGAAGTCGGCGTGGGCATCCGAAGGATCGACCCCCCCGCCCGGAAACACCGTCATGCCACCGGCGAACGCCATCCCCTGGACGCGTCGCAGCAGGAACACCTCGATACCGGAAGTTCCGGCGCCGGCGGCGGCATCACGGATCAAGATGACCGTGGACGCGTCCTTCGCCGGCACCTCGGGGTGCACCCGGGGCGCTCGCTCGTGATTCGAGACCATGAATCTCGAACCTACGCCAGAGGTGACGGTCGTCTCCAACAGGCCCCGCTGTAACGGGGACCGCACAGCATTCAGGCTCGGCTGACTGCCGGAACGAGAGCGCGGCGAGCAAAGAATCGGCCGTCTACCTTGTCGAGGCTCATGGGTTGACCGAACGCCTCACTCAAGTTGTCGGCCGTGATGACCTCATCCAGTAATCCCTGCGAGACCACCCGTCCCTCGTTGAGCAGTAGCGCGTGGGTGAAGCCCGGCGGAATCTCCTCGACGTGGTGGGTGATGAGGATCGTGGCCGGAGCGTCCGGATCCGCTGCAAGGTCCGTCAGGCGTGCGACCAGTTCCTCGCGTCCGCCCAAGTCGAGGCCGGCGGCGGGTTCGTCGAGCAGCAACAATTCCGGGTCGGTCATCAGAGCACGGGCGATCAACACACGTTTGCGCTCACCTTCGGAGAGCGTGCCGTATGTGCGGGTGGCGAGATGGTCGACGCCGAGGCTTTCGAGCATTTCGAACGCGCGGCCGGTGTCCATGGCGTCGTAGCGCTCACGCCAGCGCCCGAGTACGGCATATCCGGCCGAGACGACGAGATCACTCACGACCTCGTCTCCGGGTACCCGATTGGCCAACGCCGACGAAGACAGTCCGATCCGCGGACGTAGTTCGCTGATGTCGACGCGGCCGAGTCGTTCACCGAGGACGTTGGCGCGACCACTGGTGGGATGCAGTTCGGCGGCCGCGATGCGCAGCAATGACGTCTTGCCCGCTCCGTTCGGTCCGAGCACAACCCACCGCTCGTCGAGTTCCACATTCCAGGTAACCGGGCCGACGAGCGTATTACCGCCGCGACTGAGATGAACATCTTCGAATTCGATGAGGAGATCGGGATCAGGTTCATGCACGCCACCCATCTTCCCGCACATCTTCCAAGCATTCACGGCAGGATCGGTTACGTGCCGTCTCACACCGATTCGCACGCCCGCGAGGACCCACCGGCCCCGCCGAGCCTGCGACTGCCCGGATCTCCGTTTCGCCTGGGAGCACAGGTGACCGATGAAGGTACGCGGTTCGCGGTCCACGCTCCGGATGCAGAACTGGTACAGGTGTGCCTGATTTCTCGAGCCGGAGAAGAGACCCGCATCGATCTGACGGAACGCACCTACGGCATCTGGCACGGTGTCGTCGCGGGCGTAGGCGCGGAGCAGGAGTACGGCTATCGGGCACACGGACCCTGGGATCCTACGAACGGTTTCCGATTCAATCCGGCGAAATTGCTGATCGATCCCTGGGCGAGGCGGATGACCGGCAAACTGGGCGACCACGAAGCTCTGGTCTCCCACACAGGCGACCCGTTCGGTGACCCCTCCCGCCGCGACAGCCTCGGGCACACGCCGCTGTCGGTGGTGACCGCCGAGACCACCCCGACATCCGGACCGCGGATCGAAAGACCGTGGGAGGAAACCGTTGTCTACGAACTACACGTGGGATCGTTCACTGCCCGTCACCCCGACGTGCCGTCCCGATACCGCGGCACATATCTCGGTCTCGCCGAGCCCGCCGTCATCGGTCATCTTGTCCGGCTCGGCGTGACCGCGGTCGAACTGCTGCCCGTCCAGGCGTACCTCACCGAGGCGACCGTGCGCTTACGCGGTATGCGCAACCATTGGGGTTATTCCACTGCTGGTTTCTTCGCCCCGCACCCCGGCTATGCGGTGGAACCGGGTGCAGAGATTGCGGAGTTCCGCTTCATGGTCGACGCACTACACGCCGCCGGAATCGAGGTAATTCTCGATGTCGTCTACAACCACACCTGTGAGCAGGACGTCGGTGGCATCAGTGTCAGCTGGCGCGGACTCGACGCCCCCGGCTACTACCTCCTCGACACCGCAGGGCGCGACATCGACCTCACCGGCTGCGGGAATACCATCGACGCGTACTCCCCGATCGCCGTCCGGATGATCGGAGACAGTTTGCGCTACTGGGCTCAGGACATGGGTGTCGACGGCTTCCGCTTCGATCTCGCCTCCGCCCTGGGGCGACCCGGTGGAGGGGACTTCGATCCTCGCGCCCCGGTCTTCTCCTCGATCACCCAGGATCCTGTCCTTTCGCGCTGCAAGTTGATTGCCGAACCGTGGGACGCCACTCCCCACGGCTACCACGTCGGTGACTTCGAAGCTCAGTGGTCCGAGTGGAACGATCAGTACCGCAATACCGTTCGCCGGTTTTGGAACGGCGACACCGGTGTGCGCGACCTCGCTTCGCGCATTGCGGGATCCGAGGATCTCTTCGCCGCACGGCGACCGTGGGCATCGATCAATTTCGTCACCGCGCACGACGGATTCACCGCCGCCGACCTCGTCTCGTACTCACGCAAACACAACGAGGCGAACGGCGACGGTGACCGGGACGGCGCCGATCACAACGACTCCGTCAACCACGGCGTGGAAGGACCGACCAAGGACCCGGCGATCATCGCCGCCCGTTCGCGGCACGTCCGAGCCCTGCTCGCCACGCTGACCCTGTCGACCGGAACCCCAATGCTCACCTCCGGCGACGAGTTCGGTCATACCCTGGGCGGAAACAACAACGCCTACTGCGTGCCGGAGCACACCGCGAGCGGGGATGCGTGGCCACTCGACTGGGACACCCGGGACGAGACTCTGACGGCGTTCGTGAGCCGCGCCCTCTTTCTCCGTCGCGCAGCCCCCGCCCTCCGTCAGCCGGAGTTCTTCTCGGGCAGACACACGCCCACCGGGCGTCCTGACCTCGTCTGGTTCGGTGCGGACGGTAGGGAGATGGATGATCACGGATGGCACGACGAGTCCCGCCGGACCCTTCAGGCGTGGATCGACGGATCCGATTGCCGCTCCCACACCGAGGACGGGTCGGCGCTCACCGACGACAGCCGGCTGCTCGTCTTCCACTCCGGCGGACCCGCCCACGTCACACTCGGGTGTCCTGAATGGTTCTACGGACTGTTGCTCACCGAGTTCGACTCGACGTCACCCGACGGCGCGCCGACTCCAGGCGGACCCATTTCGGGGGACTCGACGATCGCATTGTCCGGGCCGACGTTGCTCGTCTTCCGCGCCGTCGGGTAGATACTGCCGAATCGCATCATCAACTGGATCAGCGGGCCGATCCCGAAGGCGTAGACGAGTGTCCCCAGCCCGACCGTGCCGCCGAGCAGCCAGCCGACGGCGAGAACCGTGATCTCGATCGACGTGCGAATTGACCGCACCGACAGGCCGGTTCGTGCCACCAGTCCGGTCATGAGACCGTCTCTCGGCCCGGGCCCCATCCCGGCACCGATGTAGAGCGCTGTCGCGAGAGCGTTGAGGACCACTCCGGCGAGCATCATGGCGGTCCTCACCACCAGGGAGTCCGGGGGCTCGAGGAACGCGAGAGACACGTCCACCGAGACGCCGATCACCAACACATTGGCGATCGTGCCGAACCCCGGCTTCTGGCGGATGGGGATCCACAGCAGGAGGACTCCGACACCAGCCAGAACGATGACCGCTCCGATACTCAGCGGCGTACGACCCGCAACCCCCTGGTGGAACACATCCCAGGGGGACAAGCCCAGCCCCGCCGCGACCATGAGGGCCATCGAGAAGCCGTACAGCCACAGTCCACCGAACAGCGCGATCAAGCGTCGAGCAAGCATGAACGCCAGTGTCGTGCGCGAGCGCGGTGCGGCCCATAGCCAGAACGCAGGCACTGGACTGTGGACGGACTCCTATGCCTGCCTCAGCCACAAGCCGACCAGTCGCGAACCCAGATCAGGGGCAGGCGATGACGGTCATCGAACCGGGAGCCACCTCGGTGAAGCCCGCGTCGCGGACAGCGATCGCCCTACCCTGCGCAACCTCCAGCATCAGAGCCTGCCAGGATCGGGGGTCCGCGTCACGCACGGCACATCGATATCCGTCGGTCGCCCACCTGCGTGCCCGTTCGGTGCTCATTGCGCCCAAGAGCAGCATCGAAGCGTGACCGACCTGCGCGGCCGCCTTTCCCACCGTCATATCGAGAGCGGAGTTGGTCCACAGCACCGGAACACCGTCCGGAATCTCCCCGGGATCATCGTGATCGAAGTCGGTGCCCTCGACCTGCAGCTTCTTTATGCGGGGATCGAGTGCGCCGACCTGACCGGGCACCAGGACGCGTGCCTGCGCACCGCCACTGTCGACGGTGATCCCGTCCACTTCCTGCGCGGCCCGCCACCCCGCTCCGCGAGCCCTCCGGGACACCTTGCGCATGCGTGAGCTGACCCAGGCAAGGAAGTCCTCGTGCCAAGGTCCGGGCACACCTTCCTCGTCCACTCCGACACGGGGATCGAGACACAGCGCCGCCACCGCGGCGGCGGCGGCCTCGAGAAGCGCACTACGGGGCGGGGGCTCGGCCTTGGGAATGTGCAGCACGATCGGCATCGAGAGAATCCGCGCCGGATCATTCGGGTCGGGCCTGCCGCCGTATCCGGCCGCGAGAACAGCGTGACGGGCCTCCCACTGGCCGTCCACACCGGACCCATCGGGGAACGCATCGCAACGCGATTCGGTCATGACAGCGGAACTCGCCTGACCAGACCGTCCACCGCATCCGCAGCCTCGACCTCATTGCGAGTGACACCGAGTATGAACAGCACTGCGTCGAGGAAGGGATGCGATAGCGCAGTGTCCGCAACCTCCCGCAGCGCAGGCTTCGCGTTGAACGCGATTCCCAGACCTGCGGCGTTCAGCATGTCGATGTCGTTGGCACCGTCACCTACCGCCACAGTCTGATCCATCGGAACTCCGACCTGGCTCGCGAAGTCACGCAGCGCCGTGGCCTTCGCGGCTCGGTCGACTACGTCACCGACTACCCGTCCGGTGAGCTTGCCGTCCACGATCTCGAGCGTGTTGGCCTGCACGAAGTCGAGTTCGAGTTCGTGGGCCAAGCCCTCGATGACCTGCCGGAAGCCACCCGACACCACACCGCACCGAAAGCCCAGCCTGCGCAGCGTGCGGATAGTGGTCCGTGCCCCCGGCATCAGCTCGAGGCCATCGGCAACCTCATCGACGACGGAGGCGTCCAGGCCCGCAAGTGTGGCGACCCGCTGGTGCAATGATTCGGCGAAGTCGATCTCACCCCGCATCGCCGCGTCCGTTACCGCACGGACCTCGTCCTCCACACCCGCGCAGGCGGCGAGCATCTCGATGACCTCGCCCTGGACCAGGGTGGAATCGACGTCGAACACAATGAGCCGCTTGGCCCGACGAGCCAGTCCCCCGCGCTCGACAGCGATATCGACGTTCTCGCGAGCGGCCACCTCGGCCAACACGGTTCGCAGGCTCTTGTCGGCCTCAGCCGAGTCGGGAGCAGTGACGAGGAGTTCGAGACCGGTCACCGGGTAGTCGGCGACACCGCGGATGGAGTCGATGTTGACGCCGAGTGCGGCCATCTCACGTGCCACCGTGCGCATCGCACGAGCGGACACCGGACTGCCCAGGACGACCACTGCGTGGCTGGACAGCGGCCGCCGGCCCGGATTCGCCCCGATCTCTACGTCGACTGTCATCCCGACGGTGGCCATCGCCTCTTCGAGTTCCTCGTGTAGGGCCTCCCCGTCCTCGGGGCAGGCCACCAGGACTCCGAGGGTGAGACGGCCCCGTATCACCACTTGCTCCACGTCGAGGAGGCTCACGTTATGGCGGGACAGCGCCGCAAAGAGTACCGAGGTGACGCCGGGCCGGTCGGGCCCGGTCACCGTCACCAGAACAGTGGTGTCGACTGCACCCACCAAAGAACTCCGATCGTTTTTGCTCACAGGGCTGGTCCGCTACCTATTGTGCCAAGGGAAAGGCCCCGCCCAATGTTGGAGCGGGGCCTTCCGGGTCGTTCTCGGGTCAGCGGCCGGAGTCGGTTCCGCGCCCCTCTTCGTCGCCGGTAGTCAGCGACTCGGTGCGCTCCTTCTCGAGCACGGTGCTGGCCTGCTTACCACCGTGACCCGGGCCGACGTGCGCTTCTGCCTTCATCCGCTCGATCATGTGCGGGTAGTGCAGTTCGAACGCCGGGCGCTCGGAGCGGATACGCGGCAGCTCGGTGAAGTTGTGGCGCGGCGGCGGGCAACTGGTGGCCCACTCGAGGGAATTGCCGTAGCCCCACGGGTCGTCAACGGTCACCACCTGGCCGTACCGGTAGCTCTTGAAGACGTTCCAGATGAACGGCAGCGTGGAGGCGCCGAGGACGAACGCAAACACGGTCGAGAGCGAGTTCAGGAACGTGAAGCCGTCGGAGGGCAGGTAGTCGGCGTAGCGGCGCGGCATACCTTCATTGCCCAGCCAGTGCTGAACGAGGAACGTGCCGTGGAAACCGATGAAGGTCGTCCAGAAGTGCCACTTGGCCAGACGCTCGTCCATCATGCGGCCAGTCATCTTCGGGAACCAGAAGTAGATGCCCGCATAGGTAGCGAACACGACGGTGCCGAAGACCACGTAGTGGAAGTGAGCGACAACGAAGTAGGTGTCGGTGAGGTGGAAGTCGAGCGGCGGGCTCGCCAAGATGACACCGGACAGACCACCGAAGAGGAAGGTGACCAGGAAGCCGACCGAGAACAGCATCGGCGATTCGAACGTCAACTGGCCTTTCCACATGGTGCCGATCCAGTTGAAGATCTTCACACCCGTCGGCACGGCAATCAGGAACGTCATGAACGAGAAGTACGGCAGCAAGATGGCGCCGGTGGCGTACATGTGGTGTGCCCACACCGCGATCGACAGCGCCGCAATGGCGAGGGTTGCGTAGACCAGGCCGGTGTATCCGAACACGGGCTTACGGCTGAAGACCGGGAAGATCTCCGAGACGATGCCGAAGAACGGCAAGGCGATGATGTACACCTCTGGGTGGCCGAAGAACCAGAACAGGTGCTGCCACAGCAGCACGCCGCCAGTGGCCGGGTCGAAGATGTGGGCACCGAGATGCCGGTCGGCCCACAGACCGAAGAAAGCGGCGGTCAGCAGCGGGAACGCCAGCAGAATCAGGATGCTGGTGATGAAGATGTTCCACGTGAAGATCGGCATCCGGAACATCGTCATACCGGGGGCACGCAAGCAGATGACCGTGGTGATCATGTTGACACCACCGAGGATGGTGCCGAGGCCGGCGACGCCGAGGCCCAGGATCCACAGGTCGGCGCCCACGCCCGGAGAGTGCAGCGCGCTCGTCAGGGGTGTGTATGCGGTCCAGCCGAAGTCGGCCGCGCCACCTGGGGTGATGAATCCAGCGGTCGCGATGATCGCACCGAACAGGTACAACCAGTAGCTGAACGCGTTGAGTCGCGGAAACGCGACGTCGGGGGCACCGATCTGCAGAGGCAGGATGTAGTTGGCGAATCCGAACACGATCGGCGTCGCGTACATCAGCAGCATGATTGTGCCGTGCATGGTGAACAGCTGGTTGTACTGTTCGTTCGACAAGAACTGCATGCCTGGCACAGCGAGCTCGGCGCGCATCAGCAGGGCCATGACCCCGCCGATGAGGAAGAAGGCGATCGAGGTCGCCATGTACATGATTCCGAGCACCTTTGGGTCGGTGGTCGTAATCATCTTGTAGATATACGAGCCCTTGGGTCCCTGCCGCGGCGGGTAAGGCCTGGCTGCAGCTATCTCGGGGACTGGCTGGGGCGCTACGGCAGTCACTAATCCTCCTGAATGCGCGTCCGGCCTCGGCTGCGAGGCGAACGGTCTCTGGCTTGCGCTCATCGAATCGTAGACCGTGTGCTGCGAGGACGCCGACTCGGTCCTACCCAGTGTCGTACTTACCTGGGCTCAACGCGTGCGGGAATGTCCATGACCTGCAGTTATCCGCCCAAAGTACGCGGTGCACGGTGGGGTCCGGTGCATCGGGCGCGATCACCGAGAATCAGACCACCCGTTATCCGCTGCCGAGTGTCGGGCCGGATGCCTTCGGTACGGACAACCGCAGCAGTTAACCTGAACGCGCCCGCACACACAGGAAGCTGCTGAATTGCCCCTCGCCACAGTTTCGACGGCTCGACGCGCCTTCACCGGTCTCGTCGCCGTCACCGCCGTCGTGCTCGCCGGTTGTTCCCAGCCGTCCGACGACGCGAGCACGATCATCCGGACGACCACGAACATCGCAGGCGCCGGGGTGGTGGGAATCGATCGGGATACCACCGCCGCCTGCGCGACACCGACGCCGGTGGACGCCGCGCTCGACTCGAGCGGCACGCACCAAGTAGTGCACACCGCCGGTGAGAGTGAGGTGCCGTCCGATCCCCAACGCATCGTGGTGCTCGATACCGCAGCCCTGGACGCTGTGTGCTCGCTCGGGCTGTGGGAGCGTGTCGTCGGGGCCGCGGTCGGCGACGGGGACTCATCGCAACCCAACTATCT
Source organism: Rhodococcus sp. WMMA185 (assembly GCF_001767395.1). Classification (NCBI taxonomy): domain Bacteria; kingdom Bacillati; phylum Actinomycetota; class Actinomycetes; order Mycobacteriales; family Nocardiaceae; genus Rhodococcus; species Rhodococcus sp. WMMA185. The sequence continues at coordinate 1,146,358 of NZ_CP017014.1, read as the reverse complement.
GGGCACCGGCATTGCGAACATTCCGAGCATCGGCCCGGCCGACAACCCGAACGTCGACCTGGTCGCGCAGGCAACCCCGGATCTGATTCTCGGATCGAGCCCTTCCGGGGACGACGCCTACGCCGAGTTCAGCGCAGTGGCACCGACCGTCTACGTCGGGTCGGATCCCGTGTTCTGGAAGACACAGTTCCTTCTAGCCGGCAACGCTCTCGGACGCGCCGACGCCGCCAGCGCGCAGCTCGAGCAATATCAGCAGGACGCGGCCCAACTCGGAGTCGATATCGACTCGTCCCAGACGCAAGCGTCGGTCGTGCGATTCGATACCGACAACCTCTACATCCAGGGCCCTGCGAGCTTCGCGGGTCAAGTACTCGCCGACGCGGGCGTGCGCCGACCGGCGTACCAAAATCTGGAGGGGTCGGCCACCGCTACCGTTCCCAGCGACGACCTCGACAAGGCGGAGGGCGATCTCATCTATGTCATCCTCGACGACCAAAGCAAGGCTCACGCCGAGGACGTCATGGACGGACAGGACTGGGAAAACCTCGGGGCAGCCGAAGACGGCCGAGTCTTCGCCGTCGATGACGCCATCTGGACCGGCAACGGACTCGTCGCGGCGCACGCAGTTCTCACCGACTTGAGGGACACGCTCAACGCATACGTCGGCTAGAACATTTCCGCTCTAGCTCTCGGACGACTACCTGCGGCTGCGAGCCACGACGTCTCCTGCCTGTCTCAACTGGCTGGTCGATGTTGTAGCGTGCCTTGGTCAACTGCGAATGGGGGAAGTCTTGCCGGGGGATCTGTATCTGGATGTCGAGGCGTTCGGTGGGCTGATCAGCACGCTGGACACCGCAGCCACCGAAATGACCGCGGCCAACAACAGGCTGGCCGACGCTGAGAGCAGCGATCTGGGCGGTTCAGATCTCGACCGGGCTGCCTCGAACTTCCGTGACCGGTGGAAGTACGGAATCGAACGGATCGCCAAGTCGACTGGGGCGATGGTCACCGGTCTAGAGGCCACGCGCGACCTCTACGCGGTTCACGAGCAACTCAACGCGGAAGCGCTTAATACGGTCAACAACTGCGTTCCCGACCCCGGGACTGCATCGACGAATACCGATGCGAACGCCGGCCCAGATTCCGGTCCGCCCCCGATGTCGAACCCAATACAGGGCTCGAGCCTGAATCTGGGGTTCTGACGATGACTCAACCATCGCCGTCGAATCCTCTGTCTGTGTGGGGCAACGGCACGATCGCCTCTCCCACGTACCCATGTCTGGGATTCGATCCGGCACCCGGCAACCCCGTCGTGGTCGGGCGTCTGTCATCCGAACTCGGCGAAGTGGCGACCAAACTCGAGGCTGCGAAGGACGCACTTCGCGGGACCGGCCATTCTTACGGCATCTGGCGAGGCGCGGCTGCCGAAGCATTTCGGAGTCAAGTCGGCGAGCTACCCGCCGAGCTCGACACCGCGGGTGAGGCAATGCGCAAGGCGAGCCGGGTGCTCGGGGATTGGAGCGACGACCTTTCCGCGTTCCAAAGGAACGGCCGAGAACTCGAAGACCTCGCCCGTGCGGCAAAGCGGAACCTGGACAACGCCCAAAACGACCCCGGCTTGCTCGAAGAGAATCGAACCTATACCGATTCGGCGCAACTCGCGGCGGCACAGTCTCGCCTCGACGCCGCACTTGACCGGCTCCGGCGTGCGCAAAGCGAACTCGACGCAATCATCGAGCGGGCCGAAGCACTGGCCCGGCGCCATCGCGAACTCGTCGAACTCGCCGCACGCGCCCTCAACGACGCCAGCCGCGACGCACCCGAAGAGGGCTTCTTCGAACGTCTCGGCAAAGCCCTCGACGCCATCGTCGATGGCATCGAAGACCTCGCGGCCGACATCTGGAAGTACATCCAAGACAACGCCGATGCGATCAACGAAATCTCGAACTTCCTATCCACCGCTAGTACGGTCCTCGGGGCTGCGGCCTTCATCACCTCAGGGATTCCGTTCGTAGGCGGTCCGCTGGCGACTCTCTCCTTGGGTCTGGGCGCTGCCGCACTCGCCGGTCACGCCCTCGCTAAGGCCGCCGGCGCCGACGTGACGTGGACCACCCTCGCCCTGGACGTCGTCGGCGTCGCGACGGGCGGGGCCGGCAAGTTCCTCGACGCTGGAGCCACAGGCGCGAAAGCCGCGGCTGAGGCTGCCAGGAGCGCAGGGGACATGGCGGAAGCGTCCACCTTCGCTGCACAGGCCACGAAATTGGATAAGTTGAGCGTCCAACTCTCAGGGGCTAGCCAAGTTCCTCTTCTGGGCGGTTCCACAGTGGTGCAGACGTTCGGCATCGAGGACGGTGTGACAAACATTTTTGAGGATGTCGACAAGTACCTCATACCCGATAGCCCTCCCACCGAGATGGTCGAAACCATGACGGGACTGGTCATCGATTCGATGATCTATGTTGCAGGTGACAAGTTGTGAGTATTTCGCTCAACCTGCCGCCTGGGTTCGCGCGAATCCCGATTGATGGCGATCTGGACGCCAGGATAGAAGCCGCGCAGTCGATCGCCGCGCTTGCCGATCGAGGATCCGCTGACCCCGCTACCGTCGCCGAGGCGGTACTCGCCACCGGCGACATGCTTCGAAGCAATGGCACGATCCTCGCAGGCCAACTCGCCCTCCCCGAGACTGACCCGAGCGTGCACGCCATGGTCACCCTTTCCACAAGACGACTCGGAGACGGAGGCCCCGAACTTCCCGATCTCGAGTCGAGGGTTGAATCAGCCCGTGCGATTGCCAAGGTTCTCTCTCACCAGAACCCGCACGCCACCGTCCAGTACCGCGATCTCGGCTGTGGCCCAGTGGTGTTGATTCTCCGAGCCGGTCACTTCCAGCTTCCCTCCGACGTGACCGTCACCGGTGAATCCATCGAGATCCCAACCGACACCTTCCAGGCGATCCTCCCCACACCGGATGGAAACAGTCTCCTCGTCTTCGACATGAGTACATCTGCCCGCGAGCACTGGCACCACTTTCTTCCGGTCGCGATGAGCATGGTCAATGGCATTCGAGTGGATGGCTCACCGAACCCAGCCGAACCGCTTCCACACCGGAACGAGGACCTCCGATGAACAATCAACATCACCCGCTCGCTGGTCTATTCGACGGCAGAGAGATCGTTATCACGTTCGGGGACATGGATGTCTCCCCTCAGCAATTGGCTGCCATCGCCTACGAGCGGGGCTATGTCTTTGCGTGGGGGAAGCGATATAGACACCACAGCTCGGACCGAACGTACTACCACTTCCGCCGGCTATTTCCAGCCAAGCTAGAACATGACAGGACAGAAACACATGCACCATAGGACCGTCCGGCTGACATGATGCAACCGATTCCGAGAACGCTCTATGGCCATGACCTCACCTTCGTTGGCATAAGCCTTGATGAGTGCACGAGTTGCCATGCCCAGGTCACCCACCTCTCTGCTGCACAGGCCGAAACCACATCGAATCCCTATGGGGTCGCGATACTGGTCGCAGGGATTGTTCTGTTGATCAGTTACTTTCTCGTATCCTCGTTTCGACTCGACCATCGTTTGCTGGCCTGGTGGGGCAAGACAAGGGCTCCCGATCCGGATGTTCAGGAAGCCCGATTCGCGTCACTGCTCGATGCAGGGAAACCAGTCGTCACCGTCGACCCGCGCAAGTACACCATCACCGTTGCCCGAATGAACGAAATCGCCAACAGAGTCGGCTACTACTACATGGGCGAACGCGGACACGCCTATGGAAGCACCCAGGTGACGTTCGAACAACTCCCCGGCCCTCCTCCACTACGGATTCCCAGCGCTCCGGAAGGATGGCGCCGATTCTTACACTCTTAGCGCCGCCGCCCAATGTCCCATCGGTGCAGTTCAATTGAGCCGATGTGACATTGGGTCACTCACTAACCCCCGGACCGCCGGCCCACGTGGACCAGCGATCATTCCTGGATCCACCGACAGATTTCGCTGCTCGACTTCACCCGTACGCCGATTCCGCGACATTCGTCGAGACCGCGATCGTAGGTGCGGGAGATGGCGTCACTTGCCATGACCACCTTGAAGTCTCGCTCTGTCGCCTCGTAGATACTCGTCCGTGGGCAGTTGGGAAAGTTCAGGCCGACAAAGACGAGCGAGTCCACCCGCAACTGTTCGAGGTGAGCGCTCAGACCGGTCTCGAAGAACGCCCCCCAGCGGGGCTTGAACATCAACCATTCGTTCGTGGCAACTTCCTGAAACTCACCACGCAGCAACCGTTCCGGATCCATCATTACATCTGGCGATGGCCTGAGTTCGACCGCGAGTTGACTGCCTTCGGTACCGGGAGCGGCGATCCCTGCGCTGTTCGCGACCAACTCACGACGGCAGAGTTCAGCGTTACTACCGTCCTTCTCGTAGAGGCGGACGACGTGCACGATCGGCTTCCCACTCTCGCGAAACGCGTGCACTACCTTCGCCATCGCCGGCAACAACGGTTCCGTGCCGTCGATGTATGCAGGGCCCTGCCTGCTCGCGAAATCCGTTTGCACATCAATCGTTATGAGTGCACACGATTCTCGATTGGGTTCGTCGTGCATTCGATCCTCCTGCGCAGGGCAATTCACCGGACGACCAACGATAGCCCAATGTCACACCAGTACAGTTGAACTGAACCGATGTGACATTGGGTCAAACCTCAGGCAGTGGCTAGAAGTCCCAGTCCTCGTCTTCGGTGTTGACTGCCTTGCCGATGACGTAGGAACTGCCCGAACCGGAGAAGAAGTCGTGGTTCTCGTCCGCGTTGGGCGAGAGCGCAGACAGGATCGCCGGGTTCACGTCCGTCTCGTCCTTCGGGAACAAGCCCTCGTAGCCGAGGTTCATCAACGCCTTGTTGGCGTTGTACCGCAGGAACTTCTTGACGTCCTCAGTGAGCCCGACCTCGTCGTAGAGGTCCTGGGTGTAGTCGACCTCGTTGTCGTAGAGCTCGAAGAGCAACTCGAAGGTGTAGTTCTTGAGCTCATCGCGCTCGGCCTGGGTAATCTGCTCGAGTCCCTTTTGGTACTTGTAGCCGATGTAGTACCCGTGGACCGCCTCGTCACGGATGATGAGGCGGATCAGGTCAGCGGTGTTCGTGAGCTTCGCCCGCGAAGACCAGTACATCGGCAGATAGAAGCCCGAGTAGAACAGGAAGCTCTCGAGCAGGGTGGACGCCACCTTACGCTTGAGCGGCTCGTCGCCCTGGTAGTAGTCCATGACGATTTCCGCCTTGCGCTGAAGGTTCCGATTCTCCTCGGACCAGCGGAAGGCGTCGTCGATCTCGCGGGTGGAACACAGCGTCGAGAAGATGGAACTGTAGCTCTTGGCGTGCACCGACTCCATGAAGGCGATGTTGGTGTACACCGCTTCTTCGTGCGGGGTGAGGGCATCGGGTATGAGGCTGACAGCACCCACGGTGCCCTGAATGGTGTCGAGGAGCGTAAGCCCCGTGAACACCCGCATCGTGAGCTGCTTCTCCTGTGCGGTGAGCGTGCCCCAGGACGGGATGTCGTTGGACACAGGCACCTTCTCGGGCAGCCAAAAGTTACCGACGAGACGGTCCCATACCTCGGCGTCCTTCTCGTCCTGGACGCGGTTCCAGTTGATCGCGGAAACGCGACTCACTAGCTTGACCATTTCAATCCTCACTTCGTTCGGCTGTGAGTGCGGGCGGGGAAACCACCTACAGCATGCAGGAGACGCAACCTTCGACCTCGGTCCCCTCGAGCGCCATCTGGCGCAAACGGATGTAGTACAGCGTCTTGATTCCCTTGCGCCACGCGTAGATCTGGGCTTTGTTGATGTCGCGGGTGGTGGCAGTGTCCTTGAAGAACAACGTCAGCGACAGCCCCTGGTCCACGTGCTGCGTCGCGGCGGCGTAGGTATCGATGATCTTCTCGTACCCGATCTCGTACGCATCCTGGTAGTACTCCAGGTTGTCGTTGGTCAGGTACGGCGCCGGGTAGTAGACGCGACCGATCTTGCCTTCCTTGCGGATCTCGATCTTCGACGCCACCGGATGAATGGAACTGGTGGAGTTGTTGATGTACGAGATCGACCCGGTGGGCGGGACGGCCTGCAGGTTCTGGTTGTAGATTCCGTACTTCTGCACCGACGCCTTCAGCTCGCGCCAGTCGTCCTGGGTCGGGATGTGCACACCGGCCTCGGCGAAGAGCGCTCGGACTCGTTCCGTTGCGGGCTCCCACACCTGATCGGTGTACTTGTCGAAGTACTCACCGGACGCATACTTCGACTGCGGAAAGCCCTTGAAGTGGGTTCCGCGTTCGATCGCGATCAGGTTCGACGCCCGAATCGCATGGAACACGACGGTGTAGAAGTAAATGTTCGTGAAGTCGATGCCCTCGTCGGAGCCGTAGAAGATCCGTTCGCGGGCGAGGTACCCGTGCAGGTTCATCTGCCCGAGGCCGATTGCATGAGAGTCGTTGTTGCCCTGCTCGATCGACGGTACGGAGTAGATGTGCGTCTGATCCGACACAGCCGTGAGCGCGCGAATCGACACCTCTATGGTGCGCGCGAAGTCCGGCGAATCCATCGTCTTCGCGATGTTCAGTGATCCCAGATTGCACGAGATATCCTTGCCGACCTTGTTGTAAGAGAGGTCGGCGTTGAACAAGGAAGGGGTGGAAACCTGCAGGATCTCCGAGCACAGGTTGGAGTGGGTGATCTTGCCCTCGATCGGGTTGGCACGGTTCACCGTGTCCTCGAACATGATGTACGGGTAGCCCGACTCGAACTGCAACTCGGCGATGGTCTGAAAGAATTCTCGCGCCTTGATCTTTGACTTGCGGATCCGCCTGTCGTCGACCATCTCGTAGTACTTCTCGGTGACATTGATGTCCGCGAACGGGACGCCATAGATGCGCTCGACGTCGTACGGCGAGAAGAGGTACATGTCCTCGTTCTTCTTCGCGAGTTCGAACGTGATGTCGGGAATCACCACACCGAGCGACAACGTCTTGATGCGGATCTTCTCGTCGGCGTTCTCGCGCTTGGTGTCGAGGAAGCGGTAGATGTCGGGGTGGTGGGCGTGTAGGTAGACCGCCCCGGCACCCTGGCGCGCACCGAGTTGGTTGGCGTACGAGAAGGAATCTTCGAGCAGCTTCATGATCGGGATGACGCCCGAACTCTGGTTCTCGATCTTCTTGATCGGAGCGCCGTGCTCACGAACATTGGTGAGCAGCAACGCGACTCCCCCGCCGCGCTTGGACAGCTGGAGGGCGGAATTGACCGAGCGGCCGATGGACTCCATGTTGTCTTCGATACGCAGCAGGAAGCAGGAGACGGGCTCGCCGCGCTGCTTCTTGCCGGAGTTGAGGAAGGTGGGAGTAGCCGGCTGGAACCGTCCGGCAATGATCTCGTCAACCAGTTTGACTGCCAGTTCCTCGTCACCCGCGGCGAGGGTCAGCGCAACCATGCAGACGCGGTCCTCGAACCGCTCGAGGTAGCGCTTGCCATCGAACGTCTTGAGCGTGTACGAGGTGTAGTACTTGAAGGCGCCGAGGAACGTCGGGAAGCGGAACTTCTTCGAGTACGCGTGCTCGATCAGCGACTTCACGAATGTGCGCGAGTACTGGTCGAGAACCTCGGGCTCGTAGTAGTTCTCCTCCACGAGGTAGTCGAGCTTCTCGTCCAGATTGTGGAAGAAGACAGTGTTCTGATTGACGTGCTGCAGGAAATACTGCCGGGCGGCCGCGACATCCTTGTCGAACTGGATCTCGCCGTTCGGGCCGTACAGGTTGAGCATCGCGTTGAGTGCGTGGTAATCAAGACCGCTCGTCGAATCTCCACCGTGCACGACTTGCTCTACGCTCCCCGCGTCGATGGTGTCTGTGATGGTCGGCGCCACTGCTGCTCCTCGTCTAAGTGATCCCAGAATTCACCCAGACCTGCCCTTACCCGTTCGACGTCCTCGGCTGTGCCCATGAGCTCGAAACGGTAGAGGTAGGGAACGTGGCATTTCTGAGAGATGATGTTTCCTGCAAAGCAATAGGATTCACCAAAGTTGGTGTTTCCTGCCGCGATCACTGCTCTGATCAGCGACCTGTTGTTCGGGTTGTTGAGAAATCGGATGACAGGCTTCGGGACGTAGCTCGTGTCCCGGCCTGTCGATGTCGTCCCGCCCCCGTACGTAGGGACGATCAACACATATGGTTCATGGACCTCGAAGGTGCCTTCGCGGTCGTGGATGGGTATGCGCGTCGCAGGCAGCCCGAGCCGCTGGACGAATCGGTGCGTGTTCCCCGAGGCGCTGGAGAAGTACACCAGCGATGTCATCGGTATTCCACCATCTGGACTAGTACTACTGGTTACTGCCGTGCTCGACCTCGGTTGCCTCGGCCTCGGACGGCGCGCTCGCCTCGCTTCAAGCAGCGTTGGACGAGAGGGACTTGATGCGGTCGGGACGGAAGCCCGACCAGTGCTCGTCACCCGCCACGATCACAGGCGCCTGCAGGTATCCCAGCGCCATGACGTAGTCGCGTGCCTCGGGGTCTCGAGTGATGTCGACGACGGAGTACTCGATGCCCTCCTTGTCGAGAGCACGGTAGGTGGCATTGCACTGAACGCAAGCGGGCTTGGTGTAGACGGTGATGCTCATAAGTCCCTCTTTCCACTGCCAAATGGAGCTGACGAAGTGTGTTCGGCGCACTGGGATTCCTGTACCCGAAGATTGCTTTACCCGAGATGTTGACACCCCCGCTGGAGATGCTCCCCCGAGCATTTTCCGTTGTGGTCTCCCAGTGCCCAAGACACTACACCTAGTGGCTGACAGAAACATCTAACCCGAGATGTTGTGAGTCACATTGATGAAATTCCCTGGTCGGGGTCCCGCGAATCGAGGATTCTCACGGTCACGTCGGCGTGTCGTACATCACATTTTCATAGTGATGCAGGTCACTTCCCTGACCCGGGCGAGTGCCGTGGGAGCTCAGGCAGACTACGCCATGCCGGCAGCCGTGATTGCATCGGCAACTCGAGCGAGAAGCACGCCGCCTGCGCGCCATGCGCGGCCGGGTAACTTGTCCGCATGCCCGATGCATCCCCCGACCCTCTCGAGTGGATGGCGCCCGTGGCGCGGTCGACGAAGCTGACGCCGAACATGCGGAGGATTACCCTCGCAGGCGGGGATCTGGGGCGATTCGAGTCCAGTGGGACGCCGGACGAGAGCCTTCTGCTCGCGTTCCCACCCGACGGCGCCGAGAAGCGCAGCTACACAGTGCGCCGCTGGGACGCGGACGCTTTGGAGATGGACATCGATTTCGCCGTTCATGCGGGAGGAACGGCGGCGCGCTGGGCGGCGAAGGCACGCCCGGGCGAGACGGTCGGATTCTCTACCGCCTCGGGTTGGTACGCCCCTCCTCACGACGCGAAATGGGAGCTCCTTCTCGCCGACATGACGGCCCTGCCTGCAGTCGGCCGGATCCTCGAGGAGATGCCGAGTTCGACCCGGGTACACGTGATCGCGGAAGTAACCACACCCGAGGACCAGCAAGATCTGGTCACCGACGCGGAGTTGACGGTGACCTGGCTGCACGGGACCGGCAACGGCATCGGAAACAGCCTGCTCGCCGAGGCGGCTCGATCCTGGTGGCGGCCGAATGAACCGGGCTACGTGTGGTTCGCGGGGGAGGCAAAGGTGTCGCGTGTGGTGCGACGCTGGCTGCGACACGACCTCGGGTGGCCAGCGGATCGCTACGACGTCATCGGGTACTGGCGCGAGAACAAGGAGCAATGGGAGGCAAGGTACGAGACGGTCCGCGAGCAAATCGAAGCCGCCACGAGCTCCGCTCTGGCAGCAGGTGACGACTTCGATTCAGTTCGGGATACCGTCGATGAGGCCCTCGATCGGGCTGGGCTCTAGCCGCGACGGCGCCCCGGCGATGATGTTGCGGCTATCTGTTGGTGAACGGAAGCAGCGCCATCTCACGGGCGTTCTTCACGGCGGTAGCGACCTGGCGCTGCTGCTGTGGGGTCAAACTCGTGACACGGCGGCTGCGGATCTTGCCGCGATCCGAGATGAACGTGCGCAGAAGGTTGATGTCCTTGTAATCGACGGTATCGATGCCGGCCGCGATAAGCGGGTTCTTCTTGGGGCGGCGCCCCTGTTCGTTTCCCGCCTTCTTCGAGGGTGCCCTCTTGGCTGCCACTACTCTTCCTTCACCAGCTCGACTTGTGTACGCCCGGCAGCTCCCCGCGGTGAGCCATCTCGCGCACTCGCACGCGGGAGAGACCAAACTTTCGTAGGTGGCCTCGTGGACGTCCGTCCGTGGCGTCTCGATTGCGTAGTCGTACCGGACTCGCGTCCCGGGGTAGCCGTGCCAGTCGAGACTGCGCTGCGGCGCGCTCCTCGGGTGTACTGCCCGGCCGTCGGATCGTCTCCTTCAACTCCGCCCGCAGCGAGGCGTACCGGGCGACGACTAGCTTCCGCTGCTCGTTCTTGGCAATCTTCGACTTCTTGGCCACGTGCTCAGCGCTCCTCTCGGAAGTCGACGTGCCGACGCAGCACCGGGTCGTATCGACGCAGCACCAAACGGTCAGGATCGTTGCGCCGGTTCTTCCGCGTGTAGTACCGGTAGCCGGTCCCCTCCGTCGAGACCAGTTTTACTAGAGGCCGAGTTTCGTTGCGTGCCATGACTTTTAAACCTTCTCTCCCTTGGCCCTCATACGTGCGACGACGGCCTCGATGCCGTCGCGGTCTATCGTCCGGATGCCCTTCGGGGTCAGACGCAGGGTGATCCGGCGACCCTCTCCCGGCAGGAAGTACGTCTTGGTTTGGATGTTCGGGTTCCAGCGCCGGGCGGTCCGGCGATGGGAGTGCGAGACCGATCGTCCGAAGCCGGGTCGTCTGCCGGTCACCTGGCAGTGAGCGGACACGGGTGCTCCTTTCCGGCCAGTTGGCCGATTAATGACAACGATTGTCGTTAGCCGGCAATCGAGTGTAGTGTCGGCAGTCGTTAATGACAATCATTTCCGAAAGGTGCTCGACTGTGGCTGTGAATCCGGAATCCCGCACGCCGCTGGTTGTGGTGAGCGGACGAAGTGGGCCGGTGCACGCGACGGCGCGGTCGTTCCTCGACGGGGACGCGTCCACCGTGGTTGTGCGGCACGATCTCGGCGATCTCGGTCAGGGCATCGTGCATCGGACCCTCACAGCAGGACCGGTGGATGCGCCGGAGGTGACCACCGAGGTCCTCGAATTGGCCCATGGCTGCGTGTCCTGCACGCTTCGCTACGACTTGCTGCCGCTGCTGCGGAGGCTGCACACGTGGAGTTCGGTCGACCGCATCGTTCTCGAACTCGACTCCGCGCTCGAACCGGAGGCCGTGTGCTGGGCCGTCGAACACGTGCCGGTGGTCGGAGTGGTCGGGCAGATCGACGGTCCCGCCAGCCGGGATATCCGCATCGAGGCAGTCGTGACCTGCCTCGATGCGGAGCTGTGGTGGGAAGATGTAACTGGCGACGAGGAGCTCGACGACGACCGGACAGTCGCTCAGGTCGCGGTAGGTCAGGCTGCGTTCGCCGACGCGCTCGTCGTCGACACTCGCACCACAGAGCCCTGGCTCGCCCACAAGGTGTCGGCGGTACTGGCAAGGCTCGCGCCCGGAGCGCCGACCTCTGACGTGCCCGACGGTCCTGCGCTGCTGTCACGCGTTGGCGCCGATGCCCGGCGCGGTCGCGTCGACGGAGTCCACTCGCCGCTGCTCCGGGGCCGCCCACCCCTCGACGCCGATCAAGGCGTCGCACTGGTCGAGTTCACCGCGCGGCGACCGTTCCACCCGGGACGATTGCACGAGGCGATCGACGTCCTGCTCGAGGGCGTCGTCACTGCCCGCGGCAGGCTCTGGCTCGCCACCCGGCCCGACATCGCGCTGTGGCTCGAATCCGCCGGTGAGGGACTGCGGGTGGCCGCCGCCGACCGTTGGCTCGCCGACATGACGGACGACGAATTGCGCGAGGTAGACGGCGAAAGGCGCGCGCTCGCCGCCCTGGGCTGGGACGAGCGCTTCGGCGACCGGGACACCTCGCTCGTCGTGCTGGTCCACGACGTCGAACCGGAGGCAATCACCACAGCGCTCAACTGGGCGCTGCTCACCGAGTATGAACTCGCCGACGAGCAGTCGTGGTCCACCTGGGACGACCCGTTCGGCCAGTTTCACACCGATCCCTGCGCCGAGGCGCCGCTCGGCGCCGCCGACAAGAACGGAGAAATCGCATCATGAAATCCGGCATCCACCCCGACTACCGACCCGTGGTCTTCCGGGACGCGACCACGGGCACCGCTTTCCTCACCAGGTCCACAGCGCGGACCGAACGAACCGTGGAATGGGAGGATGGCCACACCTATCCGCTCGTCGTCGCCGACATCACCAGCGCATCCCACCCGTTCTGGACCGGCGCCGACCGCATCGTCGACACCGAGGGCCGCGTCGAGAAGTTCGAGCGTCGCTACGGCCGTCGGCCCCGTCCCGCGACCACGGAGGGCTGAGCGATGGCGGTACCCAAAAGGCGCATGTCGCGCGCCAATACGCATAGCCGCCGCGCGCAATGGAAGGCGTCCGCGCCGGACCTGGTTACCGTCACTGTCGGCGGGCAGAAGTTTCGCGTCCCACGGCGGTTGGTACGCGGCATCCAACTCGGCGTGATCGATCCGTCGCGCTTGTGATCAGTACCGGCGGTGGTGCGACACGGTCGTCGACAGTCGCGCCACCGCCGGCGCCCTGCGGACGACCGTCAGGCGTCGACTAACTGCCTGGTGGCGTCCGCGAGGCTGATCACGACTCCCGCGACCTGCTCCGCAACCTCGAGGTTCTCCTTCGGGTGGCCGTCGGCGAACTTCTCACCGGTCCGGCCGATCGCAAGAGTGACGTCTTCGAGCACGTTTCCTCCGGCGATTCGGGCTGTTTTGCGAGTGTCCTCGTGCGCCCACCGGCCACCGTTGACGCTGGGCGAGGCGCTGATCACGGCGACCGGCTTGCCCTGGACGGCTCCGGAGCCATAGGGGCGGGAGATCCAGTCGATGGCGTTCTTCAGCACAGCCGGAACAGTCCCGTTGTACTCCGGCGTGACGAGCAACAGGGCATCTGCTCTGCCGGCGGCCTCACGCAGCGCCTCGACGGCCGGAATCGGCGCCGCACCGTCGATGTCCTCGTTGTAGAAGGGAACGTCACCGAGTCCGTCGAAGATGATCACCTCGACGCCTTCCGGCGCAACGGAGACGGCAGTTTCAGCGACCTGGCGGTTGACCGAGGCGGCACGAAGACTGCCGACGAGTGCGAGAACGGTGGTCTGTGACATGTGTACAACTCCTACTAGATGCGGCATCGGCGGATCGATGCCATTCATATCGCATAAACGGACCGCGGTCCACTTATATTCCATGAGCGATAGGATGGGCGAGTGACCAGCGAAACGCTTCTCCCTCAGCTCGGTGCCGACCCTCCCGAGCGAGGAGACGCCGCACGCAACCGGCGACTACTGCTCGACGCAGCCGCGCGCCTGGTCGCCGAACGGGGTGCCGACGCCGTCACGATGGACGCCGTCGCCTGCGAGGCCGGTGTGGGGAAAGGCACTGTGTTCAGGAGGTTCGGTAGCCGGTCAGGTCTCATGCAATCGCTGCTCGACCACACCGAAAAGGATCTGCAACAACGGTTCATGTTCGGCCCACCACCGCTCGGTCCCGGCGCCGACCCCGTGGATCGGCTGATCGCTTTCGGGCGCGCCCGAATCGAATTGGTCGAGGTTCAGGGGGAGGTGCAAAGGGCCGCGGAGACTTCCCCTGAAGTCCGGTTCGCGGTCCCGGCCCGTGCCGTCTCGATCGCACACGTGATCTCCCTGCTCCGTGCAGCGGGGGTGGATGGCGACCTCGACCTGCTCGCATGCTCGCTCCTCGCACCACTCGAGGCCAGCCTTGTCCTCCACCAGATGCGCGACCTAGGCATGTCGCCCGGGCGGATCGGCGACGGATGGGAAGATCTGGTCCGACGCGTCACTCGGTGCTGAACCGGAAACCACACAACTTGCCCGGCCCATGTCTAGCCTGAAAAGAATGCGTACCACCACCGCCGTTGTCTGCCTTATGGCCTTCGCATCCCTCGCCGCGTGCGGCGGGGGCGAACAGGCCGCACCGCCAGACCCGACGGGCCGAACCTTCGTTTCCACCTCCGTTGCGGGCGATCCGATTCCAGGGGGCGGGCCGCTCGTGCTCGGGTTCACCGACCCCGGGCGCATTTCGTTCGACGCCGGATGTAACCAGGGCAGCGCAGACGTCGACCTTACCGGCGGGAAGATCGTGACGGGCCCTCTCGTCATGACCGAGATGGCGTGCCTCGGCGAGGCCGCGGGCGCCGATGCGTGGATAGTAAATTTGCTTGATACACAACCGAATTGGAACCTCGACGGGGAAACCCTGACCCTGACCACCCCCACCGAATCCGTGACGCTGACCGATGAGCAGGTTGCGCGGCCGAACCTGCCCGTCGTCGGGACCACCTGGACGGTGACCGCGCTGATCGGTCCAGACGCGACCACGACGACCCCGGCACTGGACAGAGTAGAAGCTCGGTTGCTGATAGCGGATGATGGTTCCGCGTCCGGGTTCACCGGGTGCAACCAGATGGTCGGGACCGCGGACGTGCAGGAAACCACGATCACATTCGGGCCGTGGGCCACGACAAAGATGGCATGTGCGCCCGACGTAGCCGACGTCGAGCGTGCCGTACTCGCGGCATTGGACGGACAGACCGACTACACCGTCGAATCGGACACGTTGCGCCTGACCCGTGCTGACGGAATCGGGTTGATACTCGCTTCGGGCTGAGGGGCCTCGAACCAGGGCGGTGCCGACTAGAGCGCCGCGAGCCACTCCCCGAGCTCCCGAGCGCTCTCATCGATGAGTTCGGGCCAGGTCAACGCCGCCTCGTCTGCCTTGTCGGTGACGTGCTTGACCAGTCGGCACCGCGCACCGACCCGGTCGCAGGCAAAGGCGATGGCGAAGCCCTCCATGTCGACGAGATCGGCGCTCGCTGCAAGTACATCGCGCGCCGCAGGATCCGACACGAACAGGTCTCCAGTCGCGAGAACCGTGCCGTCGCCGTCCGGAATGTGAAGCGTGTCAACCACGTCGTGCCCGAACTTTCTCAGAACGTCTGCACTGAAGTCGTGGTTCAACACGATCGACGGTGTGAACAGACCCGAGCGGTGTTCGTGCAAACCTCCACAGGTGCCGATGTTGATGACGAGAGGCATGTCCGTCGGTGGGTACTTCCCGAGCTCGGCGGCCATAGCCACGGCGGCCGCGACCTTACCCATTCCTGTGATCAGGACCTTGAAATCGGACGGTATGTGCGCTGCCTCCTGCTCAGTAGCAGCCACCACAAGAATCTTGGATTGGCTCACTTTCGCGACTGTACTCTGTGCTCGGTAGGGCAGCTAGCTTCGTTTCCGTCCTACCGAAGCTACGAATGCGGACCCTCGGACAGCTTCGCGTCGAGCCCACTATCGGCGCGGCCGAACAAGCCCGAGTACGTGGATAATTCCTCGAAGGCGACCAGCAGTCATCGGATACGTTGCGTCAGAACCGGTCTGACACTGCGATCGGCACTGCTAGAGGGCCGCGAGCCACTTGCCGAGTTCCCGGAAACTGAGATCTGTTCGGTCGGGCCATTCTATTGCGTCGTCGTCTGCCTGGTCGGCAACGTGCCTGACCAGTCGGCACCGCGCGCCGAGCTGGGCACACGCATACGCGACGGCGTAGCCTTCCATATCGACGAGATCGGCTCTTGCGGCAAGCTCATCGCGCACCTCGGGGTCGTACAAGAACAGGTCTCCCGTTGCGAGAACCGAACCGTCACCGTCCGGAATGTGAAGCGTGTCTTCCGAATCACGTTTGGCGGCTTTTCTGGGGGCACCAACGTTGAAGTCGTGGTTCACCACAATCGATGGCGTGAACAGCCCGGCGCGGTGTGGATGCAAACTGCCGCAAGTGCCAATGTTGACGACGAGAGGCATGTTCCCCGGCTGATACTTGGCGAGAGCGAGAGCTACGGACGTAGCGGCCGACACCTTGCCCATCCCTGTGATCAGGGTGTCGAAATCCGGTGGAACATAGGCCGCTCCCTTCTCGACGGCAACAGCCACAAGAATGTCGGAACGCCTCATTGGCGCGACTGTACTCCGCGCTCGATATCGCTGCTAGCTACAGTCTTGTCATGGCGAATCTACGCGCGCAGATCCTCGAAGAGCTCGGTGCCCGGCCCACCATCGATCCGGCGGGCGAAATCCGCAAACGTGTGCAGTTCCTGAAGGACTACCTACTGTCCACTGGGGCCAAGGGATTCGTCCTCGGTATCAGTGGCGGGCAGGACAGCACCCTCACCGGTCGCCTCACTCAACTCGCGGCGACCGAGCTCCGCGACGAGGGGCACGACGCCGAGTTCGTGGCCGTTCGACTGCCCTACGGCACGCAGGCGGACGAATCGGACGCGCAGATCTCGCTGAAGTTCATCGAGCCCGACCGGTCGGTGGTCGTGAATGTCAAACCCGGGGCGGACGCCACCGCCAGGGAGTCATCGGAGGCATTGCGGGACATCCTCGGCGACGATGGGGAGCTGCGTGACTTCGTTCGCGGCAACATCAAGGCTCGTGAACGAATGGTGATCCAGTACTCGATCGCCGGCCAACTCGGCTACCTCGTGGTCGGTACGGACCACGCAGCCGAGGCGGTCACCGGGTTCTTCACCAAATTCGGAGACGGCGGCGTCGATGTCACCCCGCTCACCGGACTATCGAAACGACAGGGCGCCGCACTGCTCCGCGAACTCGGTGCACCCGAGAGCACGTGGAAGAAGGTTCCGACCGCTGACCTCGAAGACGACCGACCCGCCCTCCCCGACGAGGAGGCACTCGGTTTGACGTATTCGCAGATCGACGACTACCTCGAAGGCAAGGAGGTGTCGGACACGGTGGCGCGCAAGCTCGAGACGATGTTCTTGAACACCCGGCACAAACGCGCGGTCCCGGTAACACCGCTCGACACCTGGTGGCGGTGACGCCGTGGTGCAGGCACTCGTGGTGGGCGGCACCGGCCTCGCCGGCAGGCAGGCGGTCAAGGAGTTCCTCGCCCGCGGCCATTCGGTTCGAGTCCTTTCACGGCACGGAGGTGCGCCCGGAACCGCGATAGAGCACTTCCAGGGCGACCTCGTCACCGGCGAGGGGCTCGCAGAGGCCCTTGACGGCGTCGACGTCCTGGTCGACACCACCGATGGCAAGACCCGCGGCACCCGCTCCGTACTCGAGACGGGTGCAAAGAACCTGCTTGCGATGGCCGACGGTGCAGGGGTCGGACGCGCCGTCCTACTCTCCATCGTCAACGTCGACCAAGGCAGGTTCGCGTACTACCAGGCGAAGAGACAGCAAGAATTGGTGTACAAGACTTCGCCGATCGATACGTGGATCGTGCGGGCTACGCAATTCCATGACTTCATCCCCATGATCGCCGGGGCCGCGAGCTTGACCGGGGTCTTTCCCGCATTCACGAAGACCAGCTTCCAAACCATCGACACCAGGGATGTCGCCCACGCTCTAGTCGATGTCGCCCTGTCCACCGAAAGGGCGCCTGACGATCCGATCACCATCGGCGGCCCCGAGGTGCACACCGCCCATGAACTCGTCGCCAAGTGGAAGAGGGCGACGGGCAAGCGTGGTTTCGTCGCGAAGTTCCCACTACCGGGCACGTTGGGCAAGTTCCTGCGGGAGGGGCGTAATCTCGTTCCCGACAACCAGTTCGGAACGATCACGTTCGATCAGTGGCTGGCCGAGTCCGCTCGCTGACCGCTCCCTAGCCCCCGGCGAAGGGAGGCAGGACGTCCACCTGCGATCCCGCTGGACGGGTCAGATCGCGCGTCAACTCGGAACCCACGAGGAACGCGGCGACCTCGAGAACGCGCTCCATGTCGGGACCGTACCTGTCGAGCAGTGCGGATTTCACCTGGCCGAGATCCGCGGGCGCCGGGAACTCGATAGTTTCCTTGGTGCATCCCGCGGCATCGGCCGCCGCCGCGAAATACCGGACCGACACAGCCGTCACCGACTTCTCAACCACCTATCGCTCCCATGCTGCGTTGCGGCGGCGCAAAGCCGTCCGCGTTGATCCCATGACCCGCCCACTTGTTCCACATCGCGCCGCGCCACAACCGCGCCAACTCCTCGTCGTCGGCGCCGCCGCGCAGTGCCGCCCTGAGATCGATCTCGCGGTCGCTGAACAGGCACGACCGTACCGTCCCCTCGGCAGTGAGCCGGGTACGGTCGCAATCCGAGCAGAACGAGCGAGTGACGGATGCGATGACACCGACCGTCGCGGGACCGCCGTCCACCAGCCACTCCTCGGCCGGCGCCGAGGGGTCTTGTCTGCCATGTTCGGACAGTGTGAACCGTTCGCCGAGCACGGCCAGCAGGCGGTCGGCAGTCACCATGTTCTCGCGCGCCCATTCGTGGTCGGCATCGAGTGGCATCTCCTCGATGAAACGAAGCGCGACACCCTCATTCAGACACCACTCCAGGAGATCCGCTGCACCACCCAGCATTTCGGGCATCAGAACCGCATTGATCTTCAACGGCCCGAGACCCGCCTCGGCGGCGGCACGGATCCCGGCGATCACCGAGGGAAGCCGGTCCCGCCGTGTGAGTCTCGCGAAATGCTCGCGGTCGATAGAGTCAAGGGAGATGTTGATCCGAGACAGTCCTGCTTCTACGAGTTTGTGGGCGCGATGTTCCAGGCCGATGGCGTTGGTGGTCATTGCCAACGGCACGCCGGGAGCACGTTCGGCACATCCCGCGATCATCTGCTCGAGATCGGGGCGCATCAACGGTTCACCTCCGGTGAACCGCACCTCACGCACACCGAGTCGATGGACGGCGATATCGACCAGTCGCACGATTTCATCCGCGGTGAGGAGATTCTGCGTCGGTATGGCGGGTAACCCGTCCTCAGGCATGCAGTACGTGCAGCGCAGGGAGCACTTCTCGGTAATGGAGACGCGTAGGTCCCGTGCCACCCGCCCGAATCGATCGACGAGTTCGCCGACGTCAGGCCTGTCCTCGATCGACGCCGACGACGGCATCGTGGGAACACCCAACGCCACCGTCGTCACCGAGTTGCCCAAACCCTCCATCGGTCCAGTATGCCGTGACTGGGTTGTTGCTGTCCGATCGCCGCCTAGGATTAGTGACCATGCCCCGAGGAACATCATGACCGCACGCTCGGTCGAGGATCATCGCCGGCACGTCGCCGCACTCCTTGCCGCTCTCCAATCGCGATCCGCCGAAGACATTCCTCTCGGCGACGGGCTCGGTCGCGTCCTGGCCTCGGACGTACATTCGCCTGTCGATCTGCCGCTGTTCCGCAACTCTCAGATGGACGGATACGCGGTCGATGCGGCGTCCATCCGCGCCGTGCCCGTAGCTCTGCCGGTGCGCGGCGTGATCGCGGCCGGACCGGTGGATCCCGTCACCCACACCCCCGGCACGGCATACCGGATCATGACCGGTGCTCCCATCCCCGACGGGGCCGATGCCATCGTGCCCGTTGAGGACACCGAGACCGCGGACGGGGAGGTGCGCATCAATCGAGCACGAAGCGTCGGCGAGTTCGTGCGCGAGCGCGGTAGCGATGTGAAAGCGGGCACTCTTCTGCTTCCGGCCGGCGCAATCCTCGCGGCCCGGCACATCGCCGTGCTCGCCGCAGTCGGACTCCAACGGGTTCCGGTGCGCCCCCGTCCCCGTATCGCGGTCATCACCACCGGCGCCGAACTCGTCGATGCCGGAAGCACCCTGAGGCCGGGCGAGATTTTCGACTCCAACGGCATCGCGCTCGCGTCGAGTGCGCGCGCCAACGGCGCGGAGGTGGTCTCGATCTCCCGCAGCGGCGACGACCCGGCCGAGTTCCGCGCACTTCTCACCGAGGCAACCACCACGGCCGACCTCGTCCTTACCTCGGGCGGGGTGTCGATGGGCGATTTCGAGGTGGTGAAAGACACGCTCACCTCACTTGGCGCGGAGTTCGGTCACGTGGCAATGCAACCCGGCGGCCCGCAGGGCACCGCTGTGGTGGACGGCGTTCCAGTACTGAACTTTCCCGGCAACCCCGTCAGCGCACTCGTGTCGTTCGAGATCTTCGCGCGTCCCGAGATCCGCCGCGCGGCGGGACTCCCCCCGATAGAACCCGACGAGCTACCGCTCGCCGCGGCCATCACCTCTATTCCCGGCAAGCGGCAATTCTTGCGTGCCCGAAGCACCACCGCCGGAGTCGAACTCGTATCCGGCCCCGGCTCCCATCTCGTCGCCGCCATGGCATGGGCAGACGTCCTTGTCGACGTTCCCGCCGACGTTACCGCGCTCGACGCCGGTGACCTTGTGAAAGCGATTCCCCTATGAGCGATTTGACGCACCTCGACAACGAGGGCCGCGCCCGCATGGTCGACGTGAGCGAGAAGGCCGACACCACCCGAATCGCAGTGGCTGCAGGGCAGTTGGTCACCACCCCCGAGGTGATCGCACTGGTTCGAGCCGACAACCTTCCCAAGGCCGACGTTCTCGCAACGGCTCGGATCGCAGGTATCGCGGGGGCGAAGAAGACGTCCGAACTGATTCCGCTGTGTCACCAGCTGGCGTTGTCCTCGGTGAAGTTGGAGTTCGGTTTCACCGACACCGCGATCACCATCGAGGCCACAGCGAAGACGAAGGGCCCCACCGGCGTCGAGATGGAGGCTCTCACCGCGGTGGCTGTGGCCGGCTTGACCCTGCACGACATGATCAAGGCAGTCGATCCCGGCGCGACCCTGGACGGCGTCCGCCTGCTCACCAAGGAGGGCGGCAAACGCGGGCATTGGACACGCGAGGGTGGAGGTTCCGAAACCCCTTCGGCCTCAACTCGCTCTGCCGCAGTTCTGGTCGCCTCGACAGGCGGCGCCAAGGGAACGCGAGAAGACACGACCGGGCCGGTCATCGTCGCGTGGCTCGAGGAACGTGGCTTCACCGCTCGCGGCCCGCTCGTCTATGCCGACGCCGATATCGCCGCCGGTGTTGCCGACGCACTTTCGAACAGGCCGGCATTGATCATCAGCACCGGCGGTACCGGTATCTCGCCGACCGACGCCACTCCAGAGGCGACGCGGGCAGTACTCGACCGCGAACTTCCCGGCGTCGCGGACGCCATCCGAAACCGCGGAACAGCGGTGACCCCACACGCCTCGCTCAGCCGCGGACTCGCGGGGGTGGCGGACGGCACAGTCATCGTCAATCTCCCCGGTTCTCCAGGCGGGGTCAGGGACGGGTTGTCTGTGCTCGGTCCCATCATCGACCACCTTCTCGCCCAGGTTGCCGGTGGAGGCACGCACGATGAGTGAAATCCTCGCCCAGATCTCGGACCAGCCCCTCGATACCGCCGTCGTCGACGCCGCCGTGGCCGGACCTGAACACGGTGCCGTCGTGGTGTTCACCGGAGTTGTCCGCAATCATGATGGTGGGCACTCCGTTTCGGCACTCGAATACCAAGCTCACCCGAATGCCGAGCGCTTCCTCCGCACAGTCTGCGAAGAGGTGTCGGCCTCGACCGGACTACCGGTGGCCGCGATCCACCGAGTGGGATCTCTCACAATCGGCGACCTCGCGGTGGTTGCCGCTGTCGCCGCTCCCCACCGCGCCGAAGCCTTCTCGGCATGCGCCGAACTGGTGGAACGCATCAAACACGAGGTGCCCATCTGGAAGCGCCAGAGGTTCGCCGACGGTGCTTCGGAATGGGTCGGGCTGTGACCGCTGGGTCGGACAATCCGCCCACACCGGGTAGAGTCTCCACCACTAGATGACCAGAACGGCCATCCAGCGTCGTAGAACGCATTCAGTTCGGTAGTTTCCGAATCCTGCTGGATGTGCACCCACATCCGCTCTTCTTACGGCGAACAAGCGTGCCGACCGGCAACGCCGCCAATCTGTGCTCGAGCCCCGCGGAGACTTTCCGTATCAGGCCTTTCGGGCACACCCGAAGTGTGAGAAAGGCCTGACTACTTGTCCGACACGACTGCCCCCACAGCAACGTTCGCCGCCCTCGGAGTCCGCGAACCACTGGTAAGAGCCCTTGCTGCCAAAGAGATCACCTCCCCGTTCCCCATCCAGGTCGACACCCTTCCGGATACCCTCGCCGGGCGCGACGTGCTGGGCCGGGGGAAGACAGGAAGCGGTAAGACGCTCGCCTTCTCCATTCCGATGGTGTCCCGCCTCGCCGGTGAACTATCGGGCGGAAAGCGCCGCCCGGGGCGCCCGTTGGGCCTCGTTCTGGCACCCACTCGCGAACTCGCCACCCAGATCACGGCCACCCTCGAGCCTCTGGCCACCGCGTATGACTTGCGGGTCACCACCATCTTCGGTGGTGTCTCCCAAAATCGCCAGGTAAACGCTCTTCAGGCCGGCGTCGATATCGTCGTCGCCTGCCCCGGACGGCTCGAAGACCTTATGAAGCAGAAGTTCGTGAGTCTCGACGCCGTCGAGATCACGGTCCTCGACGAAGCCGACCACATGGCCGACCTCGGCTTCCTGCCTGTCGTGACTCGAATCCTCTCGGCCACCCCCCAGCAAGGGCAGCGTTTGCTGTTCTCCGCCACGTTGGACAACGGTGTGGACAAGCTGGTCAGGCGGTTCCTGAAGAACGAGGTACTGCACTCGGTCGACGAGGCGAACTCGCCCGTCGCGGCCATGACACACCACGTCTTCGACGTCGACGGCGTCGACGCCAAGCGCAAGCTGGTCGAGCGCCTGGCCTCCGGTACCGGTCGCCGGATCCTGTTCATGCGCACCAAGCACCAGGCCCGCAAGTTGGCTCGTCAGCTCACGGAGTCGGGAATCCCGTCGGTCGACCTGCACGGCAACCTGTCGCAGGCCGCCCGCGACCGCAACCTCGCGTCCTTCTCCTCCGGCGAGGCACGCGTACTGGTGGCAACAGATGTCGCGGCCCGGGGCGTCCACGTCGACGACGTGGAACTGGTCGTTCACGTCGATCCGCCCGCGGAACACAAGGCCTACCTTCACCGCTCCGGCCGCACCGCCCGCGCCGGCAGCGCCGGCGACGTCGTCACCGTCGTCCTGCCCGAGCAGCGTAGGGATCTTTCCGTCCTCATGCGCAAGGCCGCGATCAAGGCGACACCCATTCGTAGCACCGCGGATTCGGCACACGTTCTCGAGTTGGTCGGCGACATCGCCCCATATGTGGCCCCGGCCCCGGCCCCGAAGCCGGCTCCGGCCACCAACGGCGGCGGACGGGGTCGGCGGAGGGACGGCACCCAAGGTGGACGCGCGCACGGCCAAGGCGGTGGTGCTCGGCGATCCCGTTCGGGAGGAGCGGGGCGCACACGCACGAACTCTTCGGCCGGCGGCCGAACACGCACCGCCTCCGCAGGCGGTTCTCGCCGCCCGGCTTAGAACTTCTCGAGGTGGATGGCGTCGGCCAGTGGTCGGCGCCCCCTCCACCCGAAACGTTCTAGATCCGGGACCTGTTGGAACTCTGTGACATTACCCACGCAGAGCCAGGCGATCGGGCGCACCGGATCAGGGATTCCGAGCAGTTCCGCAAGATAGGACTCGTCGTAGAACGACACCCAACCGACGCCTACGTTCTCGGCCGCCGCAGCGAGCCAGAGATTCTGAATCGCCAGAACGGCCGAGAACAGCCCGGTGTCGTCGATCGTGTGTCTACCGAGGATATGTTCGCCGCCGCGACTGCGATCGTAGGTCACCACCACACCCATGCCGCTCTCGCGAATCCCTTCGATCTTGATGGGATCGAAGGTCTTCTTCTGATCTTCGGGCAGTGATTCGGCGAACCGGCTCCTGGCACCCGCCACGTGATCGGCGAAGTCGGCCAGTGTCCCGGTGTCGCGCACAACGATGAAGTCCCACGGCTGGGTGTTGCCGACGCTGGGGGCGCAGTGGCCGGCTCCCAGGATGCGCCGCAGGACGTCCTCGGCAATCGGCTTCCCGGTGAATTCGGCTCGTACGTCCCTGCGACGGCGGATCGCGTCGTAGACGGACAGGGTGGGTTCGGATGTCGATTCAGCAGTTCCCACAGACTCGGTCACGCCGTCACCGTATAGCGGTGAATGCCGAGCATGGCGCCGGGGTCGGTTTCCTCACCGTCCGACACGACACAACGCTCGAGCCTGCTGCGTACGTGCTCGGGTTCGATGTCCACGCCGATGAGGACCAGTCGAGTCGTGCGGTCTTCACCGGGCTCCCACCGCGTCGATGTGAACCGGATATGCGGGCCGACGGTCTGCACCTCGAATTTGCGTGACTGCCCGGGCACGGCGAAGTGCACGAACCCCTTGACGCGATAGATCCCGACCGGTCTCGTCTCGAGGAAATCGACCAGACGGCGTGGGTCGATCGGTGCAGAAGAATCGAAATCGACTGCCTCATAGGATGAATGCAGATGGTCGTGCCCATCACATTCGCCAGACTCATCGAGTAGCAGTTGGTCGAGGGTAAGTTGCTCCCCTGCCGAAGGTTCGCGGCCGGACTCGCGGTCGAACAGTAGCGTTGGCTCGATCCGCCCATGCGCGGTAGTCAGGACGGGTGCGCGGTCGTTGTAGCCGCGGGCCATCGCCTGCACGGCGGCACGGCGTCCATCGTCGATGCGATCGGTCTTGTTGAGGATTATCAGGTCGGCCAGCGTGACGTGTTTTCCGAGATCCGGGTGCTGCGCCGACATCTGTTCGAACTGCTCACCGTCGATCATCACGACGAGTCCGCCGTAGGCGACGTATGGATTCTCGCTCCCGAGCACGAGCCGAATCATGTTGCGTGGCTCGGCAAGTCCGCTGGCCTCCACGATGATCACATCGATCTGCGACGACGGATGGGCAAGACGGCCGAGCATCTCATCCATATCGCTCACATCCACGGCGCAACACATGCAGCCGTTGCTCAGCGACACCATGGAATCGACCTGCCCGGCGACCATCATCGAATCGATGTTCACCGCCCCGAAGTCGTTGACGATGACGCCGACCCTGACCCCACGGTTGTTGCGCAGCACGTGATTGAGCAACGTGGTCTTCCCCGAACCGAGGAATCCGGCGACGATGACGACGGGAATCCGCTTCTTCGCCAACGCCGTGACCTCCCTGGAACCTCGATGAGCTACCGGCCGTCCATCCTATAGCGCCCGTACTGCGCGAGTCAGCCGACGGCGCACAGAATGGCCGCGTCGACCGCGTGGGACGCGGCCATCGGCAGCGCATGGTGGGTGGTTCCGTTGATCGTCGTGACGGTTGCCGCAGGAACCGTCTTGCGCACGTTCTCGGCGACCCGCCCCACGT
Organism: Rhodococcus sp. WMMA185; assembly: GCF_001767395.1. NCBI lineage: Bacteria > Bacillati > Actinomycetota > Actinomycetes > Mycobacteriales > Nocardiaceae > Rhodococcus > Rhodococcus sp. WMMA185. Next base: position 1,120,923 of record NZ_CP017014.1, on the reverse strand, counting down.
CGTGCGCCCGACTGTCTCCCGCCAGAACCACTGTGGTGTCGACCGTCAATCCTCCCAGCGCATCGGCACTCGGACGGCGCGGCACGACGAGTCTGGTCCGGCCGAAGGTTGCCGCCCCGAGCGCGGTGACGTCGAGCCAGCGTTCGTCCACTTCGGCGCCTGCAGCCTCCCAGCCGATCAGGTTCCGTTGCCGCTTCTCGGTGGGCCGAATCAACAACGGCACGGCGCGGAGCAAGTACTTCGGGCTCATTCCCGCAAAACAGGACGTCGGGTCCAGCAATACCAGGCCGTCGATGCGGCGGGCATCATGCAGCGCATACGCGAGCCCGATCATGGCGCCGTACGAGTGACCGACCACGGTCGCCGAAGCCGACCCGAAATGGTCGAGTATCGAATCCAGCCAAACGAACAAGTCGTCGACAGAACGCATCGGTGCACCGGCGTTCACGCTACGACCCACGTCGCCCATGACGTCGACCGCGTACACCCGGTGCCGTCGAGATAGCGCCCCAATGTTGTTCGCCCATACCGTCGACGTCGCGCCTCCCCCGGGCAGCAAGAGAATCGGCACTGCGGACTCCGGCCCGCAGACGTTGACGCGTGTCGACCCGAAGGGTGTCGGCACGTCCACCGCCGCCACGTCCGCGGGCCAGGCGTCGAGCAACGCGTCATAGGCCCGGAAGAAGTCGTCCGCTATCACAATCCAGCCCTCCCAAATTATCTCGATTATCGAGATACTAGACAGTCGAAGGAGGGCTCGCACTAGATTTCACAGCGTGGACCCAGACGAAGGAATGCAGACCGTGCACAGATTGCGCGCACTCGCGGTCGAGTTGAATCTGCTCGGTACCGAGTTCGCGCACATGCACGGGCTGCACACCACCGACCTCCGCGCCCTCATCTGCATTCTGGACACCGAACGCGCGGGCCTGGACGCGACGCCCGGCCTGCTCGGCAGTCAACTCGCCATCAACTCCGCGTCCGTCACCGCTCTTCTCGATCGAATGGAGAAGGCGGGTCTGATCCGGCGAACCCGGGACCCCGATGACCGCCGCAGGTCGTTGCTTGCCGTCACTCCCCGCGCCGTCGAAATCGGCCAAACGTTCTTCGGGCCTCTCATCGCCTCGACCATCGAGGTCCTCGACGGCTTCGACGCCGCCGAGAGAGACTCCATCTCGCGGTTTCTCGACGGCGTGAACCATGCAGTGGCGGTCGAACGCCGGGGCAGCGGTCAGTAAGACCCTTCAGCCCACAACATATTTGCGCGTCCATCAGCTGCCGCCACCAGCCGTAGGGCAGCTACACGGCGGGGTCCGAATCGTCGCGCCACATCGCCTGCAAAAGTGCGTGCGATGCCCGCCGTTGTTCGACGTCGGACAACTGCACACCTCCCATCCGACCAGGCACGAGTTCGCGGCAAGCTTGTGCCCGTTCGGGCATCGATCCGGGGCGGTTTCGGTTCTGGGAGCCACGCCCCAAACCTACGCATGTTCGAATATTTGTTCGATAACGCGCGGCGGCAAGCTACGAATCACATGTAATTTCCCGGCGACTGATCCTGTTGTCCATCGGCCCGCTCCACCAAGAACCAGCTCCCCGGGGCATAGATCAGCTCCTGGTCAGCACGGACGATGACCAGCGCCCCCGACTCGTGAATGCTGTAGGTGTCATCGTCTCCGAAGTCGGTAACCGCGAAATCCGTCAGTTGGTCGAATGATCGATGCGTCACGGTAAATGCCATGACGCCAGTGTCCCACCCGGACAACGCCTTGACCGTGAATGTATGAGAGAAACCTCCTACCCGCGTCGTCCGCGGATGGGAGGCCACTCACGGGGCTGGCGTCGATGGTCAATCGCGCTCCTTGACTTGGTTGATGCGGTCTGCGAGCCATTCGCAATAGGTGCGGGTGCTGCCGGGGTATCGCCGAAGGTGATAAGACGTGTGCTCGCCGTTGAGATACCCACGAACACCGGCGATCGCACGGCTGTACGCCCTCCACACGTGTGGGATGTTGCGCCAGTCCCGGATGGTCGCCTGCCATCGTCGCGTCCGGAGCCGGTCGAGCAGGTCCGCAACCCAAGCATGCGGGTCGGCGAGGGAGAAAGCGGCCGACTGGTCGGCGAAGGTACGCAATGGAGAGTTGGGTGGACAGCAGGTGATGGCGTCTGCGGGGTCAGCGCAGTGCCAGACCGGGAACACGGATCCGATGGGTCGTCGTCCTGCGATGCCCCAACCAGTTGCACCCGGGTTGACCGGGTTGCGCGGTGACCGCAGCGGGTCCGAGATCAGGCCGACACCGCGCACGTTCATTCCAGGAAGGTTGGTGCAGGCGATCTCCTCAGCGACATTGCCGACCAACGCCGCACCGGCCGAATAGCCCACGAGTATCACAGGGTTCGGGTCGTTCGCGACGGTGTCGAGCAGCAGCTCCCGGCCGGATCGCAGCGCCTCGTCGAACGAGATTCCATGCAGGTCAGGTACCGGCCCGTAGCTGGCCTCCCACTGCACGGCGTTGACACGGAACCGCCTCGGGTCCAGGAGCCGCGTCACGTTCGCCAGCATCGGAGACGGGAAGGGCTCACCAACGCCCCGGCAGGTGAGCACGGTAATGGTCATCGTTGACCGCGGTGAGGGTGGAACGTTCTGCGAGGTGCAGCGCCAGTCATCCAGCGCAGCGGCACGGCCGTCACCGCGCAAATCCAAGGAAGGCAGACCTTCCGAACAATTCATCCCCCTCACACCCGGCTGCTTCCGTCCGAGGCAACCTAGCATGTGACCGCGACAACATCGGGGAGCAAAGGTGGCAACGGTATTGGTTGCCACCTTTGCTCCCCAGACGCGACATCATGCGAACTGCACCAACGGTTGCGGAGGGCCTCGACGAAACGGTTCGCGTGGTTCTCCGATCAGCCTCGGACCCTTTGGATCCCGCCGCACGCGGCCCCCGAGTTCAGCGGCGACCGGGTTCGTCGAGACCCTTCGGTGTCTCCTACGATCCCGTGAAACCGAGCGAACCCGAGGACCCCGTCGGTGGGGTGTCGGTGATATCGAGGGCTACGGACAACTGAACGTCTCCGCCGATGCCGTTACCCGCGGAGATGAGGAATGCTGATGGCCCAACGGTCGTCGGGGTGCCGGACAGAACACCATCAGCACTGAGGGTCAATCCGTCGGGCAGGCTGCCGGCGATAACGGTGATGGTGGGGGCCGGCTGCCCGGTGAGGGTAAAGGCGTACTCGTAGGGTTGCCCGACGGCCCCGGCCGGCGGTGTGCCGGTCAGAGTCGGTTCCGTGTCGATCTCGAGGACCGACACCGAGCTGTCGTTCTGGTTGGTGACGTAGGCGCCGGTGCCATCGGGGGTGAACGCCACCGCGCGCGGACCGATACCAACGTCGAAGGTGGTGAAGGTGTTAGCCACGGTGTCGATCACTGACACGGTGTTGGCCAGATAATTGGTGACGTAGGCGCGGGTCCCGTCGGGGGTGATCGCCACCCCTTGCGGGGCTACCCCTTCCGGGTCGTCGCCAGCGTTGATGGTAATGGTGACGGTGTTGGTCGCGGTGTCGATTACCGACACCGAGTTGTCGCTGGAGTTGGTGACGTAGGCGTGAGTTCCGTCGGGGGTGATCGCCACCTCGACCGGACCGTCGCCAACGTCAATGATGCCGGCGATGTCGTTGGTCGTGGTGTCGATGACGAACACTGAGTCGCCGAACTGGTTGGCGATGTAGGCGCTGGTCCCGTCGGGGGTGATCGCCACCCCATACGGGCGGAGGTCGGCCTCGAAGCCGATCGTGTCGGTGACGGAGTTGGTGGCGGTGTCGATGACCGACACCGTGCTGTCGTGAAAGTTGGTGACGAAGGCGCGGGTTCCGTCGGGGGTGATCGCCACCCCATACGGGTCGCTGCCGACGCCGATGGTGGTGGTCTCGGTGTTGGTGGCGGTGTCGATCACCGACACCGTGCCGTCCGACCAGTTGGTGACGTAGGCGCCGGTGCCGTCGGGGGTGATCGCGATCCGGGACGGGACGCTGCCGACGTCGATGGTGCCGGTGACGGAGTTGGTGGCGGTGTCGATGACCGACACCGTGCCGTCGCCCTGGCTGGTGACGAAGGCGCGGGTTCCGTCGGTGGTGATCGCCACCCCGACCGGACTGGCACCGACCGGGATCGTGGTCTCGACGGTGTCCGCCTGCGCGGCCGGGCCGGCCGTGAGCATCAACCCCGCCGCGAGGATCGCGGCAAGGCCTGCGGTGCATCGTGGTCCGGTACGAGCCCGGACCCCAGGGCCAGCCCCACGGTGGGTCGTGTCGATGGTCTTGTGAGGCATCGCGATCGGACTCCTTCTGCCAATTGGTAGATGCGGACGGACACGACATCGCTGTCGGCGCAGCACCCGCAGGGCGCAAGACAGGAACCGAATCGTCACCGGCGCAGGTGCGGACTATACGGAACATTCAGACGAATGTCCGGATCGACACGACGTGCTGACCACGAGACACGCCGGGCTATGAACGCGCGCCCGAGGAGTGCTCAGCGGGCATCTACTCAGGCGGTCGCGTCATCAGACAATGTGGCGGTGCCGCTATCCGTGCCACCTCGAAGCCAAGATCTCGCCCGCCCTTTCAGCGACTGCCATGATTGTCCCCACGGGATGCGCCGCAGAAGGTACCGGCATGAGCGATGCATCGGCGACAGCGACGTTCTCCGTCCCACGCAGAATCAGGGTCTGGGGATCGACGCCGCCAGGACCTCCCGACAGCGGGGCCGTCCCGCCGTAGTGGTTGGTAATCATCCGGCTGAAATGGACATCGCTGACGGGCAACATGCTCGTGACGTACGTTCTGACATCGGCGAGGTCATCGGGATCGAGGTTTTCGTGGCTCGAACTCCCCGGTCCGAATGAAATCGATAGTGGCGGGTCGTTCTTGAAGAGCTGAATCATGTCGTGGACGGCGTGGGCCATGAGGTCGGCATCGTCGTTGCCATCGGGTGTGTCGGGCAGATAGATGTCCGGTTCACAGACATCTCCGCCGGCATCGAGCGCAACAATCCCGCGCGCCTTCGGGCAGAGCAACATCACGTGCGCCGAGAGTGTCCGCGGACCGTAATACGGTCCGTCCTTCGGCAACGGCCCTTGCGGATCGAGGAATATTTCGACGTCGGGAACGTCGGATTGGCGTCGATAGTTGAGAATCGACACGGGGAGGTACTGCGCATACGGACCGCGGCCGTTTTCGAGGTAGGCTTCCAAGTCGGCTTTGTTCGCAGCGTAGTTCGAGTAGTTGTAGGCCGAATAGGGAATGCTCCCGTCGTAGTTGTAGGCGACCATCGACATGACGTGGTCGTAGAGCCCGACACCGACTAGCTGATTGTCGATGCTGAATGCCCTCGATGGCCCCTCGGGGAAGATCTCGGATTCGCGGCCGGACGGCCCAACACCACTCGAGTAAAGGACTTTCGGCGTGATCAGCGCTCCGGCCGCCATGACGACGAATCCGTCACTCTTGAGATGCGCGGCACCGTCGGTCCCGGCAATGGTCTGGTCGAGTGCACCCCGATTTGTGTAATGGACAGCGAGCGCCTTACCCGAAGAGTCGAACTCAATGCTGTTCGCCTTGGTGAACTGCAGTATCTCGAGCCCCTCGGCCGCTACGCCCCCGGGGTCGATATCTGCGAAATCTTCGCTGATCGGGCCGGCACGCCTACCATCTGCAGATACGACGCACGGTCTGCCGTAGACACCCCCGTCGAACATGCGGCTCGTATCCCCTTCGGCCCAACCGGTTTGCTGATAGAGCGGATGAATGATCTGCGCGGGGCCGGTGTTGTACGCGACGCCATCGGTGGATGGCGTGTCCGTAACGTTGAACCTCTTCCGTACACGGTCGAAATAGACTTCGAGATCGGCCCAGCCCCACCCCGACGGCCACTCGGCGTCAAACTGTCGAGGTGGATTCGTCTGAAAGAGCATGCCGTTGAACTGCGAATTGCCACCGAGCCCGGTGTATTGAGCCGTAAACGGAGTGTCCGTAAGCTCGTACGGTTCGCCGCCCGGTAGAAACGCGAGGTTCGAATACTCGCCCGGCACATCGCATACGGTCAGATCCGTTCTGCCCTCAGGAACCCACTCGGGATAGTTCGTCCCGCCAATGAGCGCCGACGTCGGACCGCCGGCCTCGATGACCAGGATTCGCCGCTGCCCACCACCGGCCGACTGGAGCTTCGCCGCGACGATCGCTCCGGCGGTGCCGCCGCCGATGACGACCGCATCGTATTCACCATCCGCACGATTGACGCACCCGGCACTCAGACCGAGCAATCCGAGCGCGAGACCCGCCCTGCCTGCCCCCCTTAAGAATTCACGTCTCGAGACCTGTGACATACCATCTCCGATTCTTGACGGTGTCAGGCTTGGGTCAAGCTACTTCCGTAGCGTAAGCATAGGGCTGAAAGGTGTTGCCCGCGAGTGCTGACATCGGATCGACCGAGTTACCCGATTTATCCCTTTGCAGTGCGCAAAAGTGGTGCAGCCGAGGGGACCTGGCGACAGCCACCTTTCGACGCCGCGGTCAGCGACCAGCTCGTTGCCGCCCGCGCACCCTCTTGTACAGGTAGTCGGCGCCGAGCAGAGCGGGTATCCCTGCGGCCGCGATCGCCCAGCCTGTGATCGACGGCGGCGACTGGCCGAGCAGCGCAGCCAGCGGGCCGATCGTCAGCAGCAGCAGGAGGATCACGGACTCCACGGCCACCGCCCACAGCAGCAATGGGTTGGTCCGCCAGCCGAGTTGCCACACCGGCCGGGTCGCGCTGCGGCACGCGAAGGCGTTCGCGATCTGGCCGAAGATGATGGCAGTGAACGCCGAGCCGGACGCGGTCACCAGTGCCGCTCCGGTGGGCGGATTGGCACCGAGATGCCATCCCGACATCCAGAGCACCACGAGAAACGCGGTCATCGCGGCCGCTGCCTCGACCGGACCGAGTACCCCGAAGACACGGGTCAGGAGGTTGCGGTCGAGCAGGTGCCGACGCTCGGGGCGACGATCCATCACGCCCTTGCCCGGCGGCTCACCACCCAGGGCGAGTGCGGGCAACAGGTCGGTGACGATGTCGATGCACAGCACTTGCAGGACGCCGATCGCAAGCGGAATCCGACTGCCGGACAGAGCCCAGACCACGAAGGGCGTGAGTTCGGCGACGTTGGACGTGAGGTGGTAGGTGAGGAATCGTCGAATGTTGGCGTAGGTAGCGCGGCCCTGTTCGACGGCGGCGACGATCGTGGAGAAGTCGTCGTCGAGGAGCACGAGATCGGCCGCTTCCCGCGCGACGTCGGTGCCGCCGCGTCCCATTGCCACGCCGATGTCCGCCTCTCGCAGCGCGGGCCCGTCATTGACGCCGTCACCGGTCATCGCGACCACATGTCCGCGGGCCTGCAGGGCCCGTGCGACTGCGAGCTTCTGTTCCGGCGAGACCCTGCTGACGACCACGCCGTCCCGGTCGAGGAGATCGCCGAGATCGTCGTCGTGTTCGGGTAGATCGTCGCCCTCGACCACGAGCGCTTTCGATTCGTCGTCCACGAGGCCGATCTCGCGAGCAACGGCGACCGCCGTCGTAGGATGATCGCCGGTGAGCATGACGACCCTGATGTGCGCGCCCCGCGCCGCCGATAGTGCCGCAGCAACGGTGGGGCGGGGCGGGTCCTCGATACCGAACAGGCCGACGAGCGTCAGATTCTGCTCTACCCGGTCCGCGGAATCGGCTGTGCCGGAAAGATCTCGGGTGGCGGCCGCGAGTACACGCAAACCCCGGCCTGCCATGTCGTCGACGGCGCGGCGGGCCGCGTCGAGAACCGATGACCCGGGGGACGTGCACAGTGGCAGCACGGAATCCGGCGCGCCCTTGAGCATGAGGGTGCCGCCGATGATCGCCGACTCCCGACGCCGCTGCGGATCGAACGCGAACCGGCGATCTGGCCTAGCCCGGTCCAGGTCGCTGCGTCCCGCCGCGCGGCGGGCGAAGGCGTCGAGGGCAGCTTCCATCGGATCGCCGACAGCCGACCAGGCGCCGTTCTGGAACACGATGCCGCCCTGCGAGGCCGACACCGCCACCAGGCCCAGGTGCTGGGCCGCATCGACTGCCGAATCTTCGCCCTCGACACGGCCGCTGGGCTCGTAGCCCTCCCCGACCACGGTCAGCGAGCCCGCCGGGGTCCAGGCCTCGGTGACGGTCATCCGGTTCTGTGTGAGGGTGCCGGTCTTGTCGGTGCAGATCACCGTCGTGGACCCGAGATTCTCGACCGCCTCCAGGTGCCGCACGAGGGCTTGTCGGCGCGCCATGCGCTGAGCACCCATAGCCAGGGAAAGGGTCACCGTGGGGAGTAGCCCCTCCGGGACCAGCGCCACGGTGACGCCCAGGGCCAACACGAACCCGTCGTGGGCGGGTAGACCGATAAGCAGAGACAGCCCGAAGAATCCGCCACCGACGGCAGCCGCGAGAACGGCGATCGCACGCACGACGCGATGCAGTTCGGCGGCCAGGGGGCTCCGGGGTCGCCGCACGCCCGCGGTGAGGGCAGCGATCCCGGCAAGCCTGGTGTCCGAGGCCGTTGCGACCGCGACCGCCTCTCCCTGTCCACCGACCGCATAGGTGCCGGCCCACACCTGCTCGCCGGGCTTCTCGTATACCGGTTCACTCTCGCCGGTCAGGGTCGATTCGTCGACTGCAAGGGCATCGGTGACCGTCAGTGTGCCGTCGGCGGGAACCCGATCACCGCTGGCGATCACCATGACGTCGCCGACGACCACGTCGGCCGCGTCGATTGTGCGGAGTTCACCGCCACGCCGAACGGTCACCGTCGCCGGGAGCAGGTCGCGCAGCCGTTCCGACGCCTTCTCGGCGCGTTCCTCCTGGACGAATGCGAACAGGCCGTTCACCACGATCACCACGACGATCGCGACCGCCAGTTGCGGCATGTCGGCCACTAGCGCGAGTGCGGCGGCCACCCAGAGCATGAGCGCGAAGAAGTGGGTAAGTTCGGCCGCGAGTTTGCGCCATGCCGGCACCGGATGCGTCGTCGGTAGCAGGTTCGGGCCGTCGACGCGAAGCCGTTCGGCCGCCGCATCCGAAGTCAGCCCGGCCGAACCGGCGCTCACGGCCGCTCCGAGTTCGTCCGTCGACACTCGTGCCATCGTGCGCTCCAACTCGACTCGTCGGAAGAACGATCGCTCTACATCAAGCCTGCCGGTGTCGGGAGGTAGTGGGTAGGGAACTTAGTCCTCACGTCGACCACCAGCGATAGACCGCCGCCGTCGACGGCGAGAGATCAGGCGCCTGCTCCTCCGCCCACGCAGCGCCTTTGGGTCTCACCCCATCGACAGTCGGTCGCGCCGTTCCGGATGGGTGCCCTCTTGCCCAAACGTCTCCCGTATAGTCCCGGCGACGCAGGGAAGACCATCCGGTTTCTATTTCTTGCCCTGCGCGTAGAAGGAGTCTAGACGCGATGTCGCACACCATCATTGTTCCGCCTGGCCGCAGCGGTGACCTGGGCTCAAGGCCGCGCACCCGTCGCGGGCGCACTGCGGGGTTGGTCGCCGCTCTGGCGACGGGGCTGATGCTCGGAACCACCCCGACGGCAAACGCGCCTACATCACCAACAGCGACACGGTGTCGGTAGTCAACACCTTCACCAACCGGGTCACCGACACCATCTGGGGGGTCGGCGGCGACTATTCCGACGTGGCAATCACCCCGGGCGGCACCCGCGCCTACGTCACCCACAAAGCAAACGGGTTGGTGTCGGTGATCGCGATCGGTGACTCACCGTTGACCGGATCGCTCGGCAGCTTCGGTTCACTGGCATGGCCGTCCTGACCGACACGCTCCACCTCACGGACTTGGCCGTCCACCCGCCCGGGTGGATGGCCAAGTCGATTCCAGCAACACCCGGCCTTCCCCAGACAGTCGGGCGCGCCGATCCAGACGAGTGTCCATTTTGCCCGTATAGTCCCCGCAATGCAGGGAAGGTCGGGCGGTTTCACTCTGTCGGCGCCCTGCGTGTTGCGCCCGTCGAGATGTAGATACCCATCCGCATCTCCTCACTGGTCGAAGGAGCCTAGTCACGATGTCGCACACCATCATCGACCCGCGCTGCCGCGGGGGTAGCCCGCTTTCGGGGGCCCGCAGCCGACAGCAGCACAAGGCGGGGCTCGTCGCCGCTCTGGCGACGGGGCTGATGCTCACGACTGCCCCGGCCGCGCAGGCCGATACCGTCACCACCACGATCGACGTCGGCACCTACCCCACCGGTATAGCAATCACCTCCGACGGCGCCCGCGCCTACGTCATCAACGCGGGGGACGACACGGTGTCGGTGATCGACACCGGCTCCAACACCATCATCGGAGACCCCATCGCGGTCGGCAACAACCCGGGCGCGGTGGCGATCACCCCCGACGGCACCCGCGCCTACGTCACCAACGGTGCATCCGGCACAGTGTCGGTGATCGACGCCGCCACCGCCACCGTCATCGGAGACCCCATCGCGGTCGGCAACAACCCGGGCGCGGTGGCGATCACCCCCGACGGCACCCGCGCCTACGTCACCAACAACGGCGACGACGCGGTGGCGGTCATCGACACCAGCACCGACACCGTCATCGGCGATCCCATCCCCGTCGGAGATAGGCCAGTCGGGGTAGCGATCACCCCGAACGGCGACCGCGCCTACGTCACCAACAACGGTGACGACACGGTGTCGGTCATCGACACCGGCAGCGGCACCGTCATCGGCAACCCCATCGCGGTGGGCAATGATCCGGGCGCGCTGGCGATCACGCCGGACGGCACCCGCGCCTACGTCGGCAACCGGGACGATCATTCGGTGTCGGTCATCGACACCGGCACAGACACCGTCATCGGCGATCCCATCCCCGTCGACCCGTACCCATACGGGGTGGCGATCACTCCGGACGGCACCCGCGCCTATATCGCCAACAACGGCGGCGGCTCGGTTTCAATAATCGACACTGCCACAGACACCCGCATCGGCGACCAGATTCCCGTCGGCCCGTACACATACGGGGTGGCGATCACCTCGGATGGCACCCGCGCGTACGTCACCAACAACGGCGACAAGACGGTGTCGGTCATCGCGATCGAATGGGCACCGACACTGACCGTGACATTGCCGGCCGGTGCCGTCGGCCAGTCCTACGAGTACACGTTCACGGTGACCGGACAGCCGGTCGCCGCCACTTCCGTCACCGTAGGCGCCCTGCCCGACGGGCTGACTCTCAGCGACGACGGCGTTCTGTCCGGCACCCCCACCACCGCAGGGCAATTCAGGTTCACCGTCACCGCAACCAACGGCATCGGCGACGATGCTGTGCTGCCCGTCGTTCTCGACATCACCAACGCACCGTCAACCGGGCCCTTGGGATCGCTCGGGAACTGGGGATCGTAGAGACCGCGAAACTCCCCCTCCCGAGAGCTCGAGTTCCACGGATCGTCGCAACACCTGACCTGATCAGGAGTTGCGTTGTTCGAGATTCGCGCCAATCGAGAGAAGCCTCGAGGGGCGAGAAAGTTGGTCGCAGAACGGGCCATGCTGCGTGAGTTGCTCAACGAGGGCTATTCACTCCGCGGGTCCGTCAGGATCATCGGTGTGAACTACCGCACCGTGAAGCGATGGCGTGCTGGCGATGTTGGTTGGGGACACCGAGCAGGCTGGTAGGGCCGGGGCGCGATCTGAGTCGTGGTCCTACCAGCCCTTGCTGTCGTCTCGGTACCGAGAACACCAACGGGATACTGGGCCAGTACTTCCCGAAAGGCACGGACCTATCGATCCACGGCCCCGACGAGCTCGAACGCGTCGCCCACGAGCTCAACACCCGGCCCCGCAAGACCCTCGACTGGGATACCCCGGCCGAGCGCCTCGCCGAGCCTCTCGACAGCGGCGCCTAGCCTCTCGCCCGCAGCGCATCGGCCAGCTGTTCGGTGCTCGGTAGCCCGGCCAAACCGGCCTCGGTCGGGTAGATGCGGCACGCGAGTTCGGTCACCGGCTCCGCATCGTCGAACGCGTCGACACCGTCGACGAGGATCGTGGGTGAGCCTGCGAATGGTGATGCTGCCGCCTCCGCATCCGACGAGATCCGCTGATACACGATCTCGATGTCCGGATGCCCGATCGCAGTCGCCGCTGCCCGGACACGGTCGGCTGTCTCCCGCCAGTTCGGGCACCCGTCGAAATACAGAATCTCCACCTTCATGTCGACGATTCTGCCCCTCGAGCCACACGACGCCCTGCCGCGACCACGATCGGTCACGACAGGGCGATACAGTGCGTCGGTCATTCACCGTGTTGCGTCGACCCCTGGAATCCGCGGAGGGTAGGGGCGTTCTCCCGCCCCGGGGCCGGATCTCCAGCTCGATGCTGCCGACATCAGCCTGGAGTCGGCGCGGGTGTCATTCGGAGACAGACGATCAGTTGAACGCCGCAGTGTCGGCGCTCGAAATCGCGCAAAAAATAACGGCAAGTCGATGACCTGCCGTTACCTGAGTGGAGCTAAGGGGACTCGAACCCCTGACCCCCACACTGCCAGTGTGGTGCGCTACCAGCTGCGCCATAGCCCCGTATTCAGTTCTTTCGGGCTCGCAAGAGCACTTCCTGCGTGCTCGAAGAAAGTTACACCATCGCCGACCAGGCCAACAAATCGCCTGGTCAGAGACATCAAGCCCGTGCGTGGGTGATGAGCGCAGTAACCGCTCACCCCACGCACGGGCCAGCAAAACCTCCTACAGCTCTGCAACCCAGTTGGGGTTCCCGAGGGCGTCGATCAGGTTGCCGTCCTGGACCACTGCGGGCGTGCCCTGTGCGCCGCTCGCGGCGAGCGCCTGACGACCCGCCTCCGCGTCGATCGCGGCCTGCTCGACATTCGCACCCGAGCTGATGCACTGCACGGCAGCGTCGGACGCGCCGGCTTCGCGAGCCATCTGCGCGAGGTCCTCATTCGAATGGTCGGAGGTTCCGTTTTCCTGAGGCTGATTCGCCGGAGAGAAAAGCTCGGCATGGAACGCCGAGTAGGCGATTGCGTCTCCCGTGTCCGCGACGCACTGCGACGCGGCGACGGCCCGGGTGGAGTAGTCGCCGCTCGCCGAGAGTTGGTTGAGGAAGTTCAGGATGTGGTAGCGGACCGCGACTTTGCCTTCGTCGATGGCCTGTGCCAGTTCCTGGCCGTTCTGGTGCTCCAATTCGCCACAGTACGGGCACATCGGATCCTCGAACAGGTCGATGGTGGTTGCCGCGTCGGGGCGTCCGAGCAGCACGACTCCGTTGTCCTGCTTCGTCACCTGAACCTCGGAGTTCTGAACACCGCCGTAACCTTCGTTGCGTGGTTCGCTGCGACTGCTCTGCCAGAACACACCACCGATGACGAGCACGGCGATGATCGCCACCGCGAGCCCACCGAGGATGTAGGTGGAGCGACTGGACTCCGGCTGCGGATTGTATTTGTTCTTCGAGCTCACGTAGATGCAGTCCTTCGATGTCGGATGGTTACCGTCGGGTCGATTTGCTGTTTACCTACTCTGCCAGAACCCGCTGAGGCCTCACGGCGAGATTGGCCCGAGACCCGAGCCCCAACGCGAAGGGGGAACGTGGGAACACTGTCAGCCATATGGCCAGCGCAAGGAAACCGACGTCACGCAGGATCTCCATAGCATAGTCCCAGCCGTCCACGTCGGCCGCGCCACCGCCGCCGAAGCATCCACAGTCGATGGACAGTCCGCGCGCCCAAACCGAGATGATTACACCGATGAGGACCAGTAGGAGCACCGCAGACACCGACGCCGTGGCACGAACCGCAAGCCCGATCACCAGGAGCAGCCCCAGCCCGATCTCGAAGAACGGCAGCGTGTTTGCCACCGGGCGGACGAGTTCCTCGGGCAGCAGTTGGTAGGCGCGGACCGCGACGGCGGTCTGGGTTGGGTCGGCAACCTTGAGCGCACCGGACACGAGCCAGACGGCGGCCAGAGCCAGCCGCGCGACGAGGGAGGCAATGGGGATCCACACGCGAACGAGAGTACAGAAGATCCAACCCAAAGCTACTCGGCAGTCACTTTCGGCGCCGGCCTGTTCGGCACCAACAGCCAGCCCACAGCCGCGAGGAGCATGACCCCGCCGGTGACGGCGAATGCGGCTGCGTAGGACAGGTGCTCGGCGAGCAGACCCGCTCCGACCGGTCCGACGACGCCGCCGACGTCGGACACCATCTGGAAAGCCGCGAGCACTGGACCACCCCGTGACTTCGAGCCCACCACATCGGCGACCGCCGCCTGCTGGGCAGGACTCATCACACCGGACCCGACGCCTGCAATGCCCGACAACACCAGGAATACCAGCAGATTCTCGCTGAGGCCCAAGGACATTGTGCTGACACCACAGACCAGCAGTCCGAGCACGACAAACCGTTTACGCCCGTATGTGTCCGACAACCTCCCCGACACGATGAGCACCAGGGCGTTGCCCACTGCGAACACGGTGAGCGCGACACCGGCCAGACCGGCCTCACGCTGCATCGCCTCCACCACGAAGAGTGGGACCATCGCGACGCGCACCCCGAAGATCACACCACCGAATGCGAAATTCGATCCCAAGGCCGCGCGGTAGGTCGAGCTCCGGAGCGCTTCTCTCAAGGACATGGCGGGGCCACTGCTGGCCTGGCGAGCCGCCAGGTGGGATCCACGGAGGCTGACGAAGACCACCGCGGCCGCAATGACGAGAGCGATGGCGTAGATGATGAACGGAACGCGGAGACCGAACTCCACGAGCAACGCGCCGATGAGCGGCCCGCTGATCGAGCCCATCAGGAAGCTCGTCGCATACATCCCAGCCACCCGGCCACGCTTGTTCGGCGGTGCGATTCGAATGACGAGCCCCATCGCGGACACCGTGAACATCGTCGAGCCGATGCCGCCTATGGCCCGGAAGACCAGCAACTGCCAGTAGTCCCCCGCCACAGCGCACGCCGCCGTCGAGGCAGCGACAATCAGAAGGCCGGTGATATACACCGGCTGCTCCCCCAGCTTTTGCACCAGCCTGCCGCTGACGGGGGCGAACGCCAGACGCATGAACGCGAAGGACGAGATCACGACAGTGGCCGCTGCGACGCTGACGTTGAAGCTGAGGGCGAATTGGGGAAGCGCGGGCGCAACGATCCCGAACCCGAGCGCGATGACGAAACTGGCGGAAACCAGCACCCAGATTTCCGGGGGGATCCGCGGGTCCTGCTCGGCAGGCAGCCCGGCTGCACGTTTGTTCATAATTGAACCTGATATTAGATGCCCCGCGCGGTGGCACTCGGCCCTACGCGGATGTCGGGGGCGTCACTCGAGGACGTCGGCCACCAATTCCTTGGCCGCTTCCTGCACCTGCGCGAGATGCCCGGGGCCCTGGAAAGATTCGGCGTAGATCTTGTAGACGTCCTCGGTACCCGACGGCCGCGCCGCGAACCACGACGTCGCGGTGGTCACTTTCAGGCCACCGAGCGCGGCCCCGTTGCCCGGCGCACTCGTCAACGTTGCCGTGATCGGCTCCCCCGCGAGCTCTGAGGCGGAAACCTGTTCAGCAGAGAGCTTCCCGAGCACCGCTTTCTGCTCCCGGGTGGCGGGGGCATCGATGCGAGCATATGCAGGGCTGCCGAACCGTTCGGCTAGTTCCGCGTAGCGAACCGATGGTGTCTTGCCGGTCACCGCGGTCATCTCCGACGCGAGCAGAGCCATGATGATTCCGTCCTTGTCGGTGGTCCACACGCCACCGTCGCGGCGTAGGAAGGACGCTCCCGCACTTTCCTCACCGCCGAAACCGAGTGAGCCCTCGAGCATGCCGGGGACGAACCACTTGAACCCCACGGGCACCTCGAGGAGTTCGCGCCCCAGGCTCTCGACCACTCGGTCGATCATCGACGAGCTGACGAGCGTCTTGCCCACCTTGACCGCCGAACCCCATCCCGTGCGGTGCGAGAACAGGTAGTCGATGGCCACGGCGAGGTAGTGATTGGGGTTCATCAGTCCCGTATCGGGGGTGACGATCCCGTGCCGGTCCGCATCGGCATCATTGCCGGTCGCGATGTCGAACCGATCGCGGGCTCCGATCAGCGAGGCCATGGCAGCGGGCGACGAGCAGTCCATACGGATCTTGCCGTCCGTGTCGAGGGTCATGAACCGCCACGTGGGATCCACGAGTGGGTTGACGACCTCGAGATCGAGGCGGTGGGTGTCTGCGATCGCGCCCCAGTAGTCGACGCTCGCACCGCCCATAGGGTCGGCGCCGATCCTCACCCGTGCACTCCGAACGGCCTCGAGATCGAGGACACTGGGTAAATCGTCGACGTAGAAGCGGAGGAAATCGTACCGGCCGGCGCCCTTCAGTGCCCGTTCCGCGGAGATTCGGCGCACGCCTGCGAGATCACCTCGCAGCAACTCGTTCGCCCGGTCGGCGATGATCGTCGTCTCCTCGGAACCGGCAGGCCCCCCGTGTGGCGGGTTGTACTTGAATCCGCCGTCACGGGGTGGATTGTGTGAGGGTGTCACCACGATGCCGTCGGCCTTCGCCTCGGAGGCACCGCCGTTGTGGCGAAGGATCGCATGACTGACCGCGGGCGTCGGGGTGAACCGGTCCCGGGAATCGATCAGCACCGTCACGTCGTTGGCGGCGAGCACCTCGAGCGCAGACGTCCACGCCGGTTCCGACAGTGCGTGGGTGTCGCGAGCGAGGAAGAGCGGCCCGTCGATGCCCTGGGACGCCCGGTACTCGACGATCGCCTGGGTGGTGGCCAGAATGTGCGCCTCGTTGAACGCGCAATCCAGGCTCGAGCCACGATGGCCGGACGTTCCGAACACCACCTGCTGCGCGGGGTTCTCGGGGTCGGGTACGCGACTGTAGTACGCAGTCACCAAATGCGCGGTGTCAATCAGGTCCTCCGGCAGTGCCACCTGACCCGCCCTGTCGTGCGCCACGAGACCTCCTGCAAATCGACGGGAACCGAATTCGGCTATCACCCATCCTGCACCCCGTCAGCAGAGTGCGCCCAGTATGGGAGCGGTGGACTCGGCCCCTGCCGGCCCAGCGTGAGTCCGGCGCTTACGAGGTCAATCGGAACCCTAGCCAGGCGGCAGCCAAGCCGAAAACGACGCTTGCGACGACGTAGACAAGCGAGACGAGCGTGCGTCGGACACGGACGAGCCCAACCGATTCCACGGCGAAGGTGGAGTACGTGGTGAGTCCGCCGCAGAAGCCGGTGCCGAGCAGGGCGAAGGCGTAGGCAGGTATCGAAGGCCCCGACAACAGTCCCAGAATCAGACAACCGAGGATATTTACGACAAACGTGGCCATCGGAAAGCTGCGGTACGAGTGGACGTACCGGCCTGCGAAATACCGCATCACAGCACCGAGGCCGCCGCCGAGTGCGACGAGCAGGACACTCACGCGGGCGCCTTTCGTGCCGACCTGTGTCGATGTCCGGCGAGCATGCCCAGGCGCGCAGCCAGCAGAGCCGGGATCAAAGTGGCTGCCACGTAGACAGCAGCGGTCACCGGATGTTCCCCGACGGCATCGACCGCGAAGGTCGAGAACGTGGTGAATCCACCGAGCACACCGATTCCGAGAAACAGTCGCCATAGCCGATCAGGTCCGACCATCTCGGCCAGATACCCGAGCAACAGAGAACCGATGACATTGATGGCGAGAACGGTCCAGATTCCAGGCCACTGCTCTGCCAATGTGAATCTCGCGGCAGCCCCGAGCGCACCTCCCACGGCGACCACCGCCACGGGTTTCGTCTCGACCACCTTCGTTTCCCTTCGAGTCCTCGTCGCAGTCGCACGCTGCGGTTGATCCATCGTGGCACGCGCACACGAGAGATCCTGGGCGTGACACCTTTCGAAGGGCATCAGCACTGGTCGCTCTCCTTGCCGAGAGAGCCGGGACTCGGAGCAAAATCGGTTGCCCTCGAGGCAATTGCGCGCCGCCCTGCCCACTCACACGTGTCCCGCCAATATCGCGCGAATCCGATTTCGTGACGTACATCACAGCGCGCTACTCTTTGCTGCCAAATCGGTGGATATCTATGTCAGTTCGCTTGACGGCGAAACGGTCAATTCAGCTCGGTCATCGCAGAGTCAAACGCGCACCAGCCCAGTAGTTTTCGCTACGACCTCAGTGGGATCAGGGGCTCCCACCACCGATACGGCGTTCCGACGAAAAATGGCCCGGTCTTAGAGTCTGTTGCGACTCTCCGACCGGGCCTTTGTGGAGCTGCCGGGAATTGAACCCGGGTCCTCCGCAGCAAAGCTAGGGCTTCTCCGTGTGCAGTTTGCTATGCCTCTACTTGGATCTCCCGGTCTCGCAAACAAGCCAGGATGACGATCCCAGTCGCTGTTGGTTGTCCCGTTCGGCCCCGCGACCGAATCGAACGGTAAAGCCCTCTAGCTGATGCCAGTACCCGGGCCGAGGGCGAACCCGGACTGACAGACTCGCAGTCGCTACTTAGGCAGCAAGTGCGAAGTCGCGCTGAGTGTTCTCGGCGCTTATATATTTGCAGCGACGCTTACGGTGGTCTCTTGCCTGCACCGACACGCTTCCCCTACCTCAACGTACGCAGTCGAAACCGTTCAGCCCCGTACGCGCCCCACGAACTTCGCGGGGCCACTTAGTGTAACGCGAACCCGGACAAAGTTCATCCCGATTTTCGTCTCGTGTGTGACGGTTGTGGTTTCAGCTGGCCACGGCGATCATTCCAACAGAGGCCAGGGCAAGAAGCATGCCCGCCTGCTGCACCTTGCTCACCCGCTCACCGAGCATCACCATCGCCAGCAGTACCGTCGCGGCGGGATAGAGCGCGCCGATCACACTGACGAGCGACAGCAATCCGCCTTGGAAGGCATACAGCAACGCGGCGTTGGCGAGAACGTCGAGGAAACTCACATAAACGGCGAGCTTCAATGGTTCGCCGTGCGGCGCGGCGAAGTGTCCTGACGACAACGCTACGAGCCATACAACCGCTGTTGCCGAGGCACGCGACACGGCGAGAGGCCACAACCCACCATCGTCACCGATCTCGCTCAACGCTACGAATGCAAGTGCGAACGCGACTCCGGATCCAACGGTCAGGAGAGCAACCGTTCGGGTGAACGTCAATGCCCGCCTGCCTGCGACCTCGCCGGCAGTCTCGTCGGGTGATTCACGACTCACGAGGACAACGGCGGCGAGGGCCACGATGATCCCGGCGAACGCGATCAACCCGGGCCGTTCCCCGAGCGCCAAGCCGATGAGCACGGGAATCCCCGCCACGAGGACAGCTGTGAGCGGCGAGACTACCGACATCGGTCCCGACGCCAAGGCAAGGTAGAACCACCAGATCGCCACTCCCCCCGCGATTCCCGACGCGGCACCCCAGAGGAGGGAGGACGCGGTGAATGTCCCTCCGACGAAAGGGGCGATGGCGAGAACGATCAGCAACGACAGCGGATACGAGACGATGACGACGCGCAGAGCGGCAACTCTGCGGGATGCGACACCTCCGACGAAATCACTCACTCCGTAGCCGATCGCTGCCACCAGAGCGAGCAGGATGGAGATCAGCGCATGCCCTTGACCCGGCGTCCGAGTTCGCGGGTCACCTCACGCTCGGCCGTGCGCCGGGCCAGAGCCTGGCGCTTGTCATAGTCCTGCTTGCCCTTCGCGAGAGCGAGTTCCACCTTGACTTTGCCGTCGGAGAAGTACATCGACAGCGGCACGAGAGTCTGGTTGCCCTCACGTGTCTTGCCGACGAGGTGCTCGATCTCGCGCTTGTGCAACAGCAACTTCCGCGTGCGGCGCGGCGAGTGGTTGGTCCAGGTGCCCTGCGTGTATTCGGGAATATGCAAGGAGCGCAGCCAGACCTCGCCGTCGTCGACGGTTGCGAACGCATCGACCAGCGATGCCTTACCCTCGCGCAGGCTCTTCACCTCGGTGCCTACCAGAGCGATCCCGGCCTCGTAGACGTCGAGGATGGTGTAGTTGTGCCGCGCCTTGCGATTGGTTGCAATGACCTTGCGGCCCTTTTCCTTCACGTTCCGGGCCTTTCAGTCCGCGAGTTCGAAAGAACTATTCGAATGAACAGTCCGTACCCTCCAGCATAGGAGAGAGGGCAAACGAAATTACTCGCGCACATACAGGCGCAGCGTCACGTATGCAGTGACCGCCGCCATGCCCATGCCCGCCAGCAACAAGACAGGCGAAACGAAGAGCACATCGCTGTTGGAGATCCGGGCAAGGATGTTGGCTGAATACAGGTCCGAGAGCACGTCGTCGATGAACAGATTCTTCGCAGCGAACAACCCCGCGATCGCGAGCACGGCACCGACCAACGCGGCGACCACGGCCTCGAGCAGGAACGGCAACTGCGTATACCACCGGGTTGCACCCACGAGCCTCATGATGCCGACCTCGGTACGACGGGTGTAGGCAGCGATCTGAACCATGTTCGCGATCAAGAAAATCGCCGCCACGGCCTGAACGATCGCGATCGCGAACGCGCCGTTGCGCACACCACTCAGAACACTGAAAAGTCGCTCCACCAATTCGCGTTGATTGAGAACGCTCTCGACTCCCGGTCGCGTACCGAACTCCTCGTTGATCACTCCGAACCGCTCGGGATCACTGAGCTTGATCTTGAACGAGGCCGGGAAAGTGTCGGGGCTGACCAGCGCCGCGAGTTCCGGCTGATCCTTGAACACCCGCTCGGTGGCATCCTTCACCGCGTCATCGCGATTGAGGTACTGCACCGACACCACCGACGGTGTTTCTTCCAGATCCCTTCGCAGCGAGCTACAGATCTCACCCTGGCACCCGGGATCGGTCGTCGAGATGTCGTCGGTGAGGAAGATCTGAACCTCGACGCGGTCCAGGAAGATCTGCTGCGTCTTTCCAGCCATCTGCACCACCAGCAAGCCACTACCGAACAGGGCGAGGGAGATCGCGGTGGTGAGGATCATTGCGATGGTCATGGTGACGTTGCGGCGAAGTCCCGTGAAGACCTCGCTGAATATGAAACTGGCACGCATCGGGGAATCGGAGTCCTTCGTCGGAGGCTGGCGGACAGTGCTGAAATTTCGGAAAGCAGGCTGCTCGCTAGCGTCCCACTCCGTACACGCCCCGAGCCTCGTCGCGCACCACTCTGCCGAGGTCCAATTCCACCACGCGACGGCGCATCGAGTCGACGATGTGATGATCGTGTGTCGCCATCAAGACCGTGGTTCCGGTGCGGTTGATCCGTTCGAGCAGCAACATGATCTCCTGGCTCGTCTCCGGATCGAGGTTGCCGGTGGGCTCGTCGCACAGCAGCACGAGTGGCCGGTTCACAAATGCTCGCGCGATTGCGACACGCTGCTGCTCCCCTCCCGAGAGTTCCGTGGGCATTCGGTCCGCCTTACCCGACAATCCGACCATCTCGAGGACCTCGGGAACCGTTCGCCCGATCATGCTGCGCGGTTTGCCGATCACCTCGAGAGCGAAGGCCACGTTCTCGGACACGGTCTTCTTCTGCAGCAACCGGAAGTCTTGGAACACGCAGCCCATGCTCTGCCGCAGCTTCGGCACGCGCCGGGCGGAAAGCTTGTTGACGTGGAATCCCGCGATGTGAATGTCGCCGGACGTCGGCGATTCCTCCTTCAGAAGCAGTCGCATGAAGGTCGATTTTCCCGAGCCCGACGGCCCGATCAAGAAGACGAATTCGCCCTTGTCTACCTCGACGCTCGCCTTGTCCAAGGCCGGTCTCGTGGAGGTCTTGTACGACTTCGACACATTCTCGACGCTGATCACGAGGAGCAAGTCTAGACGTCAACCGAACAGCAAACCGTGTGGAATGTCACGCAAGCGTCACGGACCGCCCTCCGGCGGTGTCTCGGTTTCCATCGGACCGGAAGGCGAGGTCGGCGGGCCTGAGGGCGAGGTCGGCGCGAAGGGGTTGGGAATCCCGAACGGCAACGTCTGGGTCGGCTCGGGGGTCTCCTCCGGGGGCTGCGTCTCCGGTACGGACTCGGTGGTCGTTGGCATCTCGGTCGGTTGCGGGGGAAGCGTGTAAGTCGGCGTGGGCGCTTGCCCGGTGGGTACGACAGCGGGCACCACGGGTCCCTGGATGGGCTCGAGTGGGGTGGGGTTGAGATACGCGTGCAGGGAATACAGCGCGACCCAGAGAGTGCACAGAGCCAGTGTCGACGTCCGTACCCGCCCACCGAACAGTTTCGCGGGTACGAACGAGCCGTGCAGCAACCGGTCCAGCCCACGGCGGGGTTGGTCCTCGGTCATACCTGCACCCCGCCGGCACGCACGGTGTGTAGGTCCGGTTCCACGGCAATCCCCTGGTGACTCATGGCGGTCGCGATCCGCACACGCAAAGCGCGACCGACCTGGAACTGCTTGCCCGGCAGGGTTCGCGCCACTACGCGAATGCTGATCTCGTCGACGGCCAGGGTCTCGACCCCCATCACCGTCGGCTCGTCGATCAGCAGTTCCTTCAGTGCGCGGTCCGCGAATGCGTCGACACCGACCTGGTGAAGCACTTCGTTGACCTTGGCAATGTCCGATCTGGCCGGTACGGGAACATCGATCACCGCGCGCGCCCAGTCCTTCGACAGGTTGATCGCCTTCACGATCTGACCGTTGGGGACGATGATCACCTCACCGTCGGTGTTCCGCATCCGGGTGACGCGGAGCGTGACGTCCTCGATGACTCCCTCCGCGTCGTCGGAAGAACCCAGGACCGCGAGCCGAACCGTGTCACCGAACCCGTACTGGCGTTCGGTGACGATGAAGAACCCGGCCAGCATGTCCTGGACGACACGCTGGGCGCCGAATCCGAGGGCCGCACCGATCACGGTGGCCGGTGCCACCAGGCTCCCGAGAGGCAGGCCCAGCTGGTTCAGCACCCTTGCGGTTGCGATCACATAGATGATGGTGATGACCGCCCAGGTGATCACTTGCGCGACCGAGTGCCGGTGCTTGCTCGCCTCCGACCGGACGAGGGCGTCCCCCAGTTTGTAATTGTTGTCGATCCGCTCGGTGACTCTGCTGCCGCTCCAGCTGGCGAATCTGGCCAGCAAGAGGGCTCCGAGCACCGTCAGGGTCACTGCCAGCCCGGTCGATTTCAACCATTCGAGCAGATTCTCAGTCGGGACGAACATGGCCGCAGCCTTCTCCCCGGTACTAGGACACCTGGTTCTCGCGCATCCGCCAACGGATGCCCGATTCGAGGAAACCGTCGATATCTCCATCGAGGACCGACGAAGGGTTGTTGACCTCGTACTCGGTGCGCAGATCCTTCACCATCTGGTACGGGTGCAGCACATAGGACCGCATCTGATTACCCCAGGAGCTGCCGCCCTCGCCCTTGAGCGCGTCCATTTCGGCGCGCTCCTCCTTGCGCTTGACCTCGAGTAGTTTGGCCTGCAGAACGCGCATAGCCGACACCTTGTTCTGCAGCTGCGACTTCTCGTTCTGGCAGGTCACGACGATGCCGGTCGGGATGTGCGTCAGACGGACCGCGGAGTCGGTGGTGTTGACCGACTGGCCCCCGGGGCCCGACGATCGGTACACGTCGACGCGGACGTCGTTCTCGTTGACGTCGATGTGGTCGGTCGTCTCGACCACGGGCAGCACCTCGACCTCGGCAAACGACGTCTGGCGGCGACCCTGGTTGTCGAACGGACTGATGCGTACCAACCGGTGTGTGCCCATCTCGACGGACAATGTGCCGTAGCTGTAGGGCGCCTTGACCGCGAATGTCGCACTCTTGATGCCGGCCTCTTCCGCGTAGGAGGTGTCGTAGACCTCGACGCCGTAGCCGTGCTTCTCCGCCCATCGGATGTACATGCGCATCAGCATCTCGGCCCAGTCTGCGGCGTCCACGCCTCCCGCGCCCGAGCGAATGTTCACGAGCGCGTCGCGCTCGTCGTATTCACCGGACAGCATCGTCTTGACTTCCATCGCGGCGATGTCTTCCCGAAGGCTGCGGCGCTCCGCGTCGGCGTCCGCGACAGCATCGGGTCCTTCGTCCTCTGCGAGTTCGTAGAGGACGGGCATGTCGTCCAGTCGCGAGCGCAGCTCCTCGACACGACGCAACTCGGTCTGAGAATGCGACAGCTGACTGGTGACCTGCTGTGCATGTTCCTGGTCGTTCCAGAGGTCGGGGTCGGCCGCCTGGTGTTCGAGTTCGTTGATCCGGCGGCGCAACTCCTCCACGTCCACCACCGATTCGACGGTCCGAAGGGTCGTGTCGAGATCGTCCAGGTCTGCGGATACGTCGGGATGCACGGCCCAAGATTACCGGGTACCCACAGCTGCCCCGTAACCGCTGCTCCTGACCAACGTCCTGCCGTCCAGTCGCTGGTCGTGCCACGATGGCATGTAGGCGAACAGTCCATGTTTTGGCACTGAACGTTCCGGGCACTGAACGCGGATGCCCCCGCCGCCAACCACGGACGGAGTCGACAATGAGCGTGACCGATGAGTATCTGAAGAACAACGAGGCCTACGCGGCCGAATTCTCCGGCCCACTGCCACTTCCGCCGAGCAAACACGTCGCCGTCGTCGCCTGCATGGACGCGCGCCTGGACGTGTATCGGATGCTGGGGATGCACTTGGGTGAGGCCCACGTCATCCGGAACGCCGGCGGAGTGGTGACCTACGACGAGATACGGTCACTCGCGATCAGCCAACGACTGCTCGGAACCACCGAGATCATCCTGATACATCACACGGACTGCGGAATGCTCACCTTCACCGACGACGACTTCAAGCGTTCCATCCAGGACGAGGTCGGAATCAAGCCGGCATGGTCGGTGGAAGCCTTCTCTGATATCGCCGAGGACGTCCGGCAGTCGCTTCGCCGCATCGAATCGAGCCCCTTCATCAAGGCTACGACCTCTCTCCGCGGGTTCATCTTCGATGTCGCCACCGGAAGACTGGACGAGGTCAAGATCGACTGAGCTCACCGCGACGTGGCACGGTACGCTCTGCGAACGTGACCGACCTCCACGCCGACCTGCAACTCGCCCTCCGAATTACGGACGAAGCGGACGCGATCACCCTGGCCCGATTCGGAGCGCTCGATCTGTCGGTCGACGACAAGCCCGACCTCTCACCGGTCACCGATGCCGATCTTGCCGTGGAAAGAGCTGCCCGGGAGATTCTGGAGTCCGAGCGAGCGGACGACGCGATCCTGGGCGAGGAGTTCGGCGGCGACACTGTGGTCTCTGGGCGTCAGTGGGTCATCGATCCGATTGACGGCACCAAGAATTTCGTCCGTGGCGTGCCCGTGTGGGCGACCCTCGTCGCACTGCTCGAGGACGGCGTTCCCACGGTGGGCGTGGTGAGCGCACCGGCGCTTGCCCGCCGCTGGTGGGCCGCCTCGGGCGCCGGGGCCTGGAGCACGTTCAACAAGTCCGAACCCGGCCGCATCAGTGTGTCTGCCGTAGACAACTTGGATTCGGCCAGCCTGAGCTTCTCGAGTCTGTCGGGATGGAAGGACCGCGGAATCCGGGAGCAGTTCATCTCCCTCACCGACGACGTCTGGCGGGTCCGAGGATTCGGCGACTTCTTCTCGTACTGCCTGCTCGCCGAAGGTGCCGTCGACATAGCCGCCGAGCCGGAAGTGTCGCTGTGGGATCTCGCTCCTCTCGATGTGCTGGTTCGTGAGGCCGGTGGACGATTCACGAATCTCGCGGGTACCGACGGCCCCCACGGTGGCAGCGCGCTGGCTACCAACGGGTTGCTCCACGATGAAGCGTTGACACGACTGCGCTCGAACTGAGGGCGCAGCCCTGACCACTCGACTCGAGCCCCCAGCGGCAGGGCCGTGGACTCGAGTCCGTCCCGCAGGCACGCGCACTGGAACGTACTCAACGGTAGACACCCACCTTACTGCTGAGTAAGGTGGGTGTGGTCCACGTCCTAACACGGAGAAACCGCTGGTGATCATGAGCAAACAAGACACTGTTGCCTCCAAAGACAGCGCGAAACGCAAGCCCCGCGACACGTCCGCGGTCGGCCTGAATCCCGTCAGGCGGGACGCGATGGGTGCCGCAATGCGTGTGCTGACCAAGATCACCGGGTCCGACCTTGCCGAGAGGTACAACCTCCGTCAGACGATCGACCGGATGACCTACGAAGGAACCAAGACCGGGTTCAAGACCCTTGGCGCGGCGACCCGGGGCTTCAAGATGGTCGCTGGTGGCGGGGCACCGAAACGCCTCCCCGACAACCCAGCGGTGAATGCGGGTTACTTCGATCTCACGCCGACCGACGACCAGCAGATGATCGTCGAGACGGTGCGCGAGTTCGCCGCCGAGATTCTGCGGCCCGCCGGCCATGACGCGGACGCGGCTGCCGCGGCACCCGCGGACTTGGTGGACCGCGCCGCCGAACTGGGCATCACGGTCATCAACGTCCCCGAGGAACTCGACGGTGCCGCCAGTGAGCGCGGAGCCGTCACCAACTCACTCGTGGCCGAGGCCCTCGCACACGGCGACATGGGGCTCGCGCTTCCGATCCTCGCGCCGAGCGGGGTCGCGGTCGCACTCACCCAGTGGGGCACCGATTCCCAACAGAAGACGTATCTTCCGGCCTTCACCGGCGAGCACGTGCCGAACGCGGCCGTTGTCGTCAGCGAGCCCCGCGCACTGTTCGACCCATACGCATTGGAAACCAAGGCTGTTCGTTCCCCCAGCGGCTACAAACTCAACGGCGTGAAAAGCCTTGTTCCCGCGGCTGCCTCGTCGGAGTTGTTCGTCGTGGCGGCCGAATTGGAGGGCAAGCCTTCCTTCTTCATCGTCGAGTCCGATTCCAAGGGACTCGTTGTCGAAGCGGACCCGAGTATGGGCCTGCGCGCAGCCGGACTCGGCCGTCTCACGCTCACCGACGTCGCGGTGCCGGAGTCCGCTCTGCTCGGTGACGGTGATTCCGATATCCGGAAGGGCGAATACGCGGACGCCATCCGGCTCGCTCGTCTCGGTTGGGCTTCGCTTGCGGTGGGAACCGGTCAAGCAGTTCTGGATTACGTGATTCCGTATGTCAACGAGCGCGTCGCGTTCGGAGAGCCGATCAGCAACCGCCAAGCGGTCGCCTTCATGGTCGCAAACATCGGCATCGAACTCGACGGGCTGCGCCTGGTGACATTGCGCGGGGCCTCGCGTGCCGAACAGGGACTCTCCTTCGCCCGGGAATCGGCCCTCGCCCGCAAGCTCGCATCCGAGAAGGGCATGCAGATCGGTCTGGACGGCGTCCAGTTGCTCGGCGGCCACGGCTACACCAAGGAGCACCCCGTCGAGCGTTGGTACCGCGACCTTCGCGCCATCGGCGTCGCCGAGGGCATCGTCCTGATCTGAGTGGCCGGACCCAACTAAGGAACTTGTGATGATCAACCTCGAACTTCCCAAGAAACTCAAAGCCTCCGCGAACCAGGCCCACCAGGTCGCGGCACAGATCTTCCGGCCCATCTCCCGCAAGTACGACCTTGCGGAGCACGCCTACCCGAAAGAACTCGACACCATGGCCGCCATGGTCGAGGGACTCAACGATTCGGGCAAGGGCGCTGCCGGTGCCGCGCTCGGACGTGGCGACGAACCGAAGGTTATCGGAAACGTCAACGGCGGCAACATGTCCTCGCTGATGAACGTCATCGAGACCTGCTGGGGCGACGTGGGCCTCACGCTCTCCATCCCCTATCAGGGCCTGGGTAACTCCGCAATCGCAGCGGTCGCCACGGACGAGCAACTCGAGAGGTTCGGCAAGGTGTGGGCCTCGATGGCCATCACCGAGCCCGGCTTCGGTTCCGACTCCGCCGCCGTCACCACCACCGCCGTGCTCGACGGGGACGAGTACGTCCTCAACGGCGAGAAGATCTTCGTCACGGCCGGCGAGCGTTCCACCCACGTCGTCGTATGGGCGACGGTCGACAAGACCAAGGGTCGCGCCGCAATCAAGTCCTTCGTCGTACCCCGCGACGCTCCGGGTCTGAGTGTCGCCCGCCTCGAGCACAAGCTGGGCATCAAGTCGTCCGACACAGCGGTGCTGTTATTGCAGGACTGCCGAATTCCGAAGGACAACCTGCTCGGCACACCTGAGGTGAACGTCGAGAAGGGCTTTGGCGGCGTCATGCAGACGTTCGACAACACCCGCCCCATCGTCGCGGGTATGGCAATCGGCCTCGGTCGCGCCGCACTCGAGGAACTGCGAACCATCCTCACCGACGCCGGAGTCGAGATCTCCTACGACACTCCCGCCTACAACCAGCACGCCGCTGCAGCAGAGTTCCTCCAGCTCGAGGCCGACTGGGAGGCCAGCTACCTGCTCGCCCTGCGCGCAACCTGGATGGCGGACAACAAGAAGCCGAACTCGCTCGAAGCCTCCATGTCGAAGGCAAAGGCCGGCCGCACCGGAACCGCCGTCTCGCTGAAGGCAGTCGAACTCGCCGGGACCTTCGGATACTCCGAGCGTCCCCTGCTCGAGAAGTGGGCACGCGACTCGAAGATCCTCGACATCTTCGAGGGAACGCAGCAGATCCAGCAACTGATCGTGGCCCGCCGCCTGCTCGGGAAATCGTCGGCCGAGCTCAAGTAGCCTGCACCCGAGTAGCTTTCACCCAGGGATCCGCCCCCGCCGATTTCGATTCGACGGGGGACGGATCGCCTTCCCTCTCCTACCGCCTACGTTTCTTCTTCCGAGTTGCAGGCCGGGCTCCCGGTTTGGGGGTTGTCGGCGCACGCCTTTCGGCCTCCGCTACGTGCTTCGCGGATTCCTCCCGATCGATCCTGGCGAATACGAAGTGCTGTTGGCCGTAGGTCCAGATGTTGTTGCTGACCCAGTACAGCAGGATCGCAATCATGAGGAAGGGCCCACCGACGAGGACGCCGAGGGGAAAGACCCAGAGCATCAGCTTGTTCATAATGGCGGACTGTGGATTCGCGGCCGCCTCGGAACTCTGCCTCGCAATCGACGCCCGGGCGTTGAAATGCGTGGCGAGGCTTGCGATCACCATCAGCGGTAGCGCAACGGCGGCGATTGTGGATACTGCCGGAATCCCGCCGAACTGTGCGAAAGATGCCAGCGTGCTGTCCGGGCTGGTGATTGCGACCGAGATCGGTGCCCCGAACAGGCGAGCGCTCAGGAACGACTGCACGTCCGCAGCGCTGAAAACGTAGTTCGGGGTGTTTGCATTGACCTCTGGGGACATTCCGAGCTGCCCCAGCCCCGTTCCGGTCCGGTTGAACGATCGCAGGACGTGATAGAGACCGAGGAACACGGGGGCTTGAACCAGAGCAGGTAGGCATCCCATCAGTGGGTTGAATCCGTGCTCCTTCTGCAGTTTCTGCATTTCGGTTGCCTGCCGTTGCCGGTCGCCGGCGTACTTCTTCTGCAGCGCCTTGATCTGGGGTTGCAGCTGCTGCATCTGGAGGGTCGTGCGGACCTGCCGGATCGCTGGTCCGAGCAACAGGATTCGCAAGGTGAAGACCAGGAATACCACGGCCAGGGCCCAGGCGAAACCGTTGTCCGGCCCCAAGACCGACCCGAAGACTTTGTGCCAGAACCACAGAATTGCTGAAACAGGGTAGTAGATGACATCGAGCATTGAGCACCTCGTTGCTGCACGGCGCGATCACGCGGCATCGTGCGAAGTTTCACGCCCACCCCTTTGGGACGCGGGCGTGCGAATGGACAGGTCGACTCGGGAGCCCACGCAGCGAAGGGACGCTACGCGGCTGTGGGGACCTGCCCGGGTGCTCGGGGGCGTCGCGGACGACCGGGTGTATCCGGGGCGCTCTGCCGGCGGAACGCGCCCCGGAGTCTACGTTCCTCACCGTGCGGCCCGGAGACCGACGCGGTCAAAAGGTACAGCGGGGACCGGGATTCCGACCCCGTGACCGCTAGCAGAAGAAGGATCGCAACCGCTGCACCGACGGCCACAGTCGGTCCATTGCTCGTGAGCGTTGCCGTGATCACCAGCGTCAGGACAGCCACCCACGTCAGCTGAACAATGGTCAGCCCATGGGTGAGAACAGACCAGATCCGTTCCATACGATGCAGCTTACAGTCGTCGGTGCAACTGTTCGGATCGGGACGGTATCTCGGCGATCCGTAAACTCGTATGACCTAGCGATCTGGAAAGGCTTGCTCGGCGCTGCGGTCCACGATCCTCGCGTCGAGTTCCGGTGCACCGAGCACGGCCGCCGCCACGGCGTTGTCCCCTCCCAGGTAGGTCGCAGTGCTGTCGACGGAAGAACCGAGACACCAGCGTCGGTCCTCGGGCCACACGAACGAAGGATCAGTCCATTCCCGAGCGAACGTGGAGAACTCGGACACCGGGCCTGACCAAAGGTGATACCGCATCTGCTGATGCGGTATCAGAAGTATCCCTTCGCTGGGGATGTCATACGCCAGCCGGGTCGCGCGCCGTCCGAAGTACCCCCATCCCTCCCACACTGCGAAGTGGCAGATCTGGCCCTTCGTCAGATGCTCGAGGGCATCCACGAGCACGGCTGCCCGAACAACGCCAGACCCCTCGGTCGCCTCGACAAGCTCCGGATATTGCACACGCGTTCGGGGAATCTCCACGCACAGTGGATACCGGCGCGGCACCGCCGCTCCAACAGTGGATCTTTGATCGAGCTCATCAGCCAGCCACCGGCCGGCCTCGTCGGTCTCATCCCACTTCGGGTTCACCCGCCCCGCTCCGGTCCCCATCGCACAAGTGTGCCCCAACGCTGCGCGGGCATCGGCAGCACAATCGACCGGGCTACGGCCTCAGACAAAAAGAACCGGCGCCCTCGAGTAAGGGCACCGGTTCTTCGGTGGTAGCGGGGACAGGATTTGAACCTGCGACCTCTGGGTTATGAGCCCAGCGAGCTACCGAGCTGCTCCACCCCGCGTTGCGACAATGAAGTTACACGAACGAAGGAACCGATTGCAAATCCGCCGGAAAGTGTCTGGACGGCAACCTCTTTGAGCCTTCGAGCAATCACACGAATCACATCCGTTACCAAATGATGTGACCCTCGTCACACTTCCGCCAATCCGCCTCGACGCGCGTGTTCGGCAATGTAATGGACGACCTGCGAAAACGGGAATCAAGGTAGTCGGTATTTGTACGCCCGTTTCAGAAAATCGGACCGTGACCATTCTGTGATCGACACGTACGTTCGTGACCAGCCCGAAACCACCGGGCAACGCCGGCCCGCCGCAGCCTTACCTTGCCCCGCGGGATCCGGAATCCCCACACCTCGAGGGGCAAGGACGAGAACGGATCGATCGCCCGGACCGGCGCACCAGCCGATTCCCGCAGGCCTACCTCGTCGGCAAACGCGGAGAGGAAGCACCACATGACCAACATCAGCATCGTCAAGCGGACCATGGGCGCAGTCACGCTGGCCGGGGCACTTCTGGTTGTGCCGCTCGGTCTGAGCACCGGCACCGCCTCTGCCGCCTCCCACAACTGGGATGCCGTCGCAATGTGCGAGAGCAGCGGAAACTGGGCCGCAGACACGGGCAATGGTTTCAGGGGCGGTCTGCAGTTCACCGACAGCACCTGGGCCGAATTCGGTGGAACCGGGTCTGCGGCCAACGCGTCGCGCGAGGAGCAGATTCGGGTCGCCGAGAATGTCCTGGCAGGTCAGGGACCAGGCGCTTGGCCGGTGTGCGGGAAGTACCTCTGATCCGCAGAACAGTACTTGGAGGTGCCCTGCGTGCAGCACAACTGCACGCAGGGCACCTCTTCGTTTCCGCCACCTTTTCGCCCGACACCACTTCGAGACCTCATGAGAACCTTTTCGATATGAGCCGATCAACGAGTCGTCTTTGATTCCCATCGCATAACGGCGGCGCAACGAGAAGTCTCTCGAGTGCCGTCCAGCAGCCGCCGCCCGACTTGCTGCGACGACTGTCCCGGCAGATGACCGCCCGCCCATATGACGAGGCCCTGCCATCCGGTTCGGATGGCAGGGCCTCGTCATCTCTGTGTGTGACCGAGAAGCCCCTACCGCGGGATCGCCTCGTAGGCGTCCACCGCATTCTGGAGCCTGGCGAGCGCCGCACCGTAGGCGGCGAAATCACCACTTTGCTGGGCCGCGGTCAGCGCATCCAACGATGCGTTGAGTTCGTTGATGGCAGCGTCCGCGTCCGGCGCGGGAAGTGTCGCAGGCGGCGGTTCGGCCGCCGCCGGTTGCGGCGTCGCCTCACCCGTCTGCTCCCCGGCAAGTACGGCTTCATCGCTGGGCTCCGTGGCAACAGAACCAGTGCCTGCACCGAACACCTGACTGAGTGCTTCAGCCAACGTCGGCGCGTATCCGACCCGGATGCCGTTGGTGTCACTGAAGCTCACCAGGACCCGCGCAAGCTGCGGGAACGAGTTCGCAGAATTCCTCTGGGTGTACAGCGGCTCCACGTAGAGAATGCCGCCGTCGGCGATGGGTAGTGTGAGCAGGTTTCCGAATTGGATCCTGTTCGACTGCCTCAGCAGCGACAACTCACTGGCAACCCTCGAGTTGGAGGTCATCGCGTTCTGGGCCTGTTGCGGTCCCTGAGTCTGCGTGTCAGTCGGTAGCTGCAACACATTGAACTTGCCGTAGTTCTCCGGATCCGAGGCAACCGAAATGTACGCCGACAACAACTCGCGGTTGAAGCCCACCATGGGGCTCGTCAGACGGAACTCGGGTTGCGCCGTTTCCGTACCACCGACCAGGACGTAATAGGGAGGCTGATTGGCAGTCGTATCGATCGTGGGATCACTCGGAACCGACCAGAACGCGTTGTTCGTGAAGAACTCGTTCGGATCGTCCACGTGGTACTTGGCCAACATCTCCCGCTGAACCTTGAACAGATCTTCCGGGTAGCGGAAGTGTGCCTGCAGGTCTGCACTGACGTCGCTCTTCGGCTTGACGGTGTCGGGGAACACTCCCATCCATGCCTTCAGCACCGGATCGTTCTCGTCCACCTGGTACAGCGTCACGGTGCCGTCGTACGCGTCGACGGTGGCCTTGACCGAGTTCCGGATGTACGACACCTCCTTGCGCGGAATCAAGCGTCCGGTGTTCTGGTCGATGCTGTCCTCGACCAATCCGTCGAGCGAACTGCGCTGCGCGTAGGGATAGTCCTCGAGCGTCGTATAGGCGTCGACGATCCATTGGACCTTGCCGTCCACAACGGCCGGGTACACGGAGCCGTCGGTGGTCAGCCATGGTGCCACTTGCCGCACGCGGTCGCGGGGGTCACGGTTGTAGATGATCTTCGAGTCCGAGCCGATCGCACCGGAGAACAGAATGTTCCGCTCGGTGAATTTGGCGGCGAAGGCCAGTCGGTTGAACCAGTTACCGATCGGCACTCCACCGGAACCTGTGTAGGTGTAGTTGGAGTCGTCGGTGTCGTACTCTCGCGGAGCATCTCCCGGCGATCCCCCGACGATGGCGTAGTCGGGGTCGGACTGGGCGATCAACTCGCCGTAGTAGATCCGCGGGTTGTCCACTTGGAGGGCCGGGTCGGTGGGCTGCGAAAAGAGATCGCTCACGTTGTAGAGCGGGTAACCGCCGGTGTTGTCATCGTCTTCGCCCTCGGCTGCAGTCACCTGGTTGGCCTGTGCAGCGATGAACCCGTTGCCGTGGGTGTACACGGTATGGCGGTTGATCCAGTCGGTCTGGTTTCCGGTCAGGTTGGCCGGCGCGAGTTCGCGCGCAGCAACGACGTAGTCTCGCAGTTGACCGTCAGTCTCGTACCGATCGACGTTGAGCGTCGCGGGGAACCCGTAGAAGTTCTTCAACTGCTGCTGTGCGGTGAATGTGGGCGACAGGATGGCCGGGTCCAGCAAACGCGCGTTGGCGATCGTCGTCACGTCCGCGGGGACGTCCTGAGGCTGCTGAGTGCCGACACCCGGGTAGGCGGCGTAGTCGATGTTGTCTTCTGTGATCCCATACGCCTGCCGCGTCGCCTGGATGTTCCGCTCGATGTACGGGCTCTCCTTCTGGGCCGCGTTCGGCTTGACCGAGAACTGTTCCACCACCAGTGGCCACACCGCGCCCACCAGAACCGATGAGAGAACCAGAAGCGCCGTCGCCAGCGCCGGGATACGCAGGTCACGCATGAATATCGCGGCGAAGAAGGCAATCGCGCAGATCACCGCGATCGCCAGCAGAATCATCTTGGCCTGCAGCACCGCATTCATGTCGGTGAAGCTGCCGCCTGTAAACGTAGGTTCCTTCCTGCTACTCGACAGCAGTGAGTACCGATCGAACCAATAAGCGACAGCTTTGAGGAGAATGAACGTTCCCGCCAGCACGGCCAACTGGACACGCGCCGCGTTCGTAAGTGCGCCTCCCCGACCTGCCAATTTCAGCCCACCGAAGATGTAGTGCGTCACCAGGCTGGCGAAGAACGCGAGCAGAACCGCCACGAACAGCCAGTTGAGAACGAACCGGTAGAACGGCAGGTCGAAGGTGTAGAAACCGACGTCTAGTCCGAATTCCGGGTCGGTGACTCCGAACGTTCCGCCATTGAAGAACAGCTGGACCGTCACCCAACTGGACTGGGCGACCAAACCGGCGAACAGTCCGATGACGATGGGAATTGCCAGGCCGAACAGGCGCAGGCGCGACATCACGGTGGTGCGGTAGCGCGCCACGGGATCATTCGGCCCTGAGACCGGGACGAAGACCGGCCGCGACCGGTAGGCGAGCAGCAGCGCAAGCCAGATGATCAGGCCGACGACGGCAGCGACCACCAGGAAAATGACCACACGCGTGAGGAGAACCTTGGTGAAGACGCTGCGGAATCCCACTTCACCGAACCACAACCAGTCCGTATAGGTACTGATCAGGCGGGGACCTACCAGCAGTAGCACTGCGGCGACGAGCGCCAAAACCAGCAGCACACGACTGCGCTTGGACAACGATGGTAATCCTGCGGGGGGCCGCATGCCCACTAGCCACACTCCAAGAACTCGGCGACGCTCACACGCCGCGATCGACTGCCCGACAGTCTCCCACACCCCAACATCGAGTGCGTGACCGTTTCGTCCCACCCTACGTAACATCTGCGAGATGCGACCGTCGGTCCGGATTCCGGGGTGCGAAAATGAGGCTGTGAGTGAAGAAAATGTGAACGGTGAGACGAATGCACTAGCCCGGTGTGTGCGTGAGGTAGTCGAATTCGTCGATGCCGGAGGGTGGGATCAACCGCCCCAGATGTTCGCACTCGTCCCGACCGAACTGCTCGCCGCGGCCGAACCGAACCTTCTCGATCAGCTTCTCGACGGTTCCGAGCTGACCCCTGTGGAGCAGGACCCGTTTCCTGAGGACATCGACGGCGGGTCACGTGCGCTCGACGAATTCCTCGCCACCACCAGTTGGCCCGAGTCCGTCGTCGGCTGCGTACTTGTTCAGGAGATCGTCGTCCTCCCACCCGAAGCGGAGTCCGACCTCGACGACGCGCTCGCACCGCTGCTCTACGACCGTGACGCCGCAGACAACGCGGCCCGCGCCGCCGCCGAATCCCATCCGGACCGCAGGTCCGCCCGGTTGATCGCGGCCGTTCTGCGCGACGGGCCGTCGCTGTGCCTGATGCAATTGCGCCCTGACGACGACTCCGACCCCTACGCCGGAATCGAACTACTGACCTACGAGAACCTCGCTCCGAATCTCGTGGGCGCGCTACACGCCACCTTCGACGCGCCCGAAGACGACTGACCGTCGCAGCGCGGCCTGATCAGCACATCGGTGCGGAACCGCCCGTGTTGACTGCCTCGAGAGCGTCGACAGCTCCGTCGAGGTCGTCGACCTTCACTAACCGAAGTCCGTCCGGTGCACCCTGCCGAGCCTCGTCGCAGTTCCCCGCGGGGACGAGGAACGTCTCGGCGCCGGCCTCGCTCGCTGCGATCAACTTGTACTTGATGCCGCCGATCGGACCCACTTCCCCGTCGGAGTCGATGGTGCCCGTCCCGGCAACGAACTTGCCACCGTTGAGGTCCCCTGGGCTGAGTTTGTCGACCACGGCAAGGGCGAACATCAGTCCGGCCGAGGGACCCCCCACGTCGGCGAGATTGAACTCCACGGTGAACGGGACGTCGGGAACCTCCTCGGGGACGATTCCCAGATATCCCTCGGATTCGTCGTCCGGACGGGATCCGAGCACAACGGGCACCGTCGCCTCGGCGCCGTCCCGGATGACCACGATCGTCACCTCTGTACCCGGCTCCACAGCCGCGACGGCTCGCTGAACGCTCCCGACCGTCGAGACCGGCATGCCATTGACACTGACCAACTCATCGCCTGAACGCAGAACACCGATGGAGGGGCCGTCGTCGACGACCTGAGCGACGCGGAGGTTCACCGGTTCACCCAAGTAATGCAGTGCAGCGAGTTCGGCGCTGTCCTCCGACTGCTCGAAGTCGGCCTCGTTCTCTTGCTGGACCTCATCTTTCGACCTGTCCGGCGGATACACTTCCTCGCGAGGCACGATGCCTTGACGTCCACTCGCCCACAGCCCGAACGCCTCGAACACGTTGAGATCGTCGCGCACGGCGACGGTCGTCATGTTGAGATGGCCGGACGTCGGGTCCACATCCGTACCCTCGATGGCGACGACCTCCTCACCGCCCACTTCCCCGAGAGTGTTGAACGTGGGGCCCGGCCCCAGAGCCACGAATGGCACCTTGACCATCGTGCCGAGGAGGCCCAACAGCACGATCGGGGCCAGCGCAGCCAGAAGCGTCACGATCCGTCGATTCACCTGAACCAGCGTAGAGCGCGACCCGAATGCAGCGCCTATCGGCATGTTCGCCATCAGCGTGATACGGCAGGCACCTAGGGATGCCTACGCCTTGTAACGTTGGGGTATGAGCAATCCGCCGTTCGGCTTCTCCAACTCTGACGATCCCGACCGAGAAGAAAACACGGGAGGTCAGAGCGGGCAAGACCGTGACAAGAATTCGGGCGGTTCCGGCGACTTCGGATTCGGGGTGGGCGGGTCCCCCAGCGGCGGCTTCGATCAAGGCGGGTTCGATCCGGCGGCTCTCGGCCAGATGCTGACCCAGTTCGGCCAGATGTTGAGCGGAATGGGCTCGTCGATGGCGTCGGGTGAACAGAGTGGCCCCGTCAACTATGACCTCGCCAAGAAAATCGCTCGCCAGCAAATAGGTTCGGTGGCTCCCATCACCCAAGGCAATTCCGAGGCGATCGCCGAAGCGACGCGGCTGGCCGAGCTGTGGCTCGATGCCGCGACGACGTTGCCCGCCGGTGCGTCGAAGACGCTCGCGTGGACCCCCAACGACTGGATCGACAACACGCTCGACACCTGGAAGCGACTGTGTGATCCCGTCGCGGAGAAGGTGTCCGGTATGTGGGTGCAAGGTCTACCCGAAGAAGCGCGGCAAATGGCCGGGCCCATGCTCGGCATGATGAACCAGATGGGTGGTCTCGCGTTCGGCTCCCAACTCGGCCAGGCCCTGGGCCAGCTGTCGAAAGAAGTCCTCACCTCCACCGATATCGGACTCCCCCTCGGGCCTACCGGGACGGGAGCTCTGCTTCCGGCTGCCGTGGGGAGGTTCAGTAAGGGCCTCGAACAGCCCGACCGGGAGATCCTCGTCTTCCTGGCCGCCCGAGAAGCCGCCTACCAGCGCCTTTACAGCCATGTCCCGTGGCTGCGCCAACGCCTCCTCGCCACTGTCGAGGAGTACGCCCGCGGGATCACAATGGACTTCTCCGCCATCGAGGAGATGGCCAAGGGGCTCGATCCGTCGGCGCTCGGCGATCCCTCTCAGCTCGAGAACATCCTGCAGCAGGGTGCATTCGAACCGCAGACCACGCCGGAACAGAAGCAGGCCCTCGAGCGTCTCGAGACGCTGCTCGCCCTCATCGAGGGCTGGGTCGAGGTTGTTGTGGCGTTCGCGCTCAACGACCGACTCCCTGGCGTAGGGGCTCTCAGTGAGACACTGCGTCGTCGGCGCGCAACCGGCGGACCCGCCGAACAGACGTTCGCGACGCTGGTCGGACTCGAACTGCGACCCCGCAAGGTACGCGAGGCTGCGCAGTTGTGGAACCGGCTGACCTCCGATTCGACCATCGATTCGCGTGACAGTGTGTGGGCTCACCCCGACCTGCTGCCCGACTCCTCCGATCTCGACAACCCCGACACATTCGTCGATCGTGTGCTCGGAAAGGGTGCGGACGGCGGCAACTTCGACAATCCGATGGAGCAGCTCGAGGCAACGCTAGCGCGTGAACGCGCCGAAGAAGCCGAACGGTCCGGAGAGAATCCAGACGACGAACCTCAGTCCTGACCTGCGGATCGCGACATTCTCCCGGCAGCGGGTTATCTACAGGTCAGAGCACCTTTCCGCCTGTGGATAACTCGTCTGCAACGGCTTCTCGGTTAACCGAGCCGTGTCATCGTCTGCGGGGTGAGCTTCCAATACCCAGGCGCGGTCGGCGCCACCCTCGACCCTCGGCTCCCAGTGCTCGTCCGCCGCGACGGCCGGGTCCAACTCGGCTGGGATCCAGAGCATGCAGTGGTTCTCACACCACCGGCGGGTCTTCGCTCGGAACAGCTTCTCGCCGTACTCCGACTGCTCGACGGCAAGAATTCACGTCCGCACATCCTGTGGACCGCGGTGGGGCTCGGAATGACTGTCGCCGAAGTGACCAGACTTCTCGGCGATCTCGATAGAGCCGGACTCATGGCAGCCGGACGTTCGCCAACGAGTGCAGAACCCATCGCGATCCGGGTGCACGGGCGCGGTCCCCTGTCCGATGCGGTCTCGAAATCGCTGATCGACGGCGGGAATCGGGTCGTACGATCGTCCCGGTATTCCGCGGATGGCGATGTTGCGCGGTGGAACGCCGGGTGCGTCGTGCTCGCGGACGATCTGGTGGCAGAACCCCGCCTCGTCGCGGACCTCGTCCGGAACGGGATACCCCACCTCCAGGTTCGGCTACGCGACGGCCGCGGAGTGGTGGGCCCACTCGTGCTACCCGGCCACACCAGTTGTCTCCGGTGCGCCGACCTCCTTCGTGCCGGGTACGACGAGGACTGGCCGCACCTGTCCGCTCAACTGCTCGGGACCGTCGGACACGCAAGCCCGGCTGTGATCATGGCCACGACCGCCGTCGCGCTCGGTCAGCTCGAAGCCGTGCTGTCGGCCCCCCGAAGCGCTCCGCCGAGCAGTCTGGGCGCAACCCTCGAGATCGACCTCGCGGCCCACCGGCTGGTGACCCGACACTGGCCCAAACAGAACAGTTGCAGCTGCACCTATCTGGCACCCATCGCAGGCGACCCGAGCCGTCTTCCGTCATGATGGTGTGGTGTCCGATATCCCTCGCAGGAGTTCTGCCCGCACCGCCAAACTCGCGAGCATTCCATTGGGAATCGCGGGGCGTGCGGCCATGGGACTCGGCAGGAAACTGACCGGTGGCGACAAGGACGCCATCGACGCCCAGTTGAGCGCCAAAGCCGCCGAACAATTATTCGCCGTTCTCGGCGAGCTCAAGGGTGGCGCCATGAAGCTGGGGCAAGCCCTGAGCGTGATGGAAGCGGCGATCCCAGAGGAATTCGCCGAGCCGTATCGCGAGTCGCTCAACAAGCTTCAGGCACAAGCTCCTCCCCTACCCACGCGGGCGGTTCACAAGATGCTCGACCAGCAGTTGGGCACGAAGTGGCATGAACGCTTCGAATCGTTCGACGACACCCCGATCGCGTCAGCCAGCATCGGTCAGGTGCACCGCGGAGTGTGGTCGGACGGTCGCGAGGTCGCAGTCAAGGTTCAGTATCCCGGCGCAGACGAAGCCCTGCGAGCAGATCTCAAGACCCTCGGGCGCTTCGCCGGTCTATTCACGTCGGCGATGCCAGGGGTCGACGTTCGGCCCGTCATCGAGGAGTTCACCGCCCGGACCGAAGAGGAACTCGACTACCGAATCGAGGCGAACCATCAGCGCCAGTTCGCCAAGGTCTACGAAGGAGATCCACAGTTCGCGATCCCGCACGTCGTCGCCAGCGCACCGAAGGTAGTTGTGAGCGAGTGGATGTCGGCAAGACCCCTGTCGGACGTAATCGCCCGCGGAACGCCGGAGGAGCGCAACGCTGCGGGGGCCCTGCTCGCCGAGTTCCACTTCGCCTCCCCGGCCCGGGTAGGCCTGCTCCATTGCGACCCGCACCCGGGGAATTTCATGTTGCACAGCGACGGCCGTCTCGGTGTCATCGACTTCGGTGCCGCCGCGCCTTTCCCACACGGACTTCCGCCGGTCCTCGGAAAAATGGTCAGGCTGTCACTGCACGAGCAGTTCGACGAACTGACGGAGTTGCTGCACGCCAACGGGTTTGTTCTGCCGGGCAGAACGGTCACTGACGAGGAGATCGCAGAATACCTGCGCCCCTTGACCGATCCGATCCGATCCGAATCGTTCCACTTCACCCGTGCCTGGCTACAGAAGGCTGTGGGGCCTGCCACCTACGTCAACAGTCCCCAGTTCCGCACCGCCCGTGCACTGAGTCTGCCGCCCGAGTATCTGATGATTTTCCGGGTTCTCGTCGGCTCGGTCGGGATCTGCGCTCAGCTGGATGCGTGCGCGCCGTACATGGCGATCCTCACGCGCTGGCTCCCCGGGTTCGCAGACGATCCCGAGGATCGATAGCACCGTCTGTCCTCGCCGGAGCGAGCGAACGTCCGCTCGGCCGGCTCATGTGAGGTGCCGGCCGAGCGGACGGGGCGATTTCCTCCGCCACTTCCTGATTGCTAGGCGCAGACCAACGTCTGTGCCTTGCGTGGGCGTCCCCGTGAACGCTTGCGAGCGATCACGGAACCGTGCTCGAAGATCTCCCCACCCCAAACACCCCAAGGCTCGCCGCGATCGAGGGCCGCATCGAGGCAGCGGGAGCGGATCGGGCAGGGCGCGCAGAGCGCCTTGGCCTGTTCCAGCTGGGTGGGAGAGTCAGCGAACCACAGGTCCGGGTCGTCGGACCGGCACGGCAGGTCACCGCGTGCGGATGCAATCTGAACTAACCCGCTTGTGGCGGTAGAGGTTTCGGACACCCCGGTACATGTCACGGTGGACACGTCTTTCTCCTCTGCTGTCATTGAGACGGCTGTTCTCTTTGGTTCGATGAAGTACTTGCGAACCAGAGCCGAGGCTGCGAGCAAGAGGGCTCGAACTACAAAGGCCACGGTCCGCGATGCGGGTCCGTGGCCTTGGAAAGACTCCAGGGAGCTTTATCGAGGTATCGCTAGACAACCTCGATACACGGACTCGACTGTTTCTGCGGGACGACGACGCGCCGCTGACCAGCTGATCGCTGGTACCGCCTCCGCCACGTTCGTCCCCGAAAGCGGGCAGGCGACAGCGACTGTCATCTGATGTGCCTGATACTTGGTCATTTCACTGCCACCTCCACTTCGTCTAGATCCGATATCAACCGCACGGGTTCCCCGCGCACCGGAACCACAGTAGGCAATACGCCGGGACCGCACAACCTATTTTTGACCTGCGCCGATACCTGCCACCCGGATCGCGCGGGAAATGTCTCAGGAGTTCGTGTTGCTCTTGATCACCGCGAGAACCTCCGCGCCGTATTGCTCGAGCTTCTTCGCGCCGATCCCGGGGATCGCAACGAGTCCTCGATCGTCCTGGGGTCGTTGCTCGGCGAGGGCAGTCAATGTGTTGTCGGTGAAGATGATGTAGGCGGGCATCTTCATCTCCCGTGACTTCTCGCGGCGCCACGCCCGGAGGGATTCGAGGAGTTCTACATCTACGTCCGACGGGCACCCCTCACATCGCCCCAGCATGGTTGCGGTGGATCCGATCAGTGGCTTTCCGCACAAGCGGCACTGTGGCCGCTTCTTGTTGCTCTTGACGGGCACCGCGATCCGCGAGGCCGGAGAGTCGTCCGGAATGAGGCCGTGCAGGAACCGTGAGCGACGCCGGGACTTGCGACCACCCTCGTTGCGCGAGAGCGCCCAAGACATCTGCAGGTGCTCACGCGCCCGGGTGACACCGACGTACAGCAACCGGCGCTCCTCTTCGATCGCAGCATCATCGGGCGCCGAGTTCGCGTCGCCGAGCACGTGCGCGATGGGCAGGGTGCCGTCGGTGAGACCGACGAGGAACACCGCGTCCCATTCCAGCCCCTTCGCTGCGTGCAGTGAAGCGAGCGTTACGCCCTGTACGACGGGTGGGTGTCGCGCCTCCGCTCGCAGGCTCAACTCGCGTAGCAGCCCCTCGAGTGTGAGAGCCGGGTCCTGGACCAACTGCTCCTCGGTGAGGGCGACCAGCGCGGACAACGAGGACCAGCGCTCCCGGGCTTGCGCGCCCGCAGGTTCGGCGTCGGTAAGGCCGAGCGGTACCAGCACGGCGCGGACCAGTGTCACGAGGTCGGCCCCGACCGCATCCGGCAGGTCGTCCCGATCCGCGGCCCTGCGCAGCTCCGACATGGCCTGGCGCACCTCGGTCCTGGTGAAAAAGCCTTCGCCACCGCGAACTTGGTACGGGATACCGAGTCTCGTCAACGCCTGCTCGTGAACCTCCGACTGGGCGTTGATCCGGTAGAGGATCGCGATTTCCGCAGCCGGGGTACCCGAGGAGATGAGCTTCTTGATCTCGCCCGCCAC
The DNA here is from genome assembly GCF_001767395.1 of Rhodococcus sp. WMMA185. Taxonomy (NCBI): domain Bacteria; kingdom Bacillati; phylum Actinomycetota; class Actinomycetes; order Mycobacteriales; family Nocardiaceae; genus Rhodococcus; species Rhodococcus sp. WMMA185. The sequence continues at coordinate 1,078,257 of NZ_CP017014.1, read as the reverse complement.
CCCGGCGGCCTCCGCAGGCTCGTCATCGAACTCCGCGAAGCTCGGTTCCGGCCCCGAGGCACGTTGCCCGATCAGTTGCAATCGAGTGCCTGCGATCCGTCCCCGCGCCGCGCCGATGACCCGGTTCGCCATCGATACGACCTCGGGAGTGGAGCGGTAATCGCGCTCGAGGCGCACGACCGTCGCCTCTGGGAATCGGCGCGAGAAGTCCAACAGATAGCGCGGAGTGGCGCCGGTGAAAGAATAGATGGTCTGGTTTGCGTCGCCGACCACCGTCAGATCGTCTCGCTCCCCGAGCCAGGCATCGAGAACACGCTGCTGAAGTGGCGTGACATCCTGATACTCGTCGACGACGAAGCATCGGTAGCGGTCGCGGAACTCCTCGGCGACGGCCGAGTGCTCTTCGAGCGCTCCCGCCGTGTGAAGGAGGAGGTCGTCGAAGTCGAGGAGCATCCCGTCCTGGCTGCGAGCCTTGAGTTCTTCGTAGCCCTGGTACACGGCGGCGACCTTTGCCGCGTCTTCCGGTACTTCCCTGCGCATCCGCGCCACGGCTTGCTGATAGTCCTCGGGCGCCACGAGGGAAGCCTTGGCCCATTCGATCTCACTCGCCAAGTCCCGGACACTCTCCGTACTGGTGGACAAGCCCACGCGACCCGCGGCGGACGACACGACCGCGAACTTGCGGTCGAGCAGGTGCCATTGCATGTCGCCGATCACTTGCGGCCAGAAGTACCTCAGCTGCCGCAGTGCGGCGGCGTGGAAAGTCCGCGCCTGAACCTGGGTGCCACCATCACCCACCCCCAGGCTGCGAAGCCTGCCCCTCATCTCGCCTGCTGCTCGCGCCGTGAACGTCACCGCCAGCACCTGCCCCGCGGCGACATGGCCGCTCTCCACCAGGTGTGCGATGCGGCGGGTGATCGTCCGGGTCTTTCCGGTTCCCGCGCCCGCCAATACACAGACCGGCCCACGCGGTGCGAGCACAGCTGCGGATTGTTCAGGGTCGAGACCAGTATCCGTCACCTCTACGGGGGCTTTGGCCGACATGGCGTCCATCATGACAGGGGCACCCGACAGAGCATGCAGCGCACAGACAGACCACAGCAGAGGTTGGCTGCTGTGAGGAATGCCACGCGATGGGAACACATTACGTTTTCATGGTGTTATTAGCGCCGTGACTGCGACCGATACCCCTGACCTGACCATCTACTCCACAACGTGGTGCGGCTACTGCCGGCGTCTGAAGACGCAACTGGACGAGTCCGGCATCAGCTACGTGGAGATCGACATAGAAGACGATCCGGCGTCCGCTGATTTCGTTGGCAGCGTCAACGGCGGAAACCATGTCGTCCCGACAGTCAAGTTCGCCGATGGCAGCACCGCGACCAATCCTTCGCTCGCCCAGGTCAAAAAACTGCTCGGCGTCTAGGACGCCCGTGTTGCCTAGCGTCTAGGACGCCCGTGTTGCCTAGCGTCTAGGACGTCGCCGCTGATTGCACCCAGGATTCGATGATGCCCCGCGCGATGGAGATCGATCCCGGGAGCAACAGCGGGGCATCGCCATCCGACGCCCAATCGCCGAGTTCGAGAGCACTGCGCACCTCGTCTCTGCTGAACCAACGAGCCTCGGCGATCTCGCCGTCACTGAACGTGAACGAGACGTCGGGATCGCCGACCGCGGCGAACCCGATCATCACCGACCGTGGGAAGGGCCACGGCTGGCTTCCCAGATAGCGCACGTCCCGAACGTCGAGACCGACTTCTTCCTTGATCTCTCGGGCCACGCACGCCTCGAGGGACTCGCCGGCTTCGACGAATCCAGCCAGGAGCGAGTATCGCCTCGGGGGCCAGGTGGGTTGCCGAGCCAAAAGGACACGGTCGCCGTCGTCGTGGACGAGGCAGATGATCGCCGGATCGGTGCGGGGAAACTCCTCGTGTCCGGTACTCGTCGAGATTCGCGACCATCCCGACATCGTCGGCACCGAAACCGCGCCGTCGAGTGCGCTGAAGCCCGCACTGTCGTGCCAGTTCAGCATCGCGAGCGCGCTGGTGAGAAGACCCGCATCAGCATCATCGAGAACTCCACCCAGAGCCCGGAGATCCGCCAGTTCTCCGGTAAGGGCGGGTACCCGTACCGTCCACACATGCCGGTCCTCGCGGACCCCGAGGAAGACCGCTCCCGGCTCGGGTTCCAGGCCGAGTTCGGTGGCGTCCGAAAACACCAGGCTGTCATCACGTACCCGAACCTGCCCCCGGCGATTGACCCGCAGGAGAAGCGATTCCGCCCATCCCGCGCGCAAGGCCTCGGTGTCTGAACGCAATTCCTCGGCCCGGCCCAGGGCAGAGCGCGACAGGAGTGGGATCTCGTTCAACCGGAATGCGACCACCTGATCGACACTACTGCCGGTCAGTTAGCGACCCTTCGGATATACAGCAGGCGGTCGTTCTCCTCAACGGAGTCGACTTCTGCCGAGCCGACACGCACCAGTCGCCCGTCCCGGACGACACCGAGCACGATGTCGGACAAATGACGCGGAGAGCCGCCGATCTCGTCCCGTTCGACGGCGCGTTCGGCGATGGCGAATCCAGCCTCCGGGGTAAGGAGGTCCTCCATCATCTCGACCACACTGGGGGTAGTCGTGGCGATGCCGAGGAGTCGGCCGGCGGTCTCGGAGGACACGACGACCGAGTCGGCTCCGGACTGCCTCAGCAAATGGGTGTTCTCCGATTCCCGGATCGCCGCGACGATCTTCGCCTTCGGCGCGATCTCGCGCGCAGTCAGTGTCACGAGTACCGCTGTGTCGTCTCGGTTGGCCGCCACGATGATCGCCGCCGCATTCTGTGCGCCCGCCAGCCGCAGCACATCCGACTTGGTCGCGGATCCGTGGACTGTCACCAGCCCCTTTCCCGCAGCAGAATCGAGCACGGACTGATCCGTGTCCACCACAACGATCTCCGAGGGCGGAACGTCGTCACCGAGCATCGCGTCGATCGCGGTGCGCCCCTTGGTTCCGTAACCGATCACCACGGTGTGATTGCGCACGTGCTGCCTCCAGCGCTGGATCTTGAATGTCTGACGCGAGCTCTCCGTAAGTGCGGAGAGAGTCGTACCGACGAGGACGATGAGGAAGAAGATTCGAAGAGGTGTGATCAGTAGAACGTTGAGGAGCCTTGCGGACTCCGTGACAGGTGTGATGTCACCGTACCCGGTCGTCGACAACGACACCGTCGCGTAGTAGATGCAATCGAGTAGCGACAGTTCGCCACCCTGCGCGTCCTGATAGCCGTCTCGGTCGAGGTAAACGATCAAGACAGCCAACCCCAGCGCCGCCACGGCGTATCCCACCCGCCGATAGATCGCCCGGGCCGGGCTGGTCTGCAATTCCGGAATCCGGAGTACACCAACCAGCGCGAAGTCCGGCCGGTCGGTCAACGATTCCGACCTGCTCAATCTCTCACGCAGCCTACCGGCCATTTCTTTGTCCCCACGTTGTACAGAACTAAACCATCGGCTGGCAGCCTATCTCCGATTCGTCCGCCGACGACACGTCGGCGCCCGGGTGTCGCCAATCCCCGTGTCCGAACCCATGGCCGGGGTGTCGCCAACTGAGAAATTCATGCAAGCTGTCGGCATGCAACAAGACAGCCAAATACCACGGCCGAGCCAGAAGCCGGCACTGCGTCTCGCCGCACTCTTGCTAGGTGCGGGCACCATGCATTTCGCCAAGCCCACATTCTTCGACAACCTCGTCCCCAAGCAGCTACCGGGCGACGCCCGGACCTACACCAACGTGTCGGGGGTTGCCGAACTCGCTATCGGCACCGCGCTGCTCGTCCCGCGGACCCGCAGGCTTGGTGGCGGACTCGCCGCATTGCTGTTCGTCGCCGTCTTCCCCGCGAACATCAATATGGCAGTGGACTGGGTCGAGAGTCCCAAGACCACGAATGCACAGAAGGCCGTCGCACTGCTGCGCCTTCCCCTGCAGATTCCGTTGATCACCGAAGCGCTGAAGGTTCGCCGTCGCGCGTGAGCGCGCCATCGTGGCCGTCCCGTGCGAGCGCGACCACTTGCTGGATTATTTGCCGTCTTCGGCCCCGGCAGTGCGGATGAGACGCGCGAGGCCATCTGCATCGGGCAGGTCGTCCGGCGCAATCGTCCGGCCCGTGCGCACGTAGTGGAACGCGGCTCGCACCCGCTCCACGTCGGCGCCTGCCAGCTCGGCCCAGGCCAGTCGGTAGGCAGCCAGCTGCATCACCACGGCCTTCTCATTCGCCGTGCTCGGCTCCTTGCCGGTCTTCCAGTCGATCACCGTCCATCCACCGTCCGGGTCTTCGAACACCGCATCGATTCGCCCGCGCAACACTGTCCCGGCCAACGAGGTCTCGAACGGAACCTCGACGTCAACCGGGATACGCTCCGCCCAGGACGATTGCAGGAAGGCTTCCTGGAGGGTCACGAGATCGGAATCCGGTCCCGCCCCCGCGTCTGCGGCACCGGGCAACTCGTCTAGGTCCAGCAGTCGGGACGCCCCGAATCGGCGCTCCACCCAGGCATGGAAGGCGGTACCCCGACGGGCGAGCGGGTTGGGTGGATACGGCAGCGGACGCCGCAACCTGGCCGCCAGCGCGTCGGGATCGGCCTCGAGCTCGACCAACTGACTGACCGACAGCTGGCTTGGCAGCACAACCTCGGCGCGAGCGTTCATGCGTGCCTCTCTCTCCGCAAGGAGGGCATCTACATCGGCCGCCCAATTGTCAGGGTCGTCGGCCTCGCCTTCCTGGTCGGTCCCCCCGGCCCCCTTCAGCGCCTCCAAGACCAGTGCTGCACCTCGCTCGACAGATTCGCGCCGGAGGCCGAGTGGGTCCTGCGGCCACTGCGCCGACTTCGGCAGGCTGGTGAGCGGATTCCCTTCGTCTGGTCCGGGCGCCGGGGCCCATATGTCGACGACCCCGATTCCCTCGTGGGCCTCATCGGTCACCATGTCACGCAACTCAGCCAGGAAGTCCGACGGACCCTTCGGCTCGGTTCCCGACTCTGCCCAGTGGTGCCCGGAGGCGAACAGTACGCGTTCCGTCCTGGTGAGTGCTACGTAGAACAACCGCCGGTCCTCGTCGAGTTTGCGTGCTGCCAGCGCCGCCTTGTGCGCCTTCACCGAATCTTCGAGATCCCTACGGTCGTACACGTCCTCGAGTTCGAGCACTGGTACGCCGTCGTCCGACTCTCCCGGCCGGGCCCGGTCGCCGCGCAATGTCGGCGGCAGCTCGCCGAGCGCGCCGAGCCAGGTCCCCGAAGCAGTTCGCGACGGGAACACACCCGCGGTGAGGTGCGGGACCGCCACAACCTCCCACTCGAGCCCTTTCGCCGAGTGCACCGTAAGGACCTGGACGCGGTGTGGGTCCACTTCGACCTCTCCCGGTGCCAAACCCTTCTCGACAGATTCTGCGGCCGAAAGGAACGCCAGGAGCCCGGTCAGTGTGGCCGACGAACGAGCCGCGTAGCCGGAAACGACGTCAGCGAATGCGTCGAGATGCTCGCGCCCTGCACTTCCGGGTCCCGGCAATCCCGTCCGGGCCTGCGCTTCGATTCCGATACCGAGTACGCGCTCGACTTCGGCTACCAGTTCGGTGAGCGGCTGTCCGATCCGCTCACGCAGAGAGGCCAATTCGCCCGCCACTGCGGTTATCCGTGCATAGCCGACCGGCGAATAGCGTTCGGCGGGTCCGGGATCCGCCAGAGCATCCGCGAGCCCTGCTTGCTCGGCATGCTCACCGGGCAGGGCCACACCGACAGCATCGGCGAGAGCGGACGGATCGGTGACGGCACCGGTCGTGCCGTATCTGGCTCCGATGGCCAGTTCGGCCGCCCTTCGAGACAGCGCTACCAAGTCGGAAGCCCCGATCCTCCACCGCGCCCCAGTCAGCATGCGCACGGCGGCGCTACCCGCCATCGGGTCGGCGACTACCCGCAGCATTGCGATCACGTCGGCCACCTCGGGGGTATGCAGCAATCCACCGAGGCCGACCACCTCGACGGGCAATCCTCGGGAGCGAAGCACTTCCGCGACCGGTGCGGCATCCACGTTTCGGCGAATCAGTACGGCAGCGGTCGGCGGGTTTGCCCCCGATTCCGCCGCCTCCGCGTACTGCTCAGCGATCCGATCCGCGACCCATTCACGTTCCTGCACAACGTCGGTGGTCAGTGCCAGCCGGACGTCACCGGAGACCGCATCCGGTCGCGCTCGCAGCGTGCTGACCGGCACGCCCCGCTCACGCAGTGAGGCCGAGGCCATGTTGGCCAGGGCCAAGGCCTCCGGTGGATTGCGCCAGCTTGTGAGCAGTTCGAGCGTAGGCGCAGGTTCACCGCCGGACCGCGGGAAGTCCGTCGCAAACCGGGGAAGGTTGGCCGCCGATGCCCCTCGCCAGCCGTAGATGGACTGCATCGGGTCGCCGACTGCTGTGACAGCGAGATCGGCGTCGAGTCCGCCACCGAACAGCGAAGACAGCAGCACTCGTTGCGAGTGCCCCGTGTCTTGGTACTCGTCGAGCAGCACTGCCCGAAACCGGCGGCGCTCGGCCAGTCCCACCTCAGGATGGCTCGAAGCCACCCGCGCGGCCAGCGACATCTGGCTGCCGAAGTCGAGCGCACCCTCGCGGCGCAGCGTGTCCGCCAGACGAGCCACCAAGGGAAGCAATTCCACTCGCCGATGCTGAGTGTCGAGGATGTCGAGCAGTTCCTTACCGGGGCCGCCACGCTGACGCGGGCCTGCGGGCAGCGTGTGAACCAACTTGTCGAGTTCGGTGTGCGCCTGTCGCAGGTCGTCCGGTTCGACGAGGTGCTCGGCCAACTGTCCGGACAGCGCGAGCACGGCTTCAGTGACCGACGCCGGATTCCGGTCGGTGTCGAGATCGCCGTCCCACGAGCTCACCACCCGATACGCGAGCTGCCACAGTTCCGTTTCCGACAGCAGCGTGGCCGACGGCTCGATCGGCAACAGGAGACCGTGCTCGGACAACAGCCGCCCGGCGTACGAGTGGTAGGTGCTGACCTCCGGCTCGCCAGCGCGAATCCTGGACCTGAGATCACCGCTCGGGTCGACTCTGCGGAGCAGCTCCGAACCCGCCAGCCGGGCAAGGCGATTCCTGATCCTTCTGGTCAGCTGCTGCGCTGCCTTGCGGGTGAAGGTCAGGCCCAACACGGCACCCGGGTCTACGAGGCCGTTGGCCACCAACCACACGACGCGAGCCGCCATGGTCTCGGTTTTTCCCGCACCTGCCCCCGCGACGACGAGGGTCGGGCCGGGATCCGCACTGATGACCGCCTGCTGCTCGGGGGTCGGCGGGTGTTGGCCCAAGCCGATCGCCAGATCCACTGGATCGATGCGGATGTTCATTCCGACGTCACTTGCCTTCCCTCGTCGTGCGCCGGACAACTCGCCCGCACCGGACAGTGCCGGCAGCCGTCGTTGACCCTGGCGAGGAACTGCGGCCCTTTGGTGGCTGCTGCGGCCGCATGGATGACGTCGAGCCACATCTCGAGATCCTCGTCCGTCAGCGGCGCCTGCACCCGCTGGCTGGCACCCTCCTTCTTGCTCGGTTTGGCCACGAAGATCAGGCGCGCACCGCCCGGTTTCGACCTCGGCTCCCCCTTGATGGCACCCATGGCCGACGCCACCTGGTACGTCGCCAATTGAGCATGTTGTTGGGCCGCCTCCTTGGTCACAGGCGAGCGCGCGGTCTTGACGTCGACGATCACGGGTCTGCCCTCTGCGTCGCGCTCGAGCCGGTCGATGCGCCCACGAAGCCGAACCTTCGGGGCCCCTTCTTCGCGCGGTTCCAGGGGGCCGTCCACCTCGACCTCGACGCCGATCTCGGTGAGTTCGGGTCGCGTTCTTCCGAGCCACGCCGTGAACGTGGCGAGCATGTTCCGGGTGCGGTCGAGTTCGCGCCGCGAGTACCACTGAGACCCCAGATCGATAGAATCCCAAGCATTCTCGAGCGCTTGATCAACCTGGTCGACCGGAATGCGTCCGGCGAGAGCCTGCACGAGCGTATGCACCAGCGTTCCAGCCACGGCGTGGGTGTTGTCGCCGTCGGTGCCTCCGTGTCGTTCGAGCAGCCACCTCAGCGGACAGGTGTTGAGCAGGTCGACGGTGGACGGCGATAGGGAGACGGGCCCGTCCACCTCGTCCCACAACGCGGCGCTGCTGCTCGGCTCGGCCGTGCCGTACCACTGATCGGGATGTGCGCCCCGGACTCCGGCCTCGGCGAGTCGAGCGAGCTGACGTGCCGCGCGCCGTTGACGAGCGGGATCGGACTCCGCGAGAAGAGGATCGCAGACCACACCGCGCAACTCGGCGACGAGCGCAGGCAGAGCGAGGACTCGGACGGCCGGGCCATCGGTGTCGAACTGCTCCTCCTCCACCTCCGGGTCCTCGTCCCCGGTGAGCAGTTCGTCGACAAAACGGGAAGGGACGAGATCGGCGTCCCCACTTGCGGTGTCGACGGACGTGACCAGCAGGGACTGCCTGGCCCGGCTACACGCAACGAGGAACAGCCTGCGTTCCTCGGCCAGAAGCGGCGCCGTTCGCGACATGCGGTCCGCGGAGGCCGCACTTCCGTCGGACACCCCGCTGGTGAGGTCGATCAGGGCCTCCGTGCCAAGCAGGCTTCCCCGTCCTCTCATGTTCGGCCACAGCCCTTCCTGCACTCCCGCCACGGCGACCACGTCCCACTCACGACCAGCCGCCGAGTGGGCACTCAGTATCGACACCGCCTCGGCGGGGACAGCGGAAGCGCTACGCACACTGTTCGGAATCGCCTGCCCGCTGAGGTAGTCGACAAACCCCGAGAGTTGCGCACGCGGGAGACGATCCACGTATGCTGCCGCGGCATCGAAGAGCGCCACGACCGCGTCGAGATCCCGATCGGCCTGCGCGCCGATCGGGCCGCCCCTGGCCGAGGCCGCCGACCAACGGCGTTCGAGGCCGGTCGCCCGCCACGCCGCCCACAGAACCTCCTCGATTCCGCGGCCACGGTCCAACGGCACTTTCGCCTTGCGCAGCACGGACAGCACCCGGTTCAGGGGCGCAGCCTCGACATCGGTCAATTTGGCGGTAACTCTGCGGGTGCTGTCGGTCTCGCCGACCACCACGAGCCGGAGCAGTTCCGCAGAATCGCGGGTACCGCCGGCCGCCAGTTCCGCCCGTCGCAAACCCCGACGAAGACGCCTGAGCGCCACGGGTTCTGCACCGCCGATCGGCCCGGCGAGCAGAGCGAGTGCGTCTTCGCCCGTAAATTCTCGTCCCGACAGGGCGCGCAACACGAGCATCAGCCCCGACACCCCGTGCTGGCTGGCCAACGGCAACTCGGACGCCGCGGTTGTGACGGGAACTCCTGCGCCGAGGAGTGCGCGCCGCAGCGGGGCCAGCGCACGCGGTACCGAACGTACGATTACCGCCATCTCCGACCACGGCACACCGTCGAGAAGATGCGCGCGACGCAAGGTGTCGGCGATCAGCGCGGCTTCCTTCGCGACACTGCCCAGGACACGGACGGACGTTCTTCCGCCGTCGCGGGAGGGGGCCCAGGTCCGGTGCGGCAGATGGCCCGGAAGCCGAGAGTTGATCCGCGCCGCCGTCGCCGCGACATCCGCCGAACTACGGAAGTTCTCCGGCAGCACCACCTGGCGCGGATCCGCCTTGTCCGCCAGATCCGCGAGGAACGACGGGTCTGCGCCACGAAATCCGTAGATCGACTGGTCCGGGTCGCCTGCCACAACGGTCGTGTGAGTACCGGTGCCGATCAGTCGGACCAGTTCGGCGGCCTGAGGATCGAGATGCTGAGCGTCGTCGACGAGCAGGTGCCGTACGCGCGTCCTTTCCCTGTGCAACAGGTCGGGGTCGGTGGCGAACGCGGTCAGAGCAGCCCCGACGAGTTCGGCGGCATCGAGGGCAGGCGCCGTGGCCTCAGGCGCCTCCATGCCGACCGCGCCGCGCAGCAGCATGCCGTGCTCGTATCGGGCGGCAAACTTTCCCGCCGCAACCCATTCCGGCCGCTCGTGCCGACGGCCCAGCCTGATCAGGTCTTCCGGGCCGAGCCCACGCTCGCTCGAACGCAGCATCATGTCGCGGAGTTCATTGGCGAACCCACCCAACGCCAATGCGGGACGTAATCTCTCGGGCCACATCTGTCCGCCGTCCGCAATATCGCCGTGCAGCATCTCACGCAACACGGCGTCCTGCTCGGCGCCGGTGATGAGCCGCGGGGGCGGGTTCCCGTGAGCCGCCGCCTGCAGTCGCAGTACGGCGAAGGCATACGAGTGGACGGTTCGCACGAGCGGTTCCCGCGTCGCCCGTGGCCCGTGCTGTTCGTCGTGGCCGATGAGCGCGGACGTAACCTGCTCGCGCACCTGTTCGGCCGCTCTTCGCGACTGCGTCAACACCAGCACGGACTCGGGGTCTGCCCCACCGGCGATCCGATCGACCGCGAGGTCGACGAGTAGCGACGTCTTGCCTGTGCCCGGACCGCCGAGGACCTGCCAGGGACTCCAGCCCGGGTCCCACGGCGGTGCGGTGAAGATGTGTTGCGTGGACTCGTCCCAGGTCCGTGCCGGCGGACCGGGGGCGCGGCGATATACCAGCCTGGCATGAGGAGTCGACGTCGGGCGCGCTGTTTTAGTGGGCGAGGTGCGCGCCGCCGGTTTCGTCATGCAGGGCATTCCACCAGAACCTTCCGACATCCGGCATCATGGGTCACGTGTCAGCACTGCATACGCATCTGTTCGGTGCCCAGGACGGCCCGGAGATCCTTGCCCTGCACGGTCTCACCGGTCACGGCAGGCGGTGGGAGGCGATTGCCGACGGCCAATTGCCCGACGCTCGGTGGATCTCCCCCGACCTACGAGGTCACGGCCTGTCCACCTGGGCGCCGCCGTGGAACCTCGAGGCTCATGTTTCGAGCCTGATCGATACGCTCGACGCGCACGCGCACGGACCGGTTCTGGTGGTCGGGCATTCCTTCGGCGGCGCACTGGGGCTGCACCTGGCCCGCGCCGTGCCTGACCGGATCACCGGTCTCGTCCTGCTCGATCCGGCGATCGGACTCGATCCCGAACTGATGCGGACTGTTGCGGACCTCACCATCTCCTCCCCCGACTACACCGACGTCGACGAGGCCCGCTCAGAGAAGCTCGACGGGGCATGGGGTGAAGTACCACGCGACGCGCTCGAGATCGAGATCGCCGAACACCTCGTTCCCCTGGATAACGGAAGGGTCAACTGGCGGCTGTCCACTCCCGCCGTCGTCAGCGCGTGGGGCGAACTCGCGCGTGACCCCGTCCTACCGCCCGAGGACCTACCCACCGTTCTGGTACAGGCGTCGAAGGTGCAACCCCCGTACGTCACTCCTGCCTTTCGCCGTGCCCTCACTGAGCATCTCGGCGAAAATCTGACCGCTGTCGACATCGAATGCGATCACATGGTCGCGCAGGCCAGGCCGGACGATGTGGCGGCAATCATACGCAAACTGCTCTGATGGCCCAGACGACTGAGGAACAGGTCGAACGCGTGCGCGCACTCGTCGCGTCGATCCCCTCCGGTCGGGTGGTCACCTACGGCGACATCGCTGCGACTGCCGGGCTGTCGAGCCCCCGTACCGTCGGCTGGATCATGCGGACGGACTCCGCCGACCTCCCGTGGCACCGCGTGTTGAACGCATCGGGCCGTCCGCCTGCGCACCTCGCACGTCGTCAGATCGCCAGGCTCGAAGTCGAGGGAGTCCCGATCAGGGAAGGCCGCGTGGATCTCGCGGCGGCACGGCATCGATTCGACTACGGGTGAGCACCCGCGCTCAGCACGTGCTGGGCGCGGGTTCGCCGCGGAATCGGGCGTCTAGCCAGTCCAATGCCTGCGGCAGCCCGAGCGCCGCCGGTGTCAGGTGGTCCGGCGCCGGGGTGAGCAGCGTCTGAACCGGTGTGCCCGCGTCGCAGTAGCGACGCAACGTTGCGTCGATCGAGTCGACGGGAACGAGGTTGTCGGTGGGACTGTGCCAATTGAAGATGGGGACGGTGGGGACTCCCGGGTACAGTTCCAGGCTGTTCTCCTCCATCACCTTCCGCAGGTCCGGGTCCTCGAGGAAGTTCTCATTGTCGGTCACTTGCGCGGCGCTGCGGCCTGCTCCGAAGGCAATGATCTCGTAACTGCAGCTGTCGCCTAGCAACTGCTTCATCCGGAGACCCTCGTCGTTGAGTTGGCCGGTGACGTCGACACGAGCCGGGTACTCACGCTCGAGCCCCAACACAGCGGCCATCGCAAGGCCGAACGCGGGGTGCGGATCGCCGCCCAGGCCCTCCCCCATCTTCACCAGGTTCATCGGGGTTCCGCCCTCTGCGATGCCGACGATGTCGAGTTCGGGTGCGTATGTGGGCGCCAGCGCGGCTGCCCACGTCGTTGCCATACCGCCGCCGGAATACCCGGCCAGTCCGAACTTGCTGTTCGTTGCCTGCAACTCTGGAACTTGCTGCACGGCACGGATACCGTCGAGAGTGATCTGGCCACCGAGCTTGGCGGCGCCGTACGCCATCCGCGGGCCCAGATGGTCGGGCAACGCCACGGCCCACCCGCGCGCGAGCGCAACGTTGAGACCGACAGCTTCGCGAAGCTTCGAAGTCGGATCACTGGTGTACAGCGTGTTGGCGATCTTGCACTTGCTACCGAGCGCGTTGATGATGTGCTGGTAGGACAGCACCGGGCCGTCCGGCACATGGTTCGGAGGGCGTACGTAGGTGGTGTTCGCGACGATCGGCCTGTCCTGCGAGTCCGTGCTACGGAACGCGATTTCCCACACCGTGCTTCCGGGGAAGTAGGGAGTGTCCGGCAGTCGGCGAACCTCGAAGACGTGGCCTGGCGCGTAGTCGGCGATATTCGGCGGAGGCGCGTAGAAGGGGTCCGGATCGGGGGTGAGGAACCCCGCATCAGCACTGGGCGTTTGGTCCAGAGGCGGTTGCGCCCCTGACGTAGCCTCGCCGACGAGTGTCACAGCCAGTGCGAATACCGAGGCGAGTGCCGCGGAGCGAAAAGATCTACGAACCAATAAGGCCATACGTCCCCCACAATTCCACTATCAGATCAACGGACTCGACAATGCCAGAGCACCGGGGGGAGGATCCGTTGCTTTTCACGCAGCCAACCGAACCCCGACCGCCGTCGGTGCGTAGTCACTCTACAGCGACCACGGGCATGGGGCAGCATGAAAGAATGGAGTTGACAATACCCGTCCACGCGATCGTCCTCGCCGGCGGACGAGCAACGCGGATGGGCGGCGTGGACAAGCCGGCAATTGTCGTGGGCGGACGCCGGATGCTCGACACGGCGCTCGACGCTGTCAACGGTTGTCACCGCATCGTCGTGGTCGGACCTCCGCGCGGCGATGTCGGCCCGCCCGTCCTGCAGGCCCAGGAGAATCCGCCGGGATCCGGTCCGGTAGCCGGCGTGGCCGCCGGCCTCGCTGCGCTGGACGCGGAACCGTCGGATCGGGTGATTCTCCTCGCCTCGGATCTGCCATTCCTGAGCCCCGCGGTGGTCGAGACCCTCAGGGGCGCACTGGACGACACGGAAGCCGTCTTCGCGGTCGACGAAACGGGGCGACTGCAGTTCCTGCTGTCGGCGTGGCGGGTCGCGGCGTTGAACGACCGGATCCGCGCCCTCGGCTCCACCGTCAATCAGCCGATGAAGGCGCTCGTGCCGGACCAATTCGAAACCGTCATCCTGGACGGCATCACCGACTGTGATACCCCGGAAGACCTCGAACGAGCCCGCAGCGGCGTCACGGGGGCACCGGTCACCATCGGCGAGGCCAGGCGCGCAATCCTCGACATGGTTCCCCCGCTTGCACCGCGTGTCGCATCTCTCGGGGAATCACTCGGCGCCACGCTCGCCGAACCACTGGTCGCGGCCGAGTCGCTGCCCCGAATCTCGATGTCCGCGATGGACGGATACGCGGTCGCGGGCGACGGACCGTGGTTGCTACGCGACGACATCCGCTACGCAGGCGGCTCGGGGGAGCTCGAGCTCGAGGAGGGTGAGGCCGCACGAATCGCGACGGGTGCACATCTACCCAGCGGAGCAACCACCGTCGTCCGCGACGAATTCGCGGTCAGGACAGATACTCCCGACGGCAAACAACTACGCCGCCGAGAGGGCACCCCGATGCGGGACGATGTGCGGCGGCCCGGCGAGGACTGGCCGGTGGGGCATCGTCTCGCCGCGAAGGGAACGGCCGTCACGCCCGCACTCTCCTCTGTGGGCGCAAGCGCGGAAGCGACCTTCGCGGCCGTTCGGGGCCCCGTGCGTGCGCACGTTGTGCTGACCGGGGACGAGATTCGACGGGACGGCCCACTGCGCCCAGGACAGACCCGGGACGCGCTCGGTCCCGTTCTCCCCCAATTCCTCTCATGGTGCGGAATCCGTACCATCGCCGACACCCACCTGCGAGACACATCCGACAGCTTCGACGAACTGCTCAGTCAAGTGCATCGGCCCGACCTCATAGTGATCGCGGGTGCCACCGGTGGCGGCGCCGCCGACCAATTGCGGGGGGCACTCGACCGGGCTGCGGCCCGGATGGTGGTGAGCAGAGTGCAGTGCAGGCCCGGCGGCTCCCAACTGACTGCCCTGCTACCGGATGGGCGCGTAGTGCTCGGCCTGCCGGGAAACCCGTATGCCGCTGTCGCGACGCTTCTGACAACGGGTCCGGCCATCGTGGCTGCCTTGACCGGTCGCAGTCCGACCCCGATCCCGCTCGGTCGAATCGCGAACGCATCCGAGGTCAGCAGTGACACGGTGCGCATCCTGCCGGTCGTTCCGGAACCGGACGGAGCCTGGCGCGCCGACCCCGCCATCCGGACCGCCCATCTGGCCGGGGTCGTCGGCCGCGAAGCACTCGCGCTGGTTCCCGCAGGTGCAGCCGACGGGGAACTCGCCGAACTGGTGTGGCTACCGCGCTGATGGGTCCGCAGAACGCCCAATCAGCACTGGATTGACGTCCTCCCCGGCCTGAAGGCCGGGGATTCTCTACCGTGCCGCTCACGCGGCACCTCGACGGGTTCCTGCGTAGCGCCGCCGGACGCTGGGAGGCAGTTGCGGAAGCGGTCGGCCACCAGGGAAACGATCGCCGGGTCCACGCCGAGCGGTTCCGCGACTCCGTCGGCGCCGGCATCGGCGAGACGCTGATGAAACAGCCCATGCGCCAACAAATATGAGGCGACGAACACCCGCTTCTCCCCTCGAGCACGGAGTTCGGCGACGACATCCGGAACGCGCGGTTGCCCTGTGGCGACATACCCGATCCTGACCCGCGAGTTTGCGAGTTCGGACAGCATCGCCGCGGCGCGGCGCACGTCACGCAGTGCGCGCGGGTCGGACGACCCGGCAGCGGCGAGCACGATGGCGTCGCCGGGTTGCCACCCCGCCTCGACGAGTCGACGCAGCATGACATCCGCGAGGACCGGATCGGGTCCGAGCGCCCGACTCACGGACACCGCTCGGTGCCCGCTGTCTGCGACCTCCCGCGGAACGTCGGTATGGACGTGATAGCCGGAGGCCAGGAACGCCGGGACCACCACGGCTGGAGAGGATATGTCGCGCAGCACCTCGGAAGGAGACGGCCCGAGAACGTCCACGAAGGCCACCCGGGTGTGACACACATACGCGGAGACGGCGTCCGAGAGCCGGGCGATCATCTCCACCCCCCGTGGGCTGCGCGTTCCGTGTGCCACCAATACCAGTGCTGTCCCGGTCATTACAGTCCCTCCACGCGTGCATCGAAGTGGTCGACGGCCAACCGATATCCCCGCTTGACCACGGTCTGTATTGCTTTCGGTGCCTTAAGGGACGCGCGCAACCTCGCGACCGCCATCTCAACGGCGTGGGTGTCGCCGCCTCCGCCGGGCAGTGCCGCGAGCAGGTCCTCCCTCGGGACGACCCGCCCGGGCTGGGAACCGAGGGCGCGCATCAGCGACATCGCGGCGGGGGGGAGTTGCCTCGCCTCACCATCGACGACGACACATCCGCCACGAATGCTGAGCTCGTGGCCGGCGGCATGAATCGTGTCGGCCCGAGAGGGCAGTTCGTCTTCGATGTGCCGCGCCAGCGCGCCCAGGCGGGAGCGCTCCGGAAAGGTCACCGGTATTGCGAGTTCACGCAAGGGCCCGGCGCTGACCGATCCGACGCACGCCGCGAGGACACGATGCCGGAACGAGTGGAGCACCATCTCGATCATTCCGGTCTCCTCGGCTCGTTTCAGTAGCGTTGACGCTGCCGGCGCGCTGGTGAAGGTCACAGCGTCGAGTCCACCGGTCGCGACGAGCTCGATCATTCGGTCCATCGGGGCCCGGTCCTCGGACGGAGTCCACCCGTATACGGGGACGCCCACGACTTCGGCGCCCGCGCGGCGCAGCACGTCACAAGCATCCTCGACCCGGTCCGGGCCGGCAGCGGGCAACTGGATCGCGATACGTCGTCCCTCGACGCCCTCCGCGAGAAGGCGATCGAGCACCTCCGCACAGGACTCGGAATCCGGTGACCATTCCTCTTCCAGCCCGGCGGCCCTGATCGCCCCACCGACCTTGGGACCTCGGGCCAGCAGCCTGCTCGACCCGAGCGCCCGGCCCAGTTCCTCGGCCTGCCCCCAGCCTTCCGCAGCGGCCATCCAACCGCGAAAGCCGATTCCTGTCGTCGCGACAACGACATCCGGTGGGTCGGCAACGATCTCGCACGTCACGCGCTCGAGTTCGCGGTCATCGGCCGACGGGACGATGCGAATCGCCGGAGCGTGCACCACCGCCGCGCCACGCCGCGTCAACAAGGTCGCGAGCTCCTCCGCACGCCTGGACGCGGTGATCCCGACCGTGAATCCATCTAGGGACGTCACGGTGTTCACGCGCCCGTAGTGCGAACCTGGGCGCTGTGAATCTGAACGACGCCGGCCCACACCCGCACGTCATACACCGGTAGCCGAACATTCTCATCGTCGAGGCACCGACCGTCGACCAATGAAAACACCTGCTTGAGTAGCGGTGATGCGACGGTCGGCTCTCCCGCCCGGTCACCTACGAGCCCCCGGGACATCACCGCCGCTCGACCGAACGGGTCGATGTTGCCGACGGCGCGGAGGGATCCGTCCTCGAGCAGAAACAGTGCGGCCTGCTCCCCATCCCGCAGCAGCACCGCTACCCCCAAGCCGGGAATCAGCTGGCTGAGCGGGCACGCCGACGTCCATTCGAGTCGGCCCGACGTGACGCTGTCGCGCCTGGTTCCGCTGGAGCTGTGCACTTTCATGTCGACGACGGTCATTGAGGAGTCCTTCCCTCGCGAAATCGCGTATCCGTTGTGAAGACCATGGTTCGGGATGGGTGTTTCCTCGCCGTTAAGCAGGGATTACTCCCGTGTAGAAGTTGCGAATCCCGGCATTCCCATCAGAACCGGGACCTTCCGCACGCCGGTTTCATCGAACGCGACGGTCGGATCGGCCTCCTCCGGCGCGTTGACGAACGAGACGAATCGAGACAACTTCTCCGGGTCGTCGAGGACGCCCGCCCACTCGTCCACGTACCCGTCGACGTGCTTGGCCATCGCTGCTTCGAGTTCCGCGGCGATACCCAGACTGTCGTTGCAGACCACATCCTTTAGGTGGTCCAGGCCCCCTTCGAGAGACTCCACCCACGGTGCGGTCCGCTGCAACCGATCTGCGGTGCGGATGTAGAACATGAGATAGCGGTCGATGTATCGGACCAGTGTTTCGTCGTCCAGACCGCCAGCGAGTAGCTGTGCGTGCTTCGGCGATTGACCCCCGTTGCCTCCGACGTACAGGTTCCAACCGTTCTCGGTAGCGATGACGCCCACATCCTTGCCCCGGGCCTCCGCGCACTCGCGGGCACAGCCCGAGACCCCGAACTTCAGCTTGTGTGGCGAGCGCAGACCACGGTACCGATTCTCGAGGTCGACCGCCATGCCCACCGAATCCTGCACGCCGTACCGGCACCAAGTCGACCCGACACAGCTCTTCACGGTGCGCAGCGACTTTCCGTACGCCTGACCGGACTCCATGCCGGCATCGACGAGGCGCTTCCAGATGGCCGGCAACTGTTCGACGCGGGCGCCGAAGAGGTCGATGCGCTGACCGCCGGTCACCTTCGTGTACAGACCGAAGTCGCGGGCCACCTCACCGATGACGATGAGTTGCTCGGGGGTGCACTCACCGCCGGGCATGCGCGGCACCACCGAGTAGGTGCCGTTCTTCTGGATGTTGGCCAGGAAGTGGTCGTTCGTGTCCTGCAGGCTCGCCTGGTTGCGATGCAGGATGTGATCCGAGTCGGTGGACGCGAGGATCGACGCGACGACGGGTTTGCAGATGTCGCAGCCCGTTCCCTTGCCGTATTTGGCGATCAATGCGGAGAACGTTCGGGTGCCGGTGGCCTGGACGATCTCGAACAGCTCTGCGCGGGACTGCTCGAAGTGCTCGCACAGAGCCTTGGACATCACCACACCGGACGACGCCAGCAGCTGCTTGATCGTAGGGAGACAGCCGCCGCATGTCGTTCCCGCGTTGGTGCAGCTCTTGACCTGTGCGATGTCGCAGGCACCTTCGGCGATCGCCCCGCAGATCGCGCCCTTGGTGACGCCATTGCACGAGCACACCTCGGCATCGTCGGGCAACGAGCCGGCGCCGGGCTTCTCCCCCGCCGGCGAGATCAGCGCCGCGGGGTCACCCGGGAGTTCACGGCCCACCAGTGGCCGCAGCGACGCGTACGCGGACGCGTCCCCGACCAAGATTCCGCCGAGCAGCGTCTTCGCGTCATCGGAGACGACGAGCTTGGCGTAGGTACCCTTCGCGGCGTCGCTGAGCACGACCTCGAGCGCACCGGGCGCCTGCGCGTGGGCGTCGCCGAAACTGGCGACATCCACACCCATCAGCTTGAGCTTGGTCGACAAGTCGGCGCCCTGGAACTCTGCCTCACCGCCGAGTAGCCGATCCGCGACTATCTCCGCAGTGGTGTAGCCAGGGGCGACGAGTCCGTAACACTGACCCTCCACCGCAGCGCATTCGCCGACCGCGTAGATGTTCTCGTCCGATGTCCGGCAGCCGAGGTCGGTGACGATCCCACCGCGCTCGCCGACGTCGAGCCCGATGTCGCGGGCCAGCTGGTCCCTCGGACGCACGCCGGCGGAGAACACCAGCAGCGCGGCCTCGATCACCGAGCCATCCGAGAGTTCGACGCTCACGCCTTCGGGGCCTTCGGTGATCGAGGAGGTACCGACCCCGGTGTGGACGGTGAGACCCAGGTCGGTGACGAGGTTGGCCAGAAGCGCTCCTCCGCCCTCGTCCACCTGCAGCGGCATAAGGCGTGGCGCGAACTCAACGACGTGGGGCGTCATACCCATCAGCTTCAGCGCGTTGGCCGCCTCGAGACCGAGCAAGCCGCCGCCCACCACGACACCGGCGGCACCGGGACCGGCGGCCTCGGCGCGTGCCCGGATCCCATCGAGGTCGGCGAGGGTCCGATAGACGAAGCACTCGGGCCGGTCGTGGCCGGGGATCGGCGGCACGAAGGGGTACGAACCGGTGGCCATCACAAGAGCGTCGTAATCGAAGACCTCACCCGAGTCCGTCGTGACCGTGCGGAGCTCGCGATCGATCGAGGCCGCCCGACTGCCGATCCGGAGGTCGACGAATGCGTCACCCGGGTAGTCGTTGCCTGCGAGAGCGAGTTCCCGGTGGTCCCAGGAGCCGACGTAGGACGAGAGACCCACCCGGTCGTACGCCGGAATCGGCTCGTCACACAGCACAGTCACCGACCAATCGTTTGAATCGTCGCGCTCGCGCAGCGCCTCGACGAACCGGTGTCCGACCATTCCGTGCCCGATGACTACTGCTGACCTGCTACCCATGCCGTCACTCCTTCGTACCCGTCGGGTCGATGCCCAAGATCCCGGTCGCCATGAACGGCGCCATGCCCGACCAGATCGGTTGGGAATCAAAGGTAGAAAAGTGCTGTTGCGATGGTGCTGCGGCGGGTGACCACAGCGTCAATTGATCCTCACTCGACCGGCTGGGGCGATGTGAGGTTGCCGCAATGTTCCCTGAGCGCGGCTCACTTCCTAGGCGTGCCGCACGGCCACCTCAGGCTGGCTGGGGGCGGGCCAGCCGTCCTCGAGCATCCGTGGTTTACAAGCCTGATAGGCCGCGACGAGGAGGACCACCACGCCGACCGTCAGGAAACCGAACGACATCGCCCAACCTTCCGATGCTTCGTGAAACACGCCGAACAGCAGCGGACCGAGACAGGCGGCGGCGTAGCCCACACCCTGTGTGAACCCGGACAGCGTCGACGATCCGATGTCGCTGCGCGTGCGGAAGTTGATCAGCGCCAACGACATGGGGAACGTGCTGGGCCCGAGTCCGAGAAGCACGATCCAGAGGATCGGCGCGCTCATCGGGGCGAACAGCAACCCGCCGAAGGCCACGATGTAGCAGACGGCACATCCGACCACGATCGGGAACGGATTTTGCATTCGTGCGCACAGGGTGGGAGCGCCGAAAGCCGCGACCAGCCCCATGAACGAGAACAGTCCCACCATGGCACCGCCGAACGCGGCACTCGCGCCGGCGCGGCCGAGGATGTCGGGGATCCACGCGAACATCGAGTACGTGATCATCGAGGTCATTCCGAACATGCCGGCCATTCCCCACCCCAGCGGCGACTGCCAGGCACTACCGGGAGGCTGCTCCACCTGACCGCCAACAGGCTTTGCAACCTCCGAGAGCGCCCAACTGCGACGCCGGACACGGGTGAGAATCAACATCCAGGGCACCGCGGCGACGAAACCGAAGAGCGCCCAGACACCGATCGAGAAGCGCCACCCGAACCCCTCCGCGAGAGGGACCGCCACGAAGGCAGGGGCTATGGTGCCGATCTGGACGCCGACGATGTACACGGAACTCATCCGCGCAAGACGGTCGGAGAAGTAACGCTTCACCAGCGGCGGAATGACCACGTTGCCGATTCCCATCCCCGCGAGAGCGAGAGCCGACAGCGCCAGCAGCGACCACGTGTCGCTCATCAGAGCCCGGACGAGCATCCCCACTCCGGCCATCAACATCGCGGCCAGCGCGGTCGACTCCAACCCCCACCGCTTGACGATCAACGGCGTCCCCAGCCCGAACAGCGCAAACATCGCCGTCGGCACCATTCCGAATACTCCCACCACGGTCGGCGAGAACCCGATCTCCTCCCCCACCATGGAGGCCAACGGGGAGAACGAGGTGACCGCCAGCCTGAGGACGAGCGCCGACATCACGATCGCGCAGAAGACCAGAAGGCGACCGTGCTGAGGTTTCACGGCAGGAATCATAGGATGACAGGATGACTTTCGGAGGACCGGTCAAACGGGCAAGTCTCATCTCGCAGGTCACCGATCAGCTGCGTGACAACATTCACAGCGGCCGGTGGGCCGTCGGAGAGAAGATCCCCACCGAAACCGAACTCTCCGAACTGACCGGGACGGGTCGCAACACCGTTCGCGAGGCCGTCCAGGCACTCGTCCACGCCGGAATGCTCGAACGGCGACAGGGGTCGGGCACGTACGTGATCGCCACCTCCGATGTAGGAGGCACGCTCGGCAAGTACTTCTCGGCCGCCCATGAGCGCGATGTCACCGAACTACGCCAAGCACTCGATGTGACCGCCGCCGCGCTGGCCGCTCGGCGGCGCACACCGGACGACATCAAACGACTCGAAGAACTGTCCGAAGAGCGTCGCCGCCGCTGGACCGAATCCGATGCCGAGGCGGCGATCGCCGCCGATATCGCACTGCATCGCGCAGTCGTAGAAGCAAGCCACAACACCGTGTACCTCGAGTTCTACGACTCGCTGCTGCCCTCGATCGAGCAGACCGTGAATCGGCGCGTGCATACCAATGGCCGGGGATTTCACAACGAGCATTCACGCTTGATCGCCGCCGTCGTAGAGGGCGACGAACTCGGCGCCTCTCAGGCCGCGCGCGACCTGTTCACCGAGTTGTTGAGCTAGCAGGAAAGTCGATTGGAACGACCTCGACCTGGAACGACCTCGACTTGGAAAGACCTCAAAGAATCAGGCGCACCAAGTCTGCGGTACGGGCGAGTCCTGGGAACGCTTCGGCCGTGGACCTCGGGTGCAGCGCGTGGACGGCAAGCCTGAACAGAACGGCGCGCAACAGCATCTGCGGCCACTCCGGTAGATCGTCCCAGCGCGAAATGAGTGCTTCGTCGGCGCCGCCCCATGAGATGGCGTCCACGACGGCCACCGCCGCGGCCCACGGCGCCGGGCGCCAGTACGGAGTGATGTCGGTGATGCCGGGCGCAAGTGCACCGGAGAAGAGAACGGTGCCGAACAGGTCGCCGTGCACCAACTGGTCTGGGCTGGTGACAGATTTGCGCAGGGTCGCGAGACCGGTGATCAGCTCGAGGCTCTTGCGCCCATCGGACGACGGCAGCTCGAATTGGTCGGCGCCCGTCATGCCACGAAGTGGGGTCTTCTCCCAGGCTGCGCGGTCCGCGGCCACGAACACGTCGACCTCTTCCCCCGGTGCCCGCGGCGGTTGCGCCAGGAAGCGAGGACGTTCAAGCTTCGAGGTGGCCGCGTGGAGCCGACCCGACATCGACACGACCTCGTCGTGCCGCGGTTCCGGAGTGCCCTCGACGAATGTGTCGGCGCGCCACCCCGAAACAACGTAGCGGCCATCCGTGGAACGAACTGGCCGGGCGAGCCGCAACCCATCGACCTCCAGGGTCTCGCGAACCTTGGCCGACCACGCCGCGCGTGCGTGGTCGGCGACGGACGACAGGACTACGTCTCCACAGAGCCACCCGCCGTCCCAGTCCGCACCGAGTGCAATGGGCTCGACGTCCCGGAGGCCGAACGTGGAGCACACGTGAAGAGGTGGTTGGCCTGTGCTCACAACGCCAACGCTACCGCCGACCAACCCCGCCACCGTGGAAGACGCGCTGATCAGAAATCGGCAATCATACAGCGGCCGCATATCCGGCTACGCACCGGGCCCAACTCGCCGGGCTCGGCCACTCAGTACACCGGAAGGCTGGAATCCACCTGCTTCGCCCACGCCATGACGCCGCCCTGCAAATGCGTGGCGGTAGAGAAACCCGCCTCCTTCAGCGCCGCCAGCGCCTCGGCAGACCTCACACCTGTCTTGCAGTGCAGGACGATCTGTTTGTCCTGCGGAAGCTCGGACAGCGCTTCGCCCGACAGAATGCGGTCCTTGGGGATCAGTACCGCGCCCGGTAGGTGGACGATGTCCCACTCGACGGGCTCACGGACGTCGACCAGCTCGATGTCCGTGCCAGAGTCGAGAAGCTCGGCCAACTCCGTGGCAGTGATGGTCGATCCAACTGCCGCCGCTTGACCCTCCTCGGACACCACGCCACAGAATTCGTCGTAGTCGATCAGCTCGGTGATCGGTGTCCGCGCGGGGTCCCGTCGGAGGGTAATGGTGCGATAGGTCATATCGAGTGCGTCGTACACCATCAACCGGCCCAACAGGGATTCCCCGATTCCGGTGATCAACTTGACCGCTTCGGTTGCCATGATCGAGCCGATCGACGCGCACAACACACCGAGCACGCCCCCCTCGGCGCACGAGGGGACCATGCCAGGCGGTGGTGCCTCCGGGTACAGGTCGCGGTAGTTGAGTCCGCGACCATTCGGCGCGTCCTCCCAGAAGACGGACGTCTGACCCTCGAAGCGGTAGATCGAACCCCACACATAGGGCTTGTGCGCCAGCACTGCGGCATCGTTGACGAGATACCTGGTGGCGAAGTTGTCGGTTCCGTCGAGGATCAGATCGTACTGTCGGAACAACTCGACTGCATTGTCCGGTTCGAGGCGGAACTGGTGCAGCCGGACGTCGACAGCGTCATTGATTTCGAGGATCGAGTCGCGGGCGCTCTCGGCCTTGCTGCGACCCAGGTCCGAACGGCCGTGAATGACCTGCCGCTGCAGGTTCGACATGTCCACCTCGTCGAACTCGACGATGCCGATCGTGCCCACACCTGCGGCCGCGAGATAGAGAAGCGCCGGAGAGCCGAGACCACCGGCGCCGATCACAAGCACCTTCGCGTTCTTGAGTCGCTTCTGCCCCGCCATACCGACATCCGGAATAATCAGGTGCCTGCTGTACCTCGCGACCTCTTCCCGGGTGAGTTCGGCATCCGGTTCCACCAAAGGCGGTAGTGCCTGGGGGGTATTCACAGAACGGTCGAGCAGCACGGTCCACTCCTGACGATTGCGCGGCTTCCCACGTAGATGGCCTGTCCAGATGCCCTAGTTGTCTAGATGCCCTAGTTCCAACATCCTGCCGGAACCGATTCTTCCCGATCGAGCCATCCGCAGGGCCTGCTGCGTGGCCTGCTATCCGCGAGGGAACGGCCAGGGGTTGAAACGACAGGTGAGACCATTCATCGGTACGACGCCTTCGGGATCTAGTTCCGCGATGTCGTTGTTCGAAGTCCCGAAGGTCTGCTGCATCATCACCGGTGCCAGCCCGTTCTCTGTTTCACACGGCTGGTGAGCCTCGTAGCCGATGGCGTGACCGACCTCGTGGTTGATCTGATACTGGCGGTAGGAACCGATGTCGCCCTGGAAGTCGATCGCACCTCGCACCCAGCGAGGCTCGTTGAGCAGCACTCGGCCCATGCTGGGGTTGTAACAAGAGCCCTCGAGTTCGATGTCGTATCCGCACCCCTCGCGTACCGTCATCTGCGAGGTGAGCGAGATTCGAAAGTCTGGGTCGCCCTCGTCGACACGACGGAACGCGAAACGCGGATCCTTCGTCCAACTCTTCGGGTTCGCCAGTGTCTGATCAACCATCCGGCCGAAGGACTCGTCGCCACCGAACCCGGAGGTGTCGATCCCGTCCTCCACCTCAACTGTGTACGTGAAGTCTTGTTCGGTACCTTCGCCGACCTTCGGCCCGCTTCCCGGGACGATATGCCACGTACCGGCACCCTCGACCGTAAAGGGGCCGCCGGCGGGTAGCGCACCCGACGGCAGGTCGGCAGCGAAACTGCCATCGGCCTTGGGCGGGCTGTCGGTGACAGCAGAATCTTGCGCGTCGTGTGAGAGGTTGCCGAATCCCGGGGTACCGGTCTCGCCCAGCGACTCGTCGGTACCAGCGCCCCGGACCGCATCGACCACGACGAGGACGGTGACAATCAGCAGGATCGGAATCGCGTACGCCCGCCAGCCATACATCGAGACGAACCTGCCGATCCGGCTCTGCTTCCGAACATGCCGCACCGGACGAGGGTTCCGGGGTTTACCGAGATCGCGCCTCGTCGGATCCCATTGCGCGCGGAGTGGTTGACGCGCCTGCTCCTCAGCCACCGGCCAAGCGCGAGTCCGGACGTCACGGTAGTCGACACTGCGCGTATTTCGCCGGTCGACGCTGCGTGAATCACGCTGGCCGACACGGCGTGATCGCTCTTCATCCTCGAAATTCTCGGGAGCCCGGCCACCCACGGGTGGTCCTCCTCGGTCAATCACCCGACCAGAGTCTCACAGTTCGGCACCTCCTCGACCCAGCTCTCGATCGACAGATCATCCCGGCGTGTCACATCGACCCGGTTCGCAATGATTCGGCTACCCAGATCAACGGGCACGAACGATCGATACGGCACTCTAGTTACTGGTCAGGCAATACCCTGGACCTTGTGAACCTTGTGAGTCCGCCGTGATGAGTTACCTACGCGCGGGTATCGTTCACACAGTTACTACAGAATGTGACGTGATCAACTTGTGCAGATTGGAAGTGCTATGACTGAACTCGCGGATCGGACCAACTCCGATCGCGACGCCACCACCGGAAAGGGCGCCGGGGCACGTCGCAGCGCGCGTCTTCCCCGAGACGCCCGGCGACTTCAGCTACTGGCCGCTGCCAGCGAGGTTTTTGTCACGCGCGGGTATCACGCTGCCGGAATGGACGAGATCGCAGAATGTGCCGGAGTGAGCAAGCCTGTCTTGTACCAGCACTTCCCAGGCAAGCTCGAACTGTACGTCGCGGTGCTACAGAGTCACGTCGACAGCCTGATCTCAGGTGTCCGGCAGGCATTGCGCTCGACGACGGACAACAAGCAGCGCGTTCGCGCCGCCGTGCAGGCGTTCTTCGACTTCGTCGACAACGACACGCAAGGCTTCCGTCTCGTCTTCGAGTCAGACCTCATGGGTGAGTCACAGGTGCAGAGTCGTGTCGAGCACGCCACCGAGGCCTGCGTCGATGCCGTGTTCGACCTTGTCAGCCAAGACTCCGGGCTCGACCCCTACCGCGCCCGCATCCTCGCCGTGGGGCTCGTCGGCGCCAGCCAGTTCACCGCACGGTACTGGCTGGAGGCGTCGCGGCCGATTCCGAAAGAGGAAGCGGTCGACACCACCGTCACGCTCGCCTGGGGCGGGCTGTCTCGCGTTCCACTACAACCCGAGCAACGCTGAGCGAAGACGAGAAAGGGCCCGCAGCCGTCTGCATGGACTGCGGGCCCTTACCTTGCACTCACCTAGTGGCAGCACTCACGTTGTGGGAGCGAATCCAACCTTGCGACTATCGGACGGGCCGATCTCCACGTAGGCGATTTTGCTTGACTGAATGAGGTACTTGCGTCCTTTGTCATCCTGCAGAGACAGGATCCCGTCGCCGCTGCCGAGGGCACCCGAGACCAGTGCCTCGACCTCGTCCGGGGTCTGTTCGCTGCTGACGATGAGCTCACGCGGGCTGTCGATTACACCGATCTTGACCTCCACGGTCAACCTCCGAACTCTCTGAGAAACACCAGCTGTCCCGGCCAGGCTAATGCAGGGCTGTCTTCCGATGCGCGTCCGCGTGCTGTGCCCTGAGCGAACACGCCGGCGGTGCCGTCAGACGAGGCACGACGGCGGTGCCGTCAGACGAGGCCCAGCACTGCCATTCGTTCAGCGTGCATTTGCTGCATGCGATCGAACAGGGCCATGACGCCGTTGAGATCGCCGGACGCAGTGATGACGAGGTCGGTAAGTGCTTCGCGCTGAGCCAACACGAATTGAGCCTGGGTCACGGCCTCGCCGAGTAGACGCCGGCCCCACAGCATGAGGCGATCCTTGTCCCGCTTACTAGCCTTGATCGCCTGCCGGACTTCGTGCACAACGAACTCCGAGTGGCCAGTCTGTGAGAGCACCTCCTCGACCGTCTTCGCAGCCTCCGGAGGCAGTGAATGCCCGATCTCGCGATAGAAGTCCGCCGCAATCCCGTCTCCGACGTACGCCTTCACCAACGCCTCGAGCCACGTCGACGGGGTGGTGGACGCGTGGTAGTTGTCGAGGGCGCGGACGAACGGATCCATCGCCTCGTAGATGTCGAACCCGCGCTCGGTCAGTGCCTCCTCGAGCATCTCGAAGTGACCCATCTCGGCGGCTGCCATACTGGCAAGCGCCACCTTTCCCCGCAGTGTCCGGGCCATCTGAGCGTCCTCGGACAACCGGTAGAAAGCAGAGATCTCGCCGTACGCGAGAACAGCGAACAGTTCACTGACGCCGGGGTGATCAGAGGGAATGACGAGGTCGGAGGATGCGGGCGTGTTGGGCTCCATGCCGCCAGAGCCTAGCGTGTCGTGCGGTGACGTTTACCATGCTCAACCATGTGTGAGACGTCCTCCGGCTACAATGATCGTGGGTAACCACTCGTCAACACGTTCACGGTGACGGGGAACGTCGGTTCAGTGACGATCGCGGTCACGATCCGATCAGCGGTTCCCACCGATATTGTGCGCGCACCTGATCGAAGGTCCCAGCCGCGCCTCGCCGAAATCTGACGGTTTCTGTGCTGAGGCGGAGGCAGGAGCTACTCGGAAGAGGACATCGACGAGCGTCGACTGGGAAATCGGGCCGACCAGCGGCCCCGCCCTTACCTCGTGCGTGCGTGCAGCTACGAGGAAGGCCAGTCCCCTGAGCAAGATCACTATCGACCACGAAGATGACGCATCCGAGACCACGCTGTCTGCGCAACTCGACTCCACGCACGTCGCTCCCACCTTCGCCGAACTCGGAGTCGACGACGACATCGTCCGCGCCCTCGACGAGATCGGTATCGAGCGCACATTCGCAATCCAGGAATTGACACTGCCACTCGCCCTGGCCGGCGAGGACCTGATCGGTCAGGCACGTACGGGCATGGGCAAGACGTTCGGTTTCGGCGTTCCCTTGCTTCACCGCATTGCCACCGGAACGGCCGATACCGCTGCGCTCGACGGCACACCCCGCGCCCTGGTCATCGTCCCGACCCGCGAGCTGTGCCTCCAGGTGAGCAAGGACATCGAGAACGCGGCCAAGTACCTGAAGGGCGAGGTGAACAAGCTCGAGGTACTCGCCATCTACGGCGGCAGGCCCTACGAGACCCAGATCGCGACCCTGCAGAAGGGCGCCGATGTGGTCGTGGGTACGCCGGGTCGTCTGCTTGACCTGGCCAACCAGGGCCACCTGATCCTCGGCAAGGTCGAAGTTCTGGTTCTCGACGAGGCGGACGAAATGCTCGACCTCGGCTTCCTCCCCGATATCGAGCGCATTCTCGGGATGGTTCCGGACAAACGTCAGACGATGCTGTTCTCGGCCACCATGCCGGGCCCGATCATTACGCTCGCGCGAACATTCCTCAGTCAACCGACGCACATCCGCGCGGAGGAAGCCGAGTCGTCCGCCGTTCACGAACGGACCAGCCAGCACATCTATCGAGCCCACGCACTCGACAAGGCAGAAATGGTGGCCCGTGTCCTACAGGCGGACGGTCGCGGCGCGACAATGATCTTCACACGGACCAAGCGCACAGCCCAGAAAGTTGCCGACGAACTCGCCGAGCGCGGGTTCGCCGTCGGCTCGGTGCACGGCGACCTCAATCAGATTGCCCGCGAGAAGGCCCTGAAATCGTTCCGGTCGGGCAAGATCGACGTCCTCGTCGCGACCGACGTGGCAGCGCGCGGTATCGACATCGACGACGTCACCCACGTGATCAACTACCAATGCCCCGAGGACGAGAAGACCTACATTCACAGGATCGGCCGCACCGGTCGTGCTGGGCGTGCAGGGGTCGCGGTGACGCTGGTGGATTGGGACGACATCCCGCGCTGGAAACTGATCGACCAGGCGCTCGGCCTCGGCGTGCCCGAACCGGTCGAGACCTACTCGAGTTCGCCCCACCTGTACGAGGAATTGTCGATTCCCTCCGAGTCGACCGGCACCGTCAAGAAGGCGTCTCCGACGAAAGCGTCGACCGGTACAGGGGGCGAACGCACCGACCGCGCCGAACGTCCGGCACGCACACGCACGCGCACACGGCGCCGCACCCGGGGCGGCCGTCCCGTCGACCGCGCGAACGCCGAGTCCAAGTCGTCCGAACCGACCGCGCCCGAACAGACTGCGCCCGAACCAACTACACCCGAACCGACTGCTGCAAGCGCGGACGCCGATGGTGACCGTCCGTCCAAGCGCCGTCGGCGAAGGCGCACTCGGGCCTCCAAGGTCGGTGCCACGACGAACGCTTCGGCAGACGACCGCCGTGCTTGCACCTGAGCGGCGCACCCGAGCCGATCTCGTCATTGCCGCCGGTATCGCACTGGCGGTCCTGATCGCCTTCACCGTGGTGTGGCTGCGCAGTGATGCGCGCAAAACTACCTCGATCGCCGCCGCCGCCGAGCCTCCCGCGCTCGTCGCCGCCCAGGCGGTACCGCAGACATTGACGCCTGCCTGGGACGCGCCCAGTTCCGCCACGACCGCACCCCTTGTCGCGGGTGGTGCAGTCGTCACCGCGGAGGGTGGGGAGGTCGTGGGACGTGACGTCGTCTCCGGTACCGAGCTTTGGCGCTACCAGCGCGATCTCGCCCTCTGCGGCGTGACTGCCGCGTGGGAGAAGATCGTGGCCGTCTACCGTGACGACCGAGGGTGCTCCCAAGTCACCGAACTCGACGGCGGCACCGGTCGGCGTTTGGCCGCGCGGACCAGTGACGCCGATCCTGAAGTGACGCTGAAATCGGACGGAACGTACGTGTCCTCCCGCGGTGACAGCAGGCTGGAACTGTGGCGTTCAGATTTGGTGCGCACCGTCGAATACGGACGAGTCGACGCGCCCGTGAACCCTGGAAAACAGCCACGTAGCGGATGCACACTCATCGACGCCGACTCGAGCAGCAGCCGCTTGTCCGTCATCGAACGCTGCCCCGGCGAGGTTGCCGACAGACTGACGATCATGAATCCCGCACCCAAGGACAATCAGGAGCCTGAAGAATACGGCTCGCACGTCATGGCCGGATTGGGCGCCGGCGTCGAAGGCGCCCGCATCCTTGGCGTGTCCGACGAGACCACCGCCGTCTATCTCCCCGCGGGCAGTATCAACGGACCGCGGATCGGATGGTTCGACGGATCCGGCAACGCCGAATCAGAGTATGTGCTCCCAGTCCCGGTGAGCTCGAATCAGGCGATCGCGAAGAGCGGTTCGGTGGTCACCTGGTGGACCGGCACGAACGTGGTCGCCCTCGGTGCTGCGGACCTCGCCCCCCACTGGACTTTCCCCGGGGCCCTCGGACCCGGCACCGTGATGGCCGGGAACTTGTTGGTTCCAGTGGATTTCGGCATCGCCGTGCTCGATCTGTCAACCGGCGCGCTGATAAGAACGATCCCGGTGGAGCGGGACTCGAATGCGGGGCCGGTCACCACGACCGTTGCCGGCGACGTCATCCTCGAACAACGCGGCGACCGTGTCGTTGCGCTGAGCTGAGGGTCTCGCGAACTCCGCATTCCCACCCGCTATAGCGTGTTCTAATTCACGTCATGGCAACTTATGTGATCACCGGTGCGGCATCGGGCATCGGAGCGGCCAGTCGGCGCCGACTCGAGTCGGACGGCCACACGGTTATCGGCGTCGATATCGCACACACCGATGTGGTGGCAGACTTGTCGACCCCGGGTGGCAGGAGCGCTGCGGCGGCCGCAATCGACGAGGCTAGTGGGGGTGTCGTGCACGGCCTCGTCTGTTGCGCCGGGCTGGGTTCACTCTCCCGCGTGTCCGGCGGCACACTCGCCGCCGTCAACTTCTTCGGCGCGGTAGATCTGGCCATCGCATTGAAACCAGCCCTCGAACGTGCGCGTGGTGCGTCAGTAGTGGTGATTTCGTCGAGCAGTACCACGACGCAACCCGGGATCCCGAAGAACTTGGTAGCCGCCTGTCTCGACCACGACGAG
This sequence comes from Rhodococcus sp. WMMA185, assembly GCF_001767395.1. Taxonomy (NCBI): domain Bacteria; kingdom Bacillati; phylum Actinomycetota; class Actinomycetes; order Mycobacteriales; family Nocardiaceae; genus Rhodococcus; species Rhodococcus sp. WMMA185. The sequence continues at coordinate 1,046,960 of NZ_CP017014.1, read as the reverse complement.
CCCGAAGCCGTCCGCATCGGCGACGAGGTCACCGCGATCCCCGCTTACCCGGCGTCGAAGCTTGCGCTGGCCTGGTGGATCCGCCGAGAAGCGGTGCGCCCCGAATGGATCGGTAAGGGCATCCGCCTCAACGCGATCGCACCGGGCATGATCGACACCCCGATGACCAACAGCGCCGACCTCGACCCCGAACTGGCCAAGGCCCTGGACTTCTACCCGATTCCGCTAGGACGCCGTGGACGCCCGGACGAGATCGCAGCGCTCATCGCGTTCCTGCTCGGACCGGACTCGACACTGTTCTGCGGAAGCGTGGTCTTCGCAGACGGAGGTACGGACGCCCAACTACGCCAACAGGATTGGCCTGCCGAGTGGACTCCCACAACGGAAGAACTTACACGTCACTTCCAGGCGAAAACGTAGCGAGTTCCGATCCTGCCCAGTACTTGGCGAGATTCTCGGCCAAGTCCCGATATGCCAAGGCTCCCTTGTTCTTTCGCCCCATCAGAACGGTCGCACCGGACGCCGTCGCCTCTGCGAACCTCACCGTACGCGGTATCGGCGGCGCGAGCACCGGAAGATCGTAGCGGTCGGACACATCGGACAGGACGTCGCGGCTGTGCGTTGTCCGCGCGTCGTACAGCGTGGGGAGCGCTCCGAGCAGCACCAGATCGGGGTTGGTGATCTGCTGCACCTCACTCACCGTGCGGAGCAACTGTCCTACACCCCGGTGAGCAAGCGTCTCGCACTGTAGCGGCACCAGCACGGATTGCGCCGCCGTGAGTCCGTTCAATGTGAGCACACCCAGCGATGGCGGGCAGTCGATGATGACGGTGTCGTAGTCGTCCAGCAGAGGCTCCAGTGCCCGCTTGAGCGCGAACTCTCGACCGGGACGCATGAGCAGCACTGCCTCCGCACCCGCCAGGTCGATGGTCGCCGGTAGAAGAGACACCCCATCGTCGGTGTCGATCACCGCGTCCCTCGCCGCCAGGTCACCCGTCAACACCTCGTGGATCGAGTTTTCGACCCGGTCGGGGTTGTGCCCGAGAGAGAAGGTGAGGCATCCCTGAGGATCGAGATCCACCACCAGAACCCTCTGCCCCAGCGCCACCAGCGCTGCGCCGAGTGAAGCGACTGTGGTGGTCTTCGCGACCCCACCCTTCTGATTTGCCACTGCGAGAACCGTCGTCACGGGTCGATCCTTACGTACTTCGTCCCGACAGGCGAGCTAATCCGCGATTTCACTTCCGCAATTTCCAATTTCACTTCTTCGGTTTCACTGCCATGATGGATGGATGCCACCCAGTGATTCGCCGCGCGGCCGACGGATCGTGCTCCTCCGGCACGGCGAAACGGAGTGGGCGCGTTGGGGTAAGCACACCGGCCGCACCGACGTAACACTCACCGAAGCGGGCCGGTCGCAGGCGCGGGAAGCCGGCTCGGCGTTGAGCACTCTCGAGTTGCGCGACCCGCTCGTCATCACCAGTACCCGGCAGCGTGCCCGGGAAACAGCACGATTGGCGGGATTCACGATCCAGCGATCATGGGATGCGCTGGAAGAGTGGGACTACGGCATCTACGAAGGCATGACTACGCCCGAAATCAGGCAGCAGGTGCCGGACTGGACGGTGTGGACTCACCCCTGCCCACGGGGTGAACAGGCCGAGCAGATACACACCAGATGCGACCTCGTCCTGTCCGTCGCACAATCACAGCTTGCCGACCGGGACGTCATCCTGGTCGGGCACGGGCACTTCTCCCGCGCCCTCATCGCCCGATGGGCCGATTTGCCCGTTAGTGAGGGCCGGCGATTCGCGATGTCACCGGGAGCGTATTCGGTCCTCGGTTTCGAGCACGGCACGGAGCAATTGGTAAAACACAACATCTAGCTTTCTTCCCCGGGGCGCTTTCGCCCGTTCGTGGTGCACCCGGACTCTGTCGCGTCCGTAGCATCGGTATCCGAAAGACGATGCTGGCAACCCGGCAACTCCCCGAACACCCGGAAAACCAGCGATCGCCCAGCGTTCGGTCAGCAGAGGAAGTTGCCAGATGATCAGACGTGCAGTGCCCGAAGATGTCTCCGCGATCACCGACATGATCTATGAGCTCGCCGCGTATCAGAATGCTCGTGACGAGTGCAACGTCACCACCGACCAGATTCGAGACGCCCTGTTCGGCCCCCTACCATCCACTTTCGCGCACGTTGCAGTGGACGACGGCGGCCGGGTGGTTGGCATCGCGGTCTGGTTTCGGAACTTCTCGACATGGGACGGAACCCACGGCATCTACCTCGAAGACCTTTTCGTCAACCCCGCCGATCGTGGTTCCGGACACGGCAAGGCCCTACTCGCCACCCTGGCGAGGGAGTGCGTCGAGAACGGCTATACGCGGCTGTCTTGGTCGGTGATCAAGTGGAACACGGCGTCGATCGCGTTCTACGAATCCCTCGGCGCTTACCCGCAGGACGAGTGGATCACGTACCGGCTCACCGGGGACTCACTTGGTCTGCTCGCATCCGAGGTGAGCTAGCGGTTCGACGATTCGCCGTCCTCGGGGTCCCCGCCGTACTCGGCAGCCAACCACTTGGACGTGGGACTGCTGAACAAACAACCCAGCGCCGCGACCACCACAACGCCGAGGAGAATTCCGAAGAACGTCTGATGGGAATCGGTGAGGAGTGACCACGCTACGGGGAGCAGGAGCAACTGGGCGACAACCGCGATCGCCCGGCCCCAGCGCCTACCGAAGATCAGGGCGACGCCTGCCGCGAGCACGGCACCACCGAGAATCGCGAACCAAGCCGCTGTTCCGTAGCCACTACTGATGCTCTGGTCGTACCCGAGGAGTCCGCGTACCACCAACACAACGGCCACACCGACGGCCACCGCGCCCTCGAGTGACACCAGGGCACCCGCGACGCGGACAGTAATGGGCGTTGACTTACTCAGGGACGGCTTCGGCACGCGGCCAGCCTAGAACACGCCCGCGTCGGCAGACCCGGGGACGGTGACACCGGCCCACCGCTAGGCTTGCGTTTCGTGCGTGCCCTCCTGATCGTCAACCCCAATGCCACGTCGACGACCCCTGCGGGCCGCGACCTCCTTGCACACGCGCTCTCGAGTCGAGCGCAACTGACGGTGGAGCACACGACGCATCGGGGCCATGCAGCCGAACTTGCCGCGCAGGCTCGGGCGGACGGGCTGGGCCTGGTCATCGTTCACGGCGGCGACGGCACGGTGAACGAAGCGGTCAACGGCCTTCTCGGCTCCCCTGCGCCTCAGGCGACGAAGGCGGTGGCGCCGGGCCACGTACCCCCGATCGCAGTCGTACCCGGCGGATCCGCGAACGTCTTCGCACGTTCGCTCGGCATCTCACCCGATCCGGTGGACGCCACCAACCAGCTTATCGATCTCTTGACGCAGGGCGCCCAGCGAAGAATCGGCCTCGCGCACTGCGACAACCGTTGGTTCACTTTCAATGCCGGCGTGGGCCTGGACGCTCGAGTGTGCGAGGCGGTCGACGCTCGTCGCAGAGACGGACGTCCCGCCACACCCGCGCGATATGTCCGCACGGCCGTACGAACCTTCTTCCGGTGGAAGAACGCCGAGCCGACGCTGACTGTCGAGGTTCCCGATCGCGAACCAGTAGAGGGCGTTCACTACGCGTTCGTGTCGAACGCGAGTCCTTGGACCTATCTGAACGCTCGTCAGATCCATACGAATCCCGAAATCACATACGACACCGGCCTCGGCGTCTTCGCGATGAAATCAACAGCGATTTTCACGACGCTTCGGGTGGCCCGGCAGCTGCTGACCCCAGGCGCCCTCCCCAGCTCGAAGAAGCTGGTCCGCGTCAACGACGTTCCGTCAGTACGGATCACGGCGTCCGAGCCGATCGGGCTGCAGATGGACGGCGACTACATCGGTCTCCACGAGACCGTCGAGTTCGTTTCGGTGCCCGATGCGCTGGATGTGGTTGCGCCACCGCAACCCTGAGTAATACGTGAGAATCGCGTCAGCACCCTAGCGAGAACGTATCTGTTGGAGTAGAACAGATGACGCACCTCACAGTGCGGCCACGCTGAGTGAAGCGTTGCAGCCACGCCGAGTGAGCCTGCCCACGGTGCGGCGGATTTTTGTTGACATCCCGCCGGTTCGTGAAAGCATTCACAAGCAACGGTGCGTAGGCATTGGCCACGCGCAGATGAACTCACCAAGACGATGAATTCACCAACCAGCACGGTGCGCACGACGCACCCAGTTAAGGAGCAGAAGGATGGACTGGCGCCACGAGGCTATCTGCCGCGACGAAGACCCGGAGTTGTTCTTCCCTGTGGGAAACAGCGGGCCGGCTCTCGCGCAGATTGCTGATGCCAAGGTTGTCTGCAACCGCTGTCCTGTGACCGCCGATTGCCTCGCATGGGCCCTCGAGTCGGGCCAGGACGCCGGCGTGTGGGGTGGCATGAGTGAGGACGAGCGCCGCGCGCTCAAACGCCGCAACGCTCGTACGCGAGCACGCACCACCGTCTGATACAGCAGGAGTACGGGCCCGGCACCACATGGTGCCGGGCTTTTTTCTCGAACGCCGCGCCTCATCGACCAAACCTGTCGTTTACGTCACCGACCCGGATCTCGCACCGACCGGCGTCCCAGCGGCACCCGCAACACCGCATCCGTTCCACCCTCGACGCCCGGATGCAATCCGAGGGAACCGTTCAAATCCGCGGCCAGCAGTGTCCGGACGATCTGCAGGCCGAGTCGATCGGATCGTTCCAGGCTGAATCCCGGTGGAAGTCCCTTGCCGTCGTCATGGATGACGACATCGAGCCATCGGGCCGACCGCTTCGCCTGCATTGTCACCGTGCCGGGAACCCCCGGTTCGAAGCCATGCTCGATCGCGTTCTGCACGAGCTCGGTCAGCACCATCACAAGTGGGGTGGCGCGTTCGGCTGAGAACACCCCAAAACTGCCTTCGCGGCGAATCTTGATCGGCGTGCCCACCGTCGCGACGTCGGACAGGATGGGCACCAGCCGATCCACGACCTCGTCGAGGTTCACTTCCTCGTCCACCGACATCGACAGCGTGTCGTGCACGAGTGCGATCGATCTGACGCGGCGCACCGATTCACTCAACGCCTGACGCGCTTGCTCGTTGTCGGTGCGCCGAGCTTGCAGCCTCAGAAGCGCGGCGACTGTGTGCAGATTGTTCTTGACGCGATGGTGGATCTCGCGGATCGTCGCATCCTTGCTGAGCAGAGCCCGATCTCGCCTCTTGACCTCGGTGACGTCCCGCACCACCACTGCGGCGCCGACCCGTCGCCCACCTGGTTTCAGAGTGAGTGCGCGAAGCAGGACCGTTGCCCCCTTCGCCTCGATCTCCATGCGGCGTCCGGGTTTGTCCGCGATCGTGTCGCGGATGTACCCGGCTACCTCTTGTGACTCGAACGGGTCGGTGACCAGAGATCTGGTGGTCGCTGCCAGATTGCGACCTATCAGATCAGAGCTGAGGCCCATCCGGTGGTAGGCCGACAACGCGTTGGGACTCGCGTAAACCACGCGCCCCTCGGTGTCGAGACGAATGAACCCGTCTCCGGCGCGAGGACTCGAGTTCGTGTCCGAACGCGCTTCCGGCGTGGGGAAGGTGCCGTCGCTGATCATGTGGCAAAGGTCCGCCGCGCAGTCGAGATAGGCGACCTCGAGTGGGCTCTGTGCCCGCTGGGATGACAGGTTGGTGTCGCGGCTCAGGACCGCGATCACCTGCCCTGCCCAGCGCACCGGAACTGCCTCGCTGCTTGCCCCACGATCGGCGTGACCGCCGCCGCGCTCGGGGAAGATGACCCGCCCTTCGACCAGTGCCTGCAGCACCTGCGGATGTTCCGACTCCGACACGACCGTCCCGACGACGTCCTCGGGGAACGCGGTAGACGCGGTAGTGGGCCTGCAGTGCGCCACACAGATGACGGTGCCGGTGCTGTCGGTGACAGAGGAATCCGTTCCCACCCACAGCAGAACGTCCGCGAACGACAGATCCGCGAGTAGTTGCCACTCGCCGACGACGCGCTGGAGGTGGTCGACGGCTTCGCCGGGCAGATCGGTGTGTTCGGCGAGCAGATCACTCAGGGTGGACATCGCAGCCGGATCGAATCAGATCAGGAGATGACTGCGATCAGATCGCCCTGTTGGATCACGTCCCCGACCTTGACATCTATGGACGTAACCCGGCCCGGTTCTTCTGCGATGACCGGGATCTCCATCTTCATCGACTCCAGGATGACGAGAGTGTCGCCCTGCTTCACCTCGTCACCCGCGCTCACCACAACTTGGAACACCGTCGAAACCATTTCGGCGCGCACGTCCTCTGCCATCGTGATCCTTCACTCCCTGTTACCGACACTCGGCATCGACAAAACCCTGTTGCACAGCCACCCAACCACACGTGGAAGACTGTGGTGAATACGAAGGGAGATCTACTCATGGGTAAGCGTGGTCGCAAGAAGCGCAGCCGCAAGGGCAACGCCGCAAACCACGGCAAGCGTCCCAACGCCTGACGCGCCACAAACCGCACCAGGGGCCGGAAAGCATCAGTGCTTTCCGGCCCCTGGTCGCCTTTCTGACGACCTACGAATCAGTGTCGGTATCAGTGACTAGGATTGTCCGCCGCAGCTCGATGCTGAGCCGCTGACGCAGGCTCTCCGGCGCGGTCTCGCCACCGCACTTGCGGTTCACCAGGTTCTTGACCTTCTCCTCGATTCCGTAGGCTTCGAGGCAAGACCCACACTCGTCGAGATGCCACTGCAATCGCGCCCTCGTCGCCTCGTCGCATTCGCCATCGAGCATCAGCCACACGTCCGCGATGACAGCGGAGCAGTCGAGCTGCTGCGAATCGTCCTGCTCGCTCACTGAGATACCTCCTGCTCCGAACTCGTTGCCGCCGGCACGTCGGCACCGTCGCGATTGAACCCGCGATCACGCGCGACATCGGCAAGGAGTCCCCGCAGCTGCTTGCGTCCACGGTGCAAGCGCGACATCACGGTCCCGATGGGGGTTCCCATGATCTCGGCGATCTCCTTGTAGGGGAATCCCTCGACGTCTGCGTAGTAGACCGCCATCCTGAATTCGTCGGGCAGCTCCTGCAGCGCCTGCTTGATGTCGTCGTCGGGCAGCGCATCAAGGGCCTCGACCTCCGCTGACCGCAAACCGCGGGACGAGTGTTCCGCCGTTGCCGCCAACTGCCAGTCGGTGATCTCGTCGGTCGGATACTGCGCGGGCTGGCGTTGCTTCTTGCGATACGAATTGATGTAGGTGTTCGTCAAGATCCGGTACAGCCAGGCTTTCAGGTTCGTACCCTCTCGGAAGGAACGAAAAGCCGTGTATGCCTTCACGTACGTTTCCTGGACGAGATCCTCGGCATCCGCAGGATTCCGGGTCATTCGCAGCGCGGCACCGTACAGCTGATCCACGAGAGGTAGCGCATCCCTTTCGAAACGCGCGATCAACTCGCCGGGCGGCTCGGCTCGATCCGCCGTCGGACGGTCATGTTCCTGCACGCTGATCCCTTCGGTCGCCGTGGGCGTCAACGTTACCGCCAACTGGAGGCGCGATGTGGGCTCTGCTACCGAACACGTCACGATACCGGCCACTTCCCTTCGCTGATAGTTGTTCGTCTGCACCTACAACACACCTCCCTGCCCGAGTGTTCCCGATGCGGTGGCAGAGTGTCCGTCCATGGCAGGAACCGCCACCCCCGCGACGAAAATGCTCGATGTCCACAGAATCGACCACCGCTTGCACAGCTACGCGCATGATCCACGTGCCGAGTCGTTCGGCTCGGAGGCCGTCGATGCGCTGCGTGAGATCGGCGTCACCGCTCGTCAGGTGTTCAAGACTCTGGTGATCAAACTGGATTCGGGCGCACTCGCGGTTGCCGTGCTGCCGGTACCGGCGAAACTGTCGCTGAAGTCCGCTGCCGCCGCGCTGGGCGCGAGAAACGCGACGATGGCCGATCGGAAGGTGGCCGAACGCTCCACGGGGTACGTCTTCGGGGGCATCTCCCCGCTCGGACAACGTAAGACGCTACCGACCGTGATCGATGCTTCTGCGCTGGACTGGGAGCGAATTCTCTGTAGCGCGGGCCGGCGCGGACTCGAGATCGAACTCGCCCCGGCCGACCTCGTACGCCTCAGCGGCGCCACCGTCGCCGCGATCACAGCAGGGTCAACTACTCAGCCCTGAAGGGCTGAGCTTGCAGCTGTGACACCCGACTGGCTGTCGGGTGTCACGCCACGCCAGGGACCGTTGACTGGGCCCGGTAGTCCTCGGCGGCCCGATACGCAATGTTGTGCGAGCCGACAATATCCGCGTGTTCAACGAAACCGCAGTCAAGACAACAGAACCGGTCCTGGTGGGGCCGGTTCTTCTTCTCGATATGACCACACCGGATACAACGGCGGCTGGTGTTCGCCGGATCCACCGACAACACCGGCACCCCCACCCGGGCGGCCTTGTAGGAAATGAAGGCCCCGAGTTGCGCGAACGCCCAACTCGAGTGCGTGGCCCGTTGGGGCCCCACGAAACCGTACCCGCTCGCGGATGCCCGTGAGGTTCTCCAGGGCGATGCCGCGTCCGGTGCGTTCAGCCTCGGCCACAACCTTCTTGGATATCTGATGGTTGACGTCGGCGGCGAACCGGGCTTCCTTCCGAGCCCGCCGCCGCAACAGTCTCTTCGCCGACTTGGTGTTCTTCTTCTGCAGTGTGTACCGGAGTTCTCGGTTACGGGTACGACGATCCTTGGTGCTGCCCCGACCGGTCGGACCGTCCGGGGCACCGTCCCCGTAGGTGTCGATGAGGTGATCGCCAAGATTCCGGTCCGAGGCGACCGCGATGTTCACGATTCCCAGGTCCACCCCGATCCACCCGTCCGGGGTGTTCAGATGCTCCCCGGAGGCGACCGGGGGGTCGGGCAAGTCGCAGACGGCGATCAGGTACGCGGTCGGGTTCCCTTTCCGGTCGCGCTGTACGACGAGATCGGTTTCCCCCTTCCGGTAGTCACGGAGCATCGCCACCTGGTCGGGGTGCCCAACGAACCGCAGATTCTTCATCCGGCCGTCAACCGTCCAGATCGACACCGTGCCACCCCTACCGTCCTGGTCGTGCTGCCAGGACAGGCACCGGTCGTCGAACGGTTGCGCCGCGTCCGGGCGGAACCGGATCGGCGTGTTCTCCACCCGCGCCCGGCGGCGGGAGCCTTTCGGCCCGTATCTGCCGTTGCGGAGGTTGGCCCGCAGGGTGGTGTACGAGTCGGCGACCTTCCGGATCACCGACTGCGCCACCTGCGCACCCAACCCACCATGCCCGCGGGCGGTGGCGTAGGTGACCGCCCGCAGATCACGTTTGCGGAACACCCGCTTCTCGTGCGCGATGCGAGCCACCAGGGTGGCGGTGTCGTTGCAGACGGCCAGAGTGCGCAGCACAGCGTCGAGTTGCTGGGCATCAGCCAGTAACTTCACGCGCACCACCTGCTTCACACCCCGGACCGTAACAGCGACCACCGACACCAACCGAGAACCAAACTGCAACGTGCGCAGTGGCCGTTCAGCTACTCGTGCACCACCCACCACGTGACGCGATTCCTCCCCGCCCTGAAGGACCAGGGTTCCTCGCTACTCAGCGCTGATCTGATCTCCCACCTGCGACCCGCCTCCAGCTTCGGAAACCGGGTCGAGGAGTTGGGGTCCGTTGTTCTTCACAGAGTTCACGAGTGTGGACACCCTCCTCACGGTGATACCGGACATGGCGTCGGGTGAGGCTACGAGCAGGTCCGGCGACGCCGCGTGCTCTGGATCGAGCCACGCGGCCCACCGGTCACGAGGCATGACGAGCGGCATCCGATCGTGCACCTCCTCCAAATGGGCTGCCGAATCAACCGTGATGATGCTGCAGCTCAGCAGCGGAGGCGACTGATCAACCGACCGGTCGCGCCACACCGACCACAATCCCGCCATGTACAGCCGTGATCCGTCCTCCGGCGACATGTAGTACGGGATCTTCCTCGCCCTGCTCGACTTCTTCGCCGACGTACCGGTCTCGCCTTCGGTGATCTCGGTCTGCCACTCGTACCAGCCGTCCATCGGGACGAGGCACCGCTTGCGCGCGAAGGCGCTCCGGAACGAGGGCTTGGTGGCCACCGAATCGGCCCGCGCGTTGAACAACACCGGACCCTTGCCGAATTCCTCGGCCCACGACGGAACGAGACCCCACCGCATCCGCCGGATGCGCCGGGCACCGTGGCGGTCGACAACCGTCAGCACGGCAGTGGTGGGTGCGACGTTGTAGTCGGGCGTACTCGATTCCTCGCCCGCCTCGTCGATCGCACCGAGGCCCGCCTCGTCGATCGCACCGAGGCTGGCCTCGTCTATCGCACCGAGGTCGGCCGCCAGCGTTGCCGGGTCCGCAGTGGTTGCATATCTGCCGCACATGCCACCAGCGTGGCACGAACCACCGTCAGTTCGCCCCGACACCGCCCACCCCTGCGCTTCGCACGCTCGATAGGCGAAGATGGGAGCCGTGAGCCCGAGCCTGTGGAAAGCCCCCCGCGCCGAAGCGCCCGTCGTCGCGACGGTTGCCCTCCCCGGATCCAAATCCATCACCAATCGTGCGCTGATCCTTGCCGCACTCGCGAACGGTCCGTCAACCCTGAGCGGGGCACTCCGCAGCCGCGACACCGACCTGATGATCGACGCATTGCGCACGCTCGGCATCACCGTCGAAGCGGTAGGGGACGGTTCGACACTGCGGGTCACTCCCGGTTCACTCCGAGGCGGTGCAGTCGATTGCGGCCTGGCGGGGACAGTCATGCGCTTCCTGCCTCCCCTGGCCACACTCGCCGACGGCGCTGTCCGATTCGACGGTGACGAGCAAGCGCGATCCAGGCCGCTGGGAACGATCCTCGACGCCCTGCGCGGACTCGGAGCCCAGGTCGAAGGCGACACGCTCCCCTTCACCGTCCATGGAACCGGGTCGTTGCGTGGAGGGAGCGTCACGATCGACGCATCCGCGTCGTCCCAGTTCGTCTCGGGCCTGCTGCTGTCAGCGGCCGCTTTCGACGAGGGCGTCACCGTCCATCACGAAGGCAAGGCCATACCGTCCATGCCGCACATCGACATGACCGTAGAGATGCTGCGCCGGGCAGGGATCGAGGTATCGACACCGGCGACCGGCGGTGGCCCCGATACCTGGCGCGTCCGTCCGGGCACAACACGGGCCGTCGACTGGGTGATCGAGCCCGACCTGTCCAACGCCACCGCGTTCCTCGCAGCTGCCGCCGTGACGGGCGGTCGGGTCACAGTGCCGCTGTGGCCGGGCGACACGACCCAACCCGGCGACGCAATCCGCGACATCCTCGCCGCGATGGGCGCCGAAGTACACCTCGAGGGGTCGAACCTGACTGTGCGTGGTCCGAACAAGCTGGCCGGACTCGACATCGACCTTCACGACGTCGGTGAACTCACTCCCACCGTCGCCGCACTCGCCGCACTCGCCGATGGCCCGTCGAACCTACGTGGCATCGCGCACTTGCGCGGGCACGAGACCGACCGGCTGGCCGCACTCGCGCACGAGATCAACTCGCTCGGCGGGAATGCCACCGAAACCGAAGACGGGCTGTCGATCGTCCCCGCAGAACTACACGGCGGGACGTGGCGCTCCTACGCCGACCACCGAATGGCCACCGCAGGCGCCATCATCGGTCTGGCCGTCGACGGCGTCGAGATCGAAGACATCGGAACAACGGCCAAGACTTTGCCCGGGTTCGAGAACCTTTGGGCCACAATGCTGTCCGGAGTGACGGATACCGGGCGAAAGGTAACCTCCTGAGTCGCCGGCAGTACGACGAGTCCGACGTCCGGGTGCGCCCGGGTCGAGGAAGCCGCCCACGCACCAAGACGAGACCCGAGCATCTCACCGCGGAATCGGCAATGGTCGTGTCGGTCGACCGCGGGCGATGGGGTTGCGTTCTCGGCGGCGATCCGAACCGGTTGATCGTGACGATGCGTGCGCGCGAACTGGGGCGCACTCCGATCGTGGTGGGCGACGAGGTCAGCATCGTCGGTGACCTTTCCGGCAAGCCCGACACACTGGCCAGGATCGTGCGAGTGGCCGATCGCACCACCGTTCTGCGACGCACCGCGGACGACACCGACCCCTACGAGCGGATCGTCGTGGCCAACGCGCAACAGTTGCTGATCGTGGTAGCGCTCGCGGACCCGCCACCGCGAACCGGTTTCGTGGAGCGCGCGCTCGTCGCCGCCTATGTAGGCGGGCTGAGTCCCATCGTGTGCCTGACGAAGAGCGACCTCGAGTCGCCCGAGGAGTTCGCGAGCGCATTCGCCGATCTCGATCTTCCCGTCGTAGTGGCGGGCCGCGACGACCCGATCGACGAGGTGAGTTCGATGCTCGCGGGCCGGCTCACCGCGCTGATCGGCCACTCGGGCGTCGGCAAGTCGACGCTTGTCAATCGACTCGTGCCGAATGCTGATCGAGCGGTCGGAGAGGTCTCGGGCGTCGGCAAGGGACGCCACACATCCACCCAATCCGTGGCCCTGCCGCTTCCGACAGGCGGGTGGGTGATCGACACCCCGGGAATCAGGTCGTTCGGGCTAGCCCACATCTCTCCCGGGAACGTTGTTTCCGCCTTCTCTGATCTCGCCGCCGCGATCGAGGACTGTCCGAGAGGCTGCACTCACCTCGGCCCGCCAGCCGATCCCGAGTGTGCACTCGATGAACTCGAGGGCAAGTCGGCCAGACGGGTCGGCGCGGTCCGTCACCTCCTCACCGCAATCGCTTCGAACGAAGCTTGGTGAGGGGACGAACCGCGCCGTAGCAAGACCTCCTAGCGCGAGAACAGCGCGCGCAGCCCTCGACTCTTGCGGGTCCGCTTGATCGCGGCTTTCAGTCCCTGACGGTTCCCGGTGACGGGATCGATTGTCGCCGTGGTGTTTCCACCGAACTTACGCTCGGATGCCGTCTCAGGAGCGTCGTCCACCGTTGCCTTCAGGTACTTGTTCGGCAACGACAGCTTGGCGATCGTGCGCCATGACTTCGCGTACTGCAAGAGGAACGGCCCGGTCGTGTAGGGCAGGTCGTACTTGTCGCACAGCGCCCGCACCTTCACGGCGATCTCGGCGTACCGATTCGACGGCAGATCCGGGTAGATGTGGTGCTCGATCTGGTGGCTCAAGTTGCCCGTCATGAAGTGCATGACCGGGCCGCCCGTGATGTTGGCACTGCCGAGCATCTGACGCAGGTACCACTCGGCGCGCGTCTCGTTGTCGACATCCGACTTCGTGAACTTCTCGGCACCGTCCGGGAAGTGGCCACAGAAGATGACTGCGTTGGTCCACACGTTGCGGATGACGTTGGCGGTCATGTTCGCGGTCAACGTGGACTTCCACGACTTACCGGCCAGCGCCGGGAACACAACGTAGTCCTTCGCGACCTGCTTGCCGATCTTCTGTCCGACCTCACGCAACTTGCGCTTGGTTTCGTCCCGGTCATCTCGCCCCATCGCGACCTTGCCCAGTTCGAGATGCTGGATGGCCACGCCATACTGGAACATCAGCGCCAGCAGTGCGTTGTAGACCAGATTGCCGTAGTTGAACGGGCTCCAGCGCTGATCGCGGGTCACCCGAATCAGGCCGTATCCGACATCGTCGTCCATGCCAAGGACGTTCGTGTACTTGTGATGCAGGTAGTTGTGCGTCTGCTTCCAGTGCGCCGACGGGTCGGTGTTGTCCCACTCCCAGGTCGTCGAGTGGATTTCCGGATCGTTCATCCAGTCCCACTGGCCGTGCATCACATTGTGGCCGAGTTCCATGTTCTCGATGATCTTCGAGAGACCGAGCAAGCCTGTTCCGAGCAACCATGCCGGGCGCTTGCGGCTGGCAAACAAGACTGCCCGCCCGCTGATCTCGAGTCCACGCTGAAGTCGGATCGTGTTGCGTATGTAGCGGGCGTCGCGCTCCCCGCGCGACTCCTCGATTTCGCGGCGGATCGCATCCAGCTCACGTCCGAGTGCTTCGACATCGGCATCGGTGAGATGCGCGTATTCCTTGACATCGGCAATCGCCATGGAACCTCTTCCTCGCTGAGTCGACAAGTTCACACCAGGCCGGCACTGGATTCACCTACCGGGTCGTAACCTACGGTACCGTAGGCTACCTGAAGGCTTACGTGAGGGTCATCGCCGGCGACGACTGGCAATCTTTGCTTCTGCGCGGGCGCGCAGCGCCCACAGCAATCCCCGACGCTCCCCGGTAACCGGATCCGTACGCAATGTCTCGACCACGGCCGCACCCGCGTCTCGGAACTTGCGCTCCGACGACGTCTCGGGGGCGTCATCGGCCGTTGCCCGCAGAAACCTATCCGGCAGAGCGAGTTTGTGGATCGTGCGCAGCGCCAGCAAGTACTGTTTGGCCAAAGAACCGGTTGTGTACGGAAGGTCGTATTTCTCGCACAACGCCCGAACCTTCACCGCGATCTGCGGATACCGATTGCTCGGCAGATCAGGGAAAAGGTGGTGCTCGATCTGGTAGCTCAGATTTCCGGACATGAAACCCATGACCCTGCCGGAGTTGAAGTTGGCGCTCCCGAGCATCTGCCGCAAATACCACTCGTGGCGGGTCTCGTTCTCGTATTCCTCGACCGTGAACTTCTCGGCACCATCCGGGAAGTGGCCACAGAAAATCACCACGTACGCCCATAGGTTTCGGGTGAGGTTCGCCGTCGCATTGGCCAACAAAGTCGACTTCCACGCCGGGCCGGTCAGCGCCGGGAACAAGACGAAGTCCTTGCCGACCTGCCGAAAGACCTTGCGGGCGAAGTCCTTGTTGGCCTGAGAATTGAGCTGGCGACGGTCGGCGCCTTCGAGTTCCCTGGCGGAAGCGAGGTCGTGAAGAGCGATACCCCACTCGAAGGTGGCGGCCAAGATGACGTTCGCAATCGGTTGCAACAAGTTGATCGGTCGCCACGGCTCGTCACGGGTCATTCTGAGGATGCCGAATCCGACGTCCTCGTCCATTCCGACGATATTCGTGAACGTATGGTGCGAGTAGTTGTGGGCCCGCTTCCAGTGCTCGGACGGTCCTGTCTGATCCCACTCCCACGACACCGAGTGAATCTCCGGGTCGTTCATCCAGTCCCACTGGCCGTGCATCACATTGTGACCGAGCTCCATGTTCTCGACGATCTTCGAGACCGAGAGCATCGCAGTACCGATCAGCCACGCAGGCCGGTACTTGCTTCCGAACAACGCGAGCCTGCCACCGAGCTCGAGGAGCCTCTGAGCCCTGATCGTGCGTCGGATGTATCGGGCGTCACGAATTCCTCGTGAGTCCTCCACCTCGAGCCGGATACCATCGAGTTCACGCCCGAGCGACTCGATATCCGCGGCGGTGAGGTGCGCAAACTCTTTGATGTCGGTGATTGCCACCGTTCTCCTCCGTCTGATGAGAATGACGAGAATAGCGGAGTGAGGTGAACAGGCCCCTCACTCATGCGTCGAGCGTGCAGTCCCCTGCCGCAGCCGAGATACAGGTCTGGACTCGGTCACCCTCGGCGTGCTGCTTGCCGGACCTCAGGTCGACGGCGTGACCCGAAAGGATGGGCACGACACACGTCTGGCAGATGCCCATCCGGCAGCCGAACGGCATCAGCACCCCGGCCTTCTCGCCGGCCTCGAGGAGTGTGGTCGCACCGTCGATGGAGAGCGTCTTCTCGGTCTTGGCAAACGTCACCGTCCCACCTTGACCCGAAGTATCGGCACGGGAGACGGCGAACCGCTCGAGATGTAGATTGTCCTCGATATTCTCGTCGCGCCACAGCGTCTCGATTTCGTCGAGCATCGGCAGCGGGCCACAGGCCCACGTCTGCCGTTCACGCCAGTCCGGGCACACTTCGTCGAGTGAGGACAAAGCGAACTTTCCCTCGCTGCGGGTGAGCTGAATCTTGCAGCGGAAGTCTGCGTGCTCGTCGTGAAGGCGGTTGAGTTCGTCGGCAAACATCACGTCGGCATCTGTAGGCGCCGAATGCACATGGAAAACGTCAGGCAACTGTCCGCGCCGGTTCATCGTGCGCAGCATCGACATCACAGGTGTGATACCACTTCCCGCGGTGAGGAACAGGATTCGCTCCGGCGGTGGGTCGGGCAGTGCGAAGTTCCCGGTCGGGGTCGCGAGCCGAACGATGGTGCCGGAAGGCACTCCGTTGACGAGGTGACTCGACAGGAGCCCTTCAGGCATCGCCTTGACTGCGATGGAGATGAGCTTGTCATCCCAGTTCGGGGGCGAAGTAAGGGAGTACGAACGCCAATGCCAGCGTCCATCGACGTGCAATCCGATGCCGATGTACTGCCCCGGCACGTAGTCGAAGTTGAATCCCCAGCCGGGCTTGATGACGATCGTGGCCGAATCCGCCGTCTCGGCGCGAACCTCGACGATCTGGCCACGTAGTTCACGTGCCGACCACAACGGGTTGGCCAGGTGCAGGTAGTCGTCGGGAAGGAGTGGCGTCGTGAGCCGAGCAGCCGCACCGCGCAACCAATTGAGCTTGGACCTCGTGGCGGGCACAACCGCAGCTGCGGGTGCCTCTACCCAATTCTTCAGACCCATCCGACCTCCACCTGTTTAGTCACGACCTACGCTACCGCAAGGCCAATCCACTTACGGAGGCGTAGGTTACCTTGGAGTACGGGGTAGTCCGGGTCACAGCAATTCGAGCAGGAACGGAAGTTCCTGAGTGGCATACCACGCCAAGGCGTGGTCTTCGGCGTCACCCAGAACGAACTCGGCGTCCGAATCACCAAGGTCCGCCTCGTCAATCACCGATGCCGCTCGTTCGACGTCTCGCTCGGCCTCCTCGAGGTCAACGTGCACCGCTGCGACCTGCGCGATGGTGACAGGACCGGGCAACCGCACCACGGCATCGTCGAGGTCTGGCCGCGGGGTCACCTCTTCGACGTCGGCCGCGACCACGGCGCGTCGGAAGCGAACACCTTCTGCCCCGCCCTCGGCCACTCGACCTGCGATCAGTCGCAGCGAAGCCCTCGCCGCCTCGTCCATCGCGACTTCGGCCAGTTCCTCGTCGTCGCCGGACGAGTACGCCTCGCGCAGAGTTGCGGTAACCGCGAACGCAGTCCTGCTCATGGGATCGAACTCCTGATCTGCGACCAACCGCCCGAGAATCTCGATCGTCGCGGGGACGTAAATCCTCGTCATACGTCACCCGCTCTACATCCTGCGGACCACTCACCGACTGGCATCCAACAACTCCTCGAGTGATTCGTGTATCAGCGCCGCCACCACGTCCACATCGGCCATGGCGTCGCGGTCTGCATTCAAACCGTAGTAGACATCGCCGTCGTAGGAGGTCAACGCAATGCTCAAAGTCTGGTTCTTCTGCAAGGGCGCCACCGGATACATCTCCAGCATCCTCGCCCCCCCGACATACAGCGGCATCTGCGGACCCGGGGCGTTCGTGACCGTGAGATTGAACATCCACTGCGGGAAGGTACTTGCCGCCCGAGCACCCATGGCCTGCAAAGTGGCAGGCGCGAACCCGACCAAACGCATCAGCCGCTCCACAGGGACACGACGGCCCTGTATCGCCTGCGCCTCAGTAGCGTGGGCGATATGCGACAGACGTATCACCGGGTTCGGCTCCCCGACCGGTAGGTCGACGAGGAATGCAGACACTTCGCTCAGCGAATCCGCCGCCTTGTCGTGGATGTCCGCTTCGGCATCGCTCTCGAGATCTGCCGCATAGACCGACATCGGCACCGAGGTACGCACAGCAGTGGACTCCGTCACCGGCTCGCCTCGTGACAAGAGCCAGTTTCGCAACGCCCCGGTGATCACCGCGAGGATCACATCGTTCACCTCGCACCCATAGCGCGCGCGGATCTTCCGGTAATCTCCCAGTTCGGTCTTGGCGACGGCGAACCGCCGGTTGCGGGAAACAGCTGCGTTGAGGGGGGTCTCAGGCACCGGCTGCGCGGCAGCGCGTACCACGGAGGCAACCTTGCTCACTGCCCCCAAGGCGCCGCCTAAGGACGCGGACATGTCGCCGAGCGTAATCCGCAGTGATGCCAGCGCTTCGCCCGGACGCGACACCATCTCAGCCAGTGCGCCTGCTATCAGCGTCGATTCGCTGGGCGGACGGGCGGGCATCCACAGTTCCTCTAGCGCAGGCGGGCGCGTCGGCGCCGAATCGAAGATCACCTGACTGATGTCGAGCGCGCTCTCTCCGTCGACCAGAGAGGCATGGGACTTGGTGAAGATCGCGAAGCGATCGTTCGACAGACCCTCCACGAGGTACATCTCCCACAGCGGGCGAGTCTCGTCGAGCCGCCGCGAAGTGAGTCGCGCGACCAGCTCGTGCAACTGCTCATCCGAGCCCGGCTTCGGCAGCGCCGACCGCCGAATGTGGTACTCGATATCGAAGTCTCGGTCGTCCACCCATACCGGACGGGACAGCCCCAGTGCTACCTCCCGGACCTTTTGCCGGTATCGCGGCACGAGCCTGAGCCGCTCCTCGACGAGGCAGAGCAACTCCTCGTAAGACAACCCGCTCGACGGCTTCCGGAAGGTCGCGAGTGAACCCACGTGCATCGGCGTGTTGCTTGTCTCGAGGAAATAGAACGACGCGTCCTGCGTTGACAGTCTCGTCACCATCTCGAGCCCTACTCCTCTGGCATCCCTTCTCGATCCACATCGAGAAGCATCGCTGTCTCATCCTTATCTGCACCTGCCGGCACCTCACCGAAGTCCGAATTCGGTCCCAGCACGCACCAACCCTAGGTTCCGCTGCTCAATTCGGCTACACGACAGAGGGATCCATGACACCATGGCCGCACGACGGCCGTCTCATGCCGAAACCGGGGGGAAGAAATGAGTGAGTCCTACACGTTCCTGTCACGAGCGCCGCGGTTCGAACCGGCAGCCCAGGCGGTATCTGCACCTCCGCCGGCTGTATCCCGTTCCGCGCCTTCGACCGGACGGCACACGTTGGGCCGGGGGCGGTCTCGCCCCTCGCCGCACTCGGGTACGTCACCCCGACCGAGGCCGTCTGCGGGGCCGGGCAGCCCGCTTGCTCCGGACGCGCAGCGTTTCACGGAGCAGGCGTTCCGTCTCGTTCTCGAGGTGGTGGACCGGCGTCGGAACGTGCGACAGCTGCGCCCACTGTTGTCGCCGTCGCTCCTCGACGTCATTCGCGCACATGCTGTCGCCGACTCCCCTACCAGGCAACTCGGCGCCGCTACGCTCGTCCGGGTGCATCTGCGCGCGATCGAACCGTCCGCTTTCGAGGCCTTCGGTACCTACAGCAGGGGCCGCCGGATCTTTGTGATCGCTGCCCGTGTCGAACAGGTGCCCGACACGGGCTGGACCATCACCTCAATAGTCATCGGCTGATCAGGCGGCCGGAGCCTCAGCGCTTGCGCTTCGCCCGGGGTGCCTTCTTCCCCTTCGACTGCGCCCTGGCGGCCTCGCGGCGCTCACGCCGAGTGCCGCTGTCCACGGCGGTGTCGTCCGAACCGCGTCGACTGAGTTGAGCATTGCCGTCCTCGGCCGGCCCGGAATACGTGTATCCGCGCGTGTCGGCGTCAGGCAGCCCCCTGGCACGCAGCGCCGCTGGAGCCGCGGTGCCCTGGGCCTGCCGTGACGCTTCCTCTGTGGGCAGAGGACGCGCGGCTACTGGCGCAGATGTCGCGGTCGCCGCGGCAGATGACGCCGTGACGGTGATACCTGGAGCCGCCGCTTCCTGTGCCGGTGCTGCCTCGACCTGAAGGTTGAACAGGAATCCGACCGACTCCTCCTTCAGCCCCTCGAGCATTCCGCTGAACATGTCGAACCCCTCGCGCTGGTACTCCACGAGCGGATCCCGCTGTGCCATCGCCCTCAGGCCGATGCCCTCCTTGAGGTAGTCCATCTCGTAGAGGTGCTCGCGCCACTTGCGGTCGAGAACGCTCAACAGCACGCGCCGCTCGAGCTCACGCATCCCCCCCTCTCCGGCGACAGCATCGATCTCGGCTTCTCGGCGTGCGTATGCCGCATGCGCATCTTCGAGAAGGACCGCCCTCAGCTCGGAACTCGAGATGTCCTTCGTCGCGTCGTCGTCCTCCTCACCGATGAGTTCCTTGTAGTCCAGTTCGACGGGGTAGAGCGTCTTGAGCGCAGTCCACAGCTGTTCGAGATCCCAGTCCTCGACATAGCCCTCTGCGGTCGCGCCGTCGACGTAGGCGGTGACCACATCGGTGATCATCTTCTCGACCTGACCCTCCATATCCTTGCCTTCAAGGATCTGGCGGCGCTCGTTGTAGATGACCGTGCGCTGCTGGTTCATCACTTCGTCGTACTTGAGGACGTTCTTGCGGATCTCGAAGTTCTGCTGCTCGACCTGTGTCTGAGCGCTCTTGATGGCCCTCGAGACCATCTTCGCCTCGATGGGAACGTTGTCGGGCAGGCTCAGTCTCGTCATGATCGATTCGAGTGCCGCACCGTTGAACCGCCGCATCAACTCGTCGCCGAGCGAGAGATAGAACCGCGATTCACCCGGATCCCCCTGACGACCGGAACGACCGCGCAACTGGTTGTCGATGCGTCGTGACTCATGCCGCTCGGTGCCGAGAACGTACAGCCCGCCCGCTTCGCGGACCTGATCCGCATCGGCTTTCACGTCGGCCTTGACTTGCTCGAGGACCTCGTCCCATGCGGCCTCGTATTCCTCGGGGGTATGGACCGGGTCGAGACCCCGCTTGCGTAGCGCGATGTCGGCGATGATGTCGGGGTTACCACCGAGCACGACGTCGGTTCCACGGCCAGCCATGTTGGTCGCGACGGTGACCGCGCCCGACCTTCCCGCCTCGGCGATGATCGTGGCTTCCTGCTCGTGGAACTTCGCGTTCAGCACATTGTGCGCCACACCCCGCTTGGTGAACTGCTTCGACAGGTACTCCGACCGCTCGACACTGGTAGTACCGATCAGGACCGGCTGGCCTCGTCCGTGCCGCTCCACGACGTCATCGACCACCGCGTTGAACTTGGCTTCCTCGGTCTTGTAGATCAGGTCGCCTTGGTCGACGCGCACCATCGGGCGGTTGGTCGGGATCGGGATGACACCGAGGCTGTAGATCTGATGCAGCTCGGCGGCCTCGGTCTCGGCCGTACCCGTCATGCCCGACAATTTGTCGTAGAGGCGGAAGTAGTTCTGCAAGGTGATCGTCGCGAGGGTCTGGTTCTCGGCCTTGATCTCGACCCTTTCCTTGGCCTCGATCGCCTGATGCATGCCCTCGTTGTACCGGCGACCGGCGAGGATACGACCGGTGAACTCGTCGACGATGATCACCTCGCCGTCGCGGACGATGTAATCCTTGTCCCTGGTGTAGAGCTCCTTGGCCTTGATGGCGTTGTTCAGGTAGCTCACGAGCGGCGAGTTCGTCGCCTCGTACAGGTTCTCGATACCGAGTTGGTCCTCGACCAACTCGACGCCGGCCTCGTGCACACCGACCGTGCGCTTGCGGATGTCGACCTCGTAGTGCACATCCCGCTTCAGCAGCGGGGCGATGCGGGCGAACTCCGCGTACCACTTGCTGGATGCGTCGGCGGGCCCGGAGATGATGAGCGGTGTGCGCGCCTCGTCGATCAGGATGGAGTCGACCTCGTCGACCACGGCGAAGTTGTGACCGCGCTGGACGAGATCGTCCAGGGAGTGCGTCATGTTGTCGCGCAGGTAGTCGAACCCGAACTCGTTGTTCGTACCGTAGGTGATGTCGGCCGCATATGCTGCGCGACGCTCGGCAGGCGACATGCCTGACAGGATCACGCTGGTCTCTAGTCCGAGGAAACGGTGAACACGTCCCATCCACTCGGAGTCACGCTTTGCCAGGTAGTCGTTGACGGTGACCACATGCACGCCGTCACCCGAAATGGCGTTGAGATACGCGGGCAACACGCAGGTCAGGGTCTTTCCTTCACCCGTCTTCATTTCGGCGATGTTGCCGAAGTGGAGGGCGGCCCCACCCATGATCTGCACGTGGAAGTGCCTCTGGTCGATGACCCGCCAAGAGGCCTCTCGCGCGACCGCGAACGCTTCGGGCAGTAGCTCGTCGAGCGACTCACCGTCTCGGTACCGGGCGCGGAACTCGTCGGTCTTTGCGCGGAGCTGCTCATCCGATAGGTCCTCTACCTCGGACGACATCGAGGAAACGTGGTCGGCGATGTGCTTGAGTCGCTTAACCATGCGACCCTCACCAACACGGAGCAGCTTCGATAGCGATAGCGACGGCACAGTCTTGTTCGTCCTCAATCTTCGGCGGTGGATGAATGGGTTGCACACAAATCCGGCCGGAGGTCGAAGACCCCCGACCGGATCCATGGTAGGCGCTCTCGCTATCGAGGGAGTAGCCCGTCCATTCAGAGTGTCAAATCGTGTGTGGGAATGTCACGCCAGACGGATGATTCCATAGTCGAACGCGTGTCGCCGATAGACAACCGACGGCCTGTCCGACTCCTTGTCGTGGAACAAGAAGAAATCATGCCCGACCAGCTCCATCTCGTACAGTGCGTCGTCGACCGTCATCGGCGTCGCCTTGTGCTCTTTGGTGCGCACGACTCGACCTGGTGTGTATTCGTCCGGCTCCTGGCCGTCCAGGGAGATGTCTGGGCTGATTCCGAGGCTGTTGTCCGCTGCCAGCGCAGCGGTAGCCTCGGCGACCGAAACCGGGGTCTTTTCTCCGTAGTGGATCTTCTTCCGGTCCTTTGTGCGACGGAGCCTGCTCTCGAGCTTGGCGGTGACCGACTCGAATGCTGCGTAGAAGCTATCGGCGGACGCCTCGGCTCGGGCTACCGGCCCCTTGCCGCGGGCTGTGATTTCGACGCGTTGACAGCTCTTCATCTGGCGTCGATTGCGTTCGTGCTGAAGTTCCACATCGAAGTGGTAGATGGAAGGGTCGAAGCGCTCGAGCCGCGACAGCTTCTCCGAGACGTACACGCGGAAGTGGTCGGGTACCTCGACGTTGCGTCCTTTGACGACAATCTCAGCGTGGGCCGTACCTGTCTTTTGCGGTAGATCTGTAGTGCTGTCGTCGATGACCGAGGCTTGCGAAGGGGTCGTCACTCGTACCTCCCGATTACGGCCCCCGCCCTGCACTGGGCGGCGGCGAAGTTGAGCATTGCCAGGTGGGGACCCGCCTGGCACCAGGTTCGAAGTATCACCTCCTACCTGTGTTCTCGGGTGTGCTGGCGACGCTAGTCCGTAACTTGCGCCTGTGCCACTATTCAACAGCAATTCATCCCGCAGCCGCTATGACTACCGTCGCACTCACTCGAATGCCCGACCGCGACAACACCCTGATCGACTCCGTCGCGGTCGCTCCGGTCGTTGCCACATCGTCTAGCAATACCACCGACACTTTTTGCAGCCCTATGTAATTCGGATCCACACATCGGGCGAAGCGCGCACCCCGGCGAGTGAGCCGGATGCCGCCGCCGAGGTTTGCGCGCCGCTGATCGGCTGACAGCCCGACCGAATCGCGCACTCCGGCCCTCATCGCGAGCGCTGGGCACACCCGTCTGTATCCGACCGCCTCGACGGCTATGCGAGTGACCGGATCGCCACCCCGCGCCCGGGCAGTTCTGGCCCGGGTCGGAGCCGGCACAACGACAACCGGGGTCCTCTCGGACGCATCGAGTTCACCCCACTGCCGGAGGCGCGCAAGGGCACCGGAGACGGCGAATCCGAGCGGCCCGGCGAGATCACGGCGCCCTCGCTCCTTGGCCGCGATGACCGCGCGCCGACGAGGCCCCGAATAGCGGCCGAGGGCCCAAACGGGAACGCCGGGGTCAACCCGCGGACATACGAGCACGGGGTCATCGGCCAACTCCGCGGCGCAGCGGTCACACCACCGCGTCCCGGGGACCGCGCAGCCGCCACATTCAACTGGCAGCATCAAGTCCAACAGAGTCCGTGAGCCGGGCACAGAGCGCATTTGGGCAGTATCCGTGGCGACACCGACATCAAGCCCACGCCGCCATCTATCAGCCCGGTTGGATCGGAATTGCCTTTACACCCGTCAGTCCGGGTACCTCCCGCCAGTACCGGTCACCAGCCGGATCGTTGTTGTTCAGTTGAAAGACGGCCCGCGCGTCCGCGACGAACTCGGTGGTTGTCGATGCGTCAACCGCCACGACCGGGGTCGTGAGGTTACGACTGGGCAGCGCGTCCAAGCGCGAGCCGTCGACCGCCACCTGCACAACCGGCATCTCGGACGCCGAGCGAGCAACCACGATGGTGTCGCTGGTACTCCAGTCGAGCGAGACAGCAGGGCTGCCGAGCCCGTTGGCCACCGCGTGCGGATTGGTGAGGGAGTACTCGCCGTTCGGCAACTGCGTCACGATTGCGAGATACACCTTGCCATCGACGATGAGCGCAGCCCGCACACCGTCTCGGGACAGTCGCAACTCCGTAATCGTGGAACCGAGCGCTCTGATGGCGCCCGCATCGACGTCGACCACCGACGTCCGCCCGGTAGCGGGATCGCGCAGTACGCGAATGACCTTGTCGCCGTTCACTACCGCCCAGATCGCCGAACCCCCCGGTGCCCATGTCGGCCTGGTGATGGCGTCACCCTCGAGCACCATCGCCGCACCTTCCCCGTAAGTACCGACCATCAACGCGCTCGTGGGCTCGGGCTCGTCCAGCCCGGTATCAGCCACCGCTGCAACCATCCGCCCATCCTGTGACAGCGCGAGCGAACGCATATTGCCTGTGGAGCCGAAGTAGCCGGGCACCGGGGTGACACCCCCACCGGCGACACTCACCATCGAACCCTCGCGCAGGGCGTGCAGGCCCACCGCCGCACTCGAGGTCGCAAAGGGATTCATCGACGCAACGTCCGCGGTAGTCCAGCCGTTGGGGTACCGGTTGTCCAAGGGCTGACCGTCTGCAAGCAGGACATACGGTCCGGAGATCCCCGCATTGGCCAGGGTCCAGATCACTTGGGCTGCGAACAACTGCTTCGCCAGTTCGTCCTTGGCGCCCAATCCTGCGAAGTCGATCCGAATTCCACCGAGATTCAACCCCACGTGCACCGAACGCCCGTCCGCCTTCATTATCTGGCCGACGACCGACACGTCGCCGCCGAGTTCGTTGCGCACCGCCGACGACAAAGCTCCCTTCGGCCCGTCGATCAGCAGGTCTACGAGCTGCAGTGCCATCCGATCCTGCGGAGCCCACACCCAGCGTGGGTCCGGGACCACCATCGTTTCGCTCGGATCCAGGAAGTACAGCGACTTTCGCTGGTAGGAGTTCAGGAACTTCGCTCGGTCCAGGATCACACCGTCGGGCAACTCCGAGATCCGCCACTCACCATCATCTCGTGAGAGGCTGATTTCCGTCTGGAAGCTGCCGTCCATCGCGACATACTGCCCGCCGGGCTCGAGTTGTCCCACCTTGTTGGCGCGGATTGTGTAGGTCGCCCTGTCGGCAGTCCGTTCCTCGGGGAGTACATCGATCTTGTCGACGACGGTAACGCTTCCGGCGTCGTCCCAGCTCTCGGCTTCCGTCGGGGTGAGGAATTGGCGGGCGGCAAGGTGCTGATCGGACGGATCGGTAATAGCCTCGAAAAAGTCACGCAGCAGGAGATCAGGAGCACGGCCGGGCGCGGGGGCCACGACACTGGACCCGGGCGGATCGGTGTTGACCGTCCCGATCGCCTGCGGTGTCGAGGCATCTGGCAGGCTCGCGCATCCGCTCACCACCAAGAGCACGGCAATAGCAGCCGCAGCGAGCGCCGACCGCGCGCCGGTGACAGAGTTCCGGAGGGACATCATGCGTCCTGCTCCGGCAAAGTTGAGCGGTCGCGGTCGCCGACATGTGCCCGCTCACGCATTTCGGGGGCGGATTGGGGAGCATCTCCACCCGGTGGACCGTCGTCGGGCACGGGTAACGGGAGCACTTCGGGATTCGACCGTTCTTGAACATCTTCAGCGGTGGCCGGCTTCAGGGCCTCCACCGTCGCCGGCTTCGGGGCCTCCCCGGTTCCCGGCTTCAGGACCTCCCCCGTTCCCGGCTTCAGGGGCAGCGGACTCGATACGACCTTTCGCCCCCGAACCAGCGGCAGCGTCAAGCGGAAGCACGCACCCCTTCCGGGCTCGCCCCAGGCTTCGAGCCTGCCGTCGTGCAGGTTTGCGTCCTCCACACTGATTGCGAGCCCCAAGCCGGTGCCGCCCGAACGCCTCACGCGCGACGGATCGGACCGCCAGAACCGGTTGAACACCAACTTTTCCTCGCCCGGCCGAAGCCCCACGCCCTGATCGCGCACGATGAATGCAACCGCGCTGTCGTCGGCACGCACGCGCAACAACACCGGCTTGCCCTCTCCGTGGTCGATGGCGTTGGCCAGGAGATTCCGCAGAATCCGTTCCACCCGCCTCGGGTCGACCTCAGCCATCACCGGATCGTTCGGCAGGTCGACGATCAACTCGGTGCCGCTCTCCCGAGCAAGGTGGTGCACGGTCGAGAGCGCCGCCCGGACACACATTCGGACGTCGAGTTGCTCCGAGGCCAGTTCGGCCACGCCGGCGTCGTGCCTGCTGATCTCGAGGAGGTCGGCCAGCAGGCCCTCGAAACGGTCGAGTTCGGCAACCAGCAACTCCGACGACCTCCGAAGCACCGGGTCGAGGTCGTGGCTTCCGTCGTGAATCAGGTCTGCCGCCATCCGCACCGTAGTCAGCGGGGTACGTAGCTCATGACTCACGTCGGACGTGAACCGCTTCTGGAGATTGCCGAACTCCTCGAGTTGGGTGATCTGTTTGGACAGGCTCTCGGCCATTTCGTTGAACGACATCGCCAGCCGGGCCATGTCGTCCTCGCCGCGAACCGGCATTCGCTCCTTCAACCGGCCATCTGCGAAGCGCACAGCGATCCGCGAGGCCGATCGGATCGGCAGCACTACCTGACGGGCTACGAGGAGTGCGATTGCCGCGAGCAGCACGGCGAGCACCGCGCCACCGACCATCAGCGTACCGCGAACAAGCGCCAGGCTGCGGCCCTCGCTTGCCAACGGGAACACGAGATACAGCTCCAGCGTCGAGATAGCGGAGGCCGTGGGGCTTCCGACAATCAATGCAGGCCCCGAATAGCCGTCGGGGTCGTTCACCGTGGCGAACTGATAGCTGACCTGACCCGCCGCCACGAAATCGCGCAGCGATTGCGGGATCTGATCCGCCGGTCCGCTCGACGCCATCGGGCGAGTCCCCGCCGCGGGCACGATCAGCGCGGGATCAAAAGTGCCGGCCGAATCCGACGCCTGACCCGGGTCTGGCCCCCTGTTGGTCAGCGCGGCACTGGCCGTGTCGAGCTGGGTAGTCAGCGAACTACTGCCATCCGTGCCGGCCAGCTCAGCCTCGACGGTGCTGCGAGCGCGGTCCATCTCCTCGATCGCCGCATTGATCTTCGTTTCGAGCAAACGGTCGGTGATCTGGCTCGTTAACACGACGCCGAGCACGACGATGACGATGAGTGACAAAGTCAAAGTCGAGACGACAACCCTCAACTGCAGCGAACGACGCCATGTGTGCGCGAGAGTATTGCTCAGTGAGCGGCCCCACCGCAGGACCGGTGAAACGCGTCGATTGACGCGCCGCCGCCATCGGGAAACACCTGTCACGGCGGTCCGGCCTTATAGCCGACCCCCCTGACCGTCAAGACCACTTCTGGGTTCTCGGGGTCAGTCTCGACCTTGGCGCGCAGGCGCTGCACGTGCACGTTGACAAGTCGGGTGTCAGCTGCGTGTCGGTAGCCCCACACCTGCTCGAGCAGTACCTCGCGGGTGAACACCTGTCGCGGCTTGCGCGCGAGGGCCACCAAGAGATCGAATTCGAGGGGTGTGAGCGAAATCAGTTCGTCGCCTCGGCTCACCTTGTGCGCGGGAACGTCGATCACGAGGTCGGCGATGCTGAGCAATTCGGCGGGCTCGTCATCGGTCCGACGCAGTCGGGCCCTGACGCGCGCCACCAACTCCTTGGGCTTGAACGGCTTCATGATGTAGTCGTCGGCGCCGGACTCCAATCCGAGAACCACGTCTACGGTGTCCGTCTTCGCCGTCAACATCACGATGGGAACACCGGAATCTGCCCGCAGCACTCGGCACACATCGATGCCGTTCATTCCGGGCAACATCAGGTCCAGCAACACCAGGTCCGGGCGTGTCTCCCGGACCGCGGTCAACGCCTGCGTCCCGTCCCCGACCACATAGGGATCGAAACCTTCGCCGCGGAGCACGATGGTAAGCATCTCCGCGAGTGCGGTGTCATCGTCGACAACCAGAATCCTTGGCTTCATAGTCCCTATCGTTGCATCTTCGGACGCCGTAACTGCCCGTTCGCCATCACGGCGTGCCGTGTTCTTTATTCCAGAATGTCAGGTTTTCCGCGAGCGTGTCCGGATCGGTATCAGAAGAAAGCACCCACCAGGGGGAAATCCAGCTCGCCGCCGCCAGGTCCCGGTACATCTCTGCAGTCCGTTCCTGCAGCCCGCGGTCCCGCTCGTAGGCGTCGATCACTCTACTCGAGTCCGTCGATTCGCGTACCCGCGCTCGCTGCTGCGCAAGCGCCACCGGAACGTCCAGATACAGCTGCAGATCAGGGCGGGGCAGCGCGAACCGCTCGAATTCGAGTTCGGTCACCCACCGCACGAACTCCTCGTTGCCGCGTTGATGCAGCCTCGCTGCGCCGTATGCGGCGTTGGACGCCACATAGCGGTCGAGGAGGACTATGTCGTGTCCCGCGAGCAGATCGGCCAACTCGTCGACCGCGCCGGCGCGGTCCAACGCGAACAGCATCGCCATCGCGTGCGCAGAGTGAGCGAGATCTCCATGCGCACCCTTGAGCGCCTCGGATGCCACATCCGCGTGCACAGATCGGCCATAGCGCGGAAAATCCAGGGTTTCGACCCTCAGACCCCGGTCGACAAGGTGCTTCACCACCGCGTCCGCGAGTGTGCGCTTGCCCGCACCGTCGAGGCCTTCGAGCGTAATCAGTGTCCCCACGAAGTAGCACTGTATCCGCAGACCAGCCGGGTCCTACACGGAACCGGTCCCCCGACCTGCCCGGCGCGCGACCCGACACCGGCCACGCTCCACTCAGGTCGGGGGTCACAAACTCGCTCAGTACCGGTAGTGCTCAGGCTTGAACGGGCCCTCGACATCGACGCCGATATACTCCGCCTGTTCCTTGGTGAGCTTGGTGAGCGTGCCGCCGAGCGCGTCGACGTGAATCTTCGCGACCTTCTCGTCCAGATGCTTCGGAAGGCGGTACACCTCGTTGTCGTAGTTCTCGGGCTTGGTCCACAGTTCGATCTGTGCAATGACCTGGTTGGAGAAGCTGTTGCTCATCACGAACGAGGGATGGCCGGTGGCATTTCCCAAGTTCAGCAGGCGTCCCTCGGACAACACGATGATCGAGTGACCGTCGGCGAACCGGAACTCGTCGACCTGCGGCTTGATGTTGACCCGGGTGGCCTCGCCGGAATGCTCGAGTCCGGCCATGTCGATCTCATTGTCGAAGTGACCGATGTTGCCGAGGATGGCCTGGTGCTTCATCTGCTTCATGTGATCGAGGGAGATGATGTCCATGTTCCCGGTGGCCGTGATGACGATGTCGGCCCAGCCGATAGCCTGTTCGACCGTCTTGACCTCGAAGCCGTCCATCAGGGCCTGCAGTGCGTTGATCGGGTCGACCTCCGTGACCGTGACACGAGCGCCCTGGCCGCGAAGCGCCTCGGCGCAACCCTTGCCGACGTCGCCGTACCCGCAGACGAGGGCCGCCTTGCCACCGATCAGAGTGTCGGTACCGCGGTTGATGCCGTCGAGGAGCGAGTGGCGAGTGCCGTACTTGTTGTCGAACTTGCTCTTGGTGACCGAATCGTTGACGTTGATCGCAGGGAAGGCGAGATCACCGGCGGCCGCAACCTGGTACAGGCGCAGGACACCGGTGGTGGTCTCCTCCGTGACGCCCTGGACCGACTTCGCGATCGTGGTCCACTTGGTCTTGTCCGCCTCGAGCGATTGGCGCAGCAGGGCGAGGAAGACCTTGTACTCGTCGGAGTCGTGCTCGTCGTCGGTAGAGGGCACGACCCCGGCCCTCTCGAACTGGGCGCCCTTGAGAACGAGCATCGTCGCGTCGCCGCCGTCATCGAGGATCATGTTCGCGGGCTTGTCGGCGTCCGGCCAGGTGAGCATCTGTTCGGCGGCCCACCAGTACTCTTCGAGGGTTTCACCCTTCCACGCGAATACCGGGACACCCCGGGGTTCCTCGGGCGTTCCGTGCGGGCCGACGACGACCGCAGCTGCTGCGTGGTCCTGAGTGGAGAAAATGTTGCAGGAGGCCCAGCGAACCTCGGCTCCCAGCGCGATGAGCGTCTCGATGAGCACAGCCGTCTGGACGGTCATGTGCAGCGAGCCGGAAATCCGAGCGCCCGCGAGCGGCAGCACCTCGGAGTACTCGCGGCGAAGTGCCATCAGTCCCGGCATCTCGTGCTCGGCAAGCCGAATTTCCTTGCGGCCGAACTCCGCGAGCGAAAGATCCGCCACCGCGAAGTCGATCCCGTTGCGGCTCTCGGCCACGGGCGTGTGTGAACCTGAGGTCGTCATCTGCCTCTCCTGGTTGTCTGCTGTTTCGATCAAGGCTATCCGTACCGCGAATGTGGATGACACTCCCGTGGCGCTCGATCACCGAGCAGTCATCGGCGATCGATACCATCCGCCGCTTCGTCCAAGAACGGCCCCAGAAGGGCGCCGAGATCCTCAGCGACGTTGACCTCGGATTCCGGCGGCGTCGAGATGTAGTTCATCGCCAGCCGCACGATCGCGCGGCTGAGTATCCCCGCATCCGACGGGGTCGCCCGCACCCAGCCATTGACGAACACCTCTGAGAGTCTCTCGGACGCCCGCTCGATGATCGGCGCGCTCTCGGTCGTGATCAGCCGAAGAAGGTCGGGCTTCGCCTCACCTCGCAGCAGCGACTGCACCAGAGGATCGGAAAGACCTGCGGCGAAGAACGCCTTGAACCCTGCCGTCAGGGCGGCGCGACCGTCCCCGACGTTCGCCACCAGCGACTCTCCCACGAAATCGACGAGTTCGTCGGCCAGCCGGAGGGCGTACGCCTCCGCGAGGCCCTGCCGCGACTTGAACTCGTTGTAGAGCGTCTGCCGACTCACCCCGGCACCCGCCGCGACGTCGGCCATCGTGATGCTCGACCAGTCGTTGTCGAAGAGGAGGTCCCGCATCGCATCGAGTACGGACCGGCGCAGCAACAATCGCGTGGCCTCCTGATAGGGCACCCGGACACGCGGCGAAGTCATGGCACAGACAGTAGCGCCATCCGCCGCGTCCGCGCCCGACCGGCACACGGACACGGACACGGACACGGACACGGACACGGCGTGCACGATAGCGTCGAAATCAATTCGACTGCGCTATCAATTCAACTGCGCTATCAATTCAACTGCGTTCGACTTCGACCATGAAGAAGTCCGCTTTCGCAGCGCCACAATCCGGGCAGGTCCAATCGTCCGGGATGTCGGCCCAACGAGTCCCGGGTTCGATGCCGTCCTCCGGCCATCCCAGTTCCTCGTCGTATTCGAATCCACATTGAATGCACTGATAGAGCTTGTACTCGGTCATGGAGTTCCTCCTCCTGTCGGGAAGACCGGCTCGAAATCGGCCTTCTCCCGCACCGCGCAATCCGGGCAACACCAGCTCTCGGGCACCGATTTCCAGAGCGTGCCGGCCGGGAAACCTTCACGGGGTGCACCCACGGCCTCGTCGTAGACGTAGTCGCAGATCGGGCAGCGATACGCGCTCATTCCGGCGCCCCGTACTTCGCGAGCACCTTCTCACGCTTGGAAGGCGCGATGTTGACGCGCGTGATGTCGCCGTCATAGTGCGCGAGCACACGCGGATCCATCACCCTTCGCCACAACGGCGGAAAGTAGGAGAGCATGATCATGCTGCCGTAGCCACTCGGCAGGGTGGGAGCACCGTCCATGCTCCGCAGCGTCTGGTAGCGCCGAGTCGGATTCGCATGGTGATCACTGTGCCGCTGCAGATGGAACAGGAAGATGTTGGTAACGACATGGTCGCTGTTCCAGCTGTGTTCTGGGGTGCACCGCTCGTACCGGCCGCTCGCCGTCTTCTGCCTCTGCAGCCCGTAATGTTCGAGGTAGTTGACGGCTTCGAGGAGACAGAACCCGAACACTGCCTGGATCACCAGATACGGCATGATCCCGATTCCGAAGACCACAACGAGTGCGCCGAACAACACGACGGACATCAGCCAGGCGTTCAGAACGTCATTGTGAATCGTCCACGGACGCTTACCGAGACGCTCCAGACGGGCCTTCTCGAGCCGCCAGGACGAAGTGAGGCTGCCCCAAACGGTTCGCGGGAGAAACGCCCACAGGGTCTCTCCGAAACGCGCACTCGCGGGATCGGCCGGCGTCGCGACCCGGACGTGGTGGCCCCGATTGTGCTCGATATAGAAGTGCCCATAGAACGACTGCGCCAGAGCGACTTTCGAGAGCCACCGCTCGAGTCCATCCTTCTTGTGCCCGAGTTCGTGCGCGGTGTTGATCCCGATTCCCGCAACGCAGCCGATGGTGATGGCGAGCCCGATCTTGGAGACGACGCCGAGGCCGCCGTCGATTCCGAGCCAGCCCAGATCCGTTGCGGACCAGAGGTAGCAGGCCGTCACCAGACTGAGGATCTGAAGTGGTATGTAGGCGTACGTCAAGTATCGGTAGTACTTGTCGTTCTCGAGCCACTCCATCACCTCCTCAGGCGGATTGTCGCCGTCGGGTCCGAAGAAGACGTCGAGAAGCGGGAGCAGCACGTAGACCATGAGCGGTCCGATCCACCACCACACAGGCGCAACAGCGCCGATCCCGATCTGGTGGGACACCCACACCAAACCGATCGCGAGAAACACCGCTGTGGGCGGATTCAGACCGAGCGGCCACAGGTACCGCTTCCTGTCTTTCCACCGCCGGGCCGGCGCGGACGACTCCGGTTGCAGGTCCGTCGACAATTGTTCCTCCATCACATCAGTTCATGTGAGTAACCTCACCCTTGAATTGGACACTACCGCCTCCATCGTTCTCTGTTTGGACAAATAAAAATATTTGTAAAGCTGACCAAAGTGTCGGCGAAGACACCCCGCAACTCGAGGGTGCGGATGCTTCGCGGAAAGGACCGGAGTGCCGGGCGAGTGCGGTCAGGCCTCGTCGCGACTGCGCCCCTCCATCACGGAGTGCCGCCGGCTGTAGGTGAAGTAGATGACCATTCCGAGTGCCAACCACACCACGAATCTGATCCAGGTCTCGACGGACAGATTGAGCATCAACCACAGGCACGCAACGACCGCGAGAACCGGCACCAACGGCACCAACGGCACCCGGAATCCGCGAGGCAGGTCGGGGCGGGTGCGGCGCAGAATCACCACGCCGATCGACACAAGCGTGAACGCGAACAGCGTTCCGATGTTCACCATTTCCTCGAGGGTGCCGATAGGGAAGACACCCGCCAGCACGGCCATCACGACGCCGACGAGCACAGTGGTCCGGACAGGTGTGCCGCGCTTGCCGGTGGCTGCCAACCACCGCGGCAACAGACCATCCCGAGACATAGCAAAGATGATGCGGCTACCGCCGAAAAAGATAACGATCAGTCCAGTGGTCAAGCCTGCCAGCGCACCGTACGAAATCAGGTACTTCATCCAGGTGATTCCGCGGATGTCGAACGCAGTAGCCAAAGTAGATGTGTCTCCGGCCAATTCGCGATAGCTGACCATGCCCGTGACCACCAGCGTCACCGCCACGTACAGCACCGTGACGATGGCCAGTGAGCCGAGAATTCCTCGTGGCAGTGCTTTCTGCGGGTTCTTCGCTTCTTCGGCGGTAGTGGCCACGACATCGAAACCGAGAAACGCAAAGAACACCAGGCCGGCGGCCGCGAGCAGTCCGTACCAGCCGAACTGGCTGTTGCCCGCTCCGGTAAGGAAGGAAAACAAGGACTCGCTGACGCCCGCCGCCGAGCCGTCTTCTACAGGCGGCGGAATGAACGGGGAGTAGTTGGCCGGGATGATGTAGAAAGCGCCGACGACGACTACGACCACCACGACGGATATTTTGATCGTGGTGATGACCAACGCGACCCGTGAAGATAGTTTGGTACCCCTGATCAGTAGCACCGCGATGATCGCAGCAATCAAGATCGCGCCCCAGTCGACCTGGAACGAGTCGATCGTGATCCGCGCATCGAGTCCGATCACCTCGCCGAGATAGAGAGACCAGGCCTTTGCCACCACCGACGCCCCCAGTGCGAGCTCGAGCATGAGGTCCCAGCCGATGATCCAAGCAACAAGTTCACCGAACGTCGCGTACGAGAACGTGTAGGCACTCCCGGCCACTGGAACCGTCGAGGCGAACTCCGCGTAGCACAGTGCCGCCAGCAAACAAGTGATGGCGGCGAGGACGAACGCCAGCGACACCGCTGGACCCGCTATGTTTCCTGCCGTGGTCGCAGTGAGCGTGAAGATTCCGACTCCGACGATGAGGGCGACGCCGAGTACGGTGAGATCCCCTGCCGTCAGTTCCTTGCGGAGCTTGGTATCCGGTTTCTCGGTATCTCGAATCAACTGCTCGATCGACTTGGTGCGGAACAACCCGGTCGACCTTCCGCCGACCCCGCCCCCTTTGTTCTGCTCGCCCCCTTTGTCCTGGACGACCACTTCAGCCTCCTCGAGCGACAGTCGGCACTCCAGCTTATGCCTGGCCTGACCGGAGGAGATCTTCGAAGCTACGCGATCGGTGCGCCAACTCGTGCGCTGAACAATTGTGCGTGGTTCGTGATCGCCTTCACCTCGACCGCGGGATCTTCGGCAGCAATCCACGCTGCGTTGCCCTGGGAGAGTTCGAGAGAGTCGGACCCACAGTTCAACTCCACCGAACCGGCGGTGCACAGGAGGATCTGTGGACCTTCCGAATCCAGACGATGCTCCGCGGGACCGCTATGCGACAGGTCGATCCGCGCGAGCACGA
The DNA here is from genome assembly GCF_001767395.1 of Rhodococcus sp. WMMA185. Taxonomy (NCBI): domain Bacteria; kingdom Bacillati; phylum Actinomycetota; class Actinomycetes; order Mycobacteriales; family Nocardiaceae; genus Rhodococcus; species Rhodococcus sp. WMMA185. Next base: position 1,011,822 of record NZ_CP017014.1, on the reverse strand, counting down.
ACTCCGGCGCCGGTGTGGGGTACACGAATTCGCCGCTGCTCCCGATCTCTTCCGGCTCGACGACCGGGATGTCCACAGAGTCGAAGTCGAGAACGCGCAGCAGTTCCGGAACGTCCACGTGCTTGGGTGTCAGCCCCCCGCGCAGCACGTTGTCGGAGTTCGCCATGATCTCGACTGCCACGCCGTGTAGATAGGCGTGCAGGTTGCCCGCGTTCAAGTACAGGCCCTGACCGGGCTCGAGAGTGACCCGGTGCAACAACAGGGCAGCGAGCACTCCGGCGTCACCCGGATACACCTCACTGAGCTCGAGCGCGGTGCGGATTTCGGCTGCGAACTCCCCGTCCTTTGTGTTCGACAAGTAGTTGATGCACCCGTCGAGGACCCGCGGCATCAATGCGCCGAGCACAGGTTGCGGCAGCGTGATCCACGTGGTGAACAGCGCCCGTAACCCGTCAGAGTCGGGCTGTCCGGCGATCAGCGCGGCATACGGCTGCAATTCTGGAACCGCGATCGCTTCGAGAAGCTTGACGGTTCGTTCGGGATCCCGGAAGCCTGCGAGTGCCTGGAACCTGCTGAGCGCCACCACGAGTTCCGGTTTGTGGCTGGCATCCTTGTAGTTGCGGACAGGTGATTCGACCGGAATTCCTGCCTCGTTTTCCCGGCAGAACCCGTCGTGGGCTTGTTCCGCGCTGGGATGCGCCTGCAAAGACAGTGGCTCCTCCGACGCAAGCAGCTTCAGCAGAAACGGAAGTCGTTTGCCGAAGGCCTCCACACTTCGTCTACCGAGCTGGCGTTCAGGCTCAGCATCAACCAAATCCAGAAGCGACTGCGACCCCTTGTCTGTCACGATCTGAGCGGGGTCGCCCGGGTGGGCACCGAGCCACAGTTCCGCCTCCGGATGCGCAGTAGGAGCCGGAAGTCCACGCAACTGGGCAATCGCGGTTCGCGACCCCCACGCGTAAGACCGGAGCGCACCCTCGAGACAGTGCACTAGATACCACCGATCAGCTGGAGATACGCGGCCGTCATATCGAGCCGACCGACGAGAACCACCGCCTGCTCGAGTTCGGAACGCTCGGAAGTGAGCGGTACCTCGCCGGAGGAAACCGAGACCAAATCGACGTCGCCCAGGACCACAGTCTTGCGTTCGATGAGCACTCGGTCCTCCTCTGCCGACACGACGAACGTGCGCACCGGTGGGACGGGAGGAGGGCCGTCCAGTTCGGGATCGTGGAAGATCGGGTCATGCGACTCGATCGACTGGGATCGAAATGTTCCTGCCGCGGTCAGCACGTCAGACAATTCCGACACAGTCGCGACTCGCCCAGCATGCAGCAGAGCCTCGGCGCCGTGGCCTGCAATCTCGACCCCGCTCGCCGAGTCACCAGCGAGGACGATCCGCCGACCCAGCATGCGCGAAGCGAGCGACTTCGCCGGATTGTGGAATGTCTCATTGTCCGGCCTGTCCCGCAATGCCTCGTCGTCCGCAGCGGCGGCGAGTCGTTCGAGGTCGGGCACCTCGTTCTCCGGGCGTTCCGCACCAACTACCCGCAAGACCGCGAGCAGGACTGCGAAGTACCGCAGTAAGCCATGTCGCCTGAGCGCGGGAATCCGCGGTGCGAGCATTGCGACACGTCCAGCCGCAGCCGACCGAAGCGGACCCTCGTCCGGTGCAGCCACCACAACTTCGGCGCCGCGACGGACAGCCGCATCGACCGCCCGCACCAACCGAGGGTCACCGGCGTCGTCCCCGGCCACCACGACCACGTCGAGCGGGCCGACCCACATCGGGGTACCGGGCGCGCGGAGCAGCGGGAACCCGATCCGCTCAGCCAGTACGGCCGTGAGGAGGGCTGCACCACGACTCGCGCGGCCGGAACCGGTCACGACGACCACACTGCGTGGGCGTAGTCCCTTCAGGCGGTCGAGGACCCCTTCCTCGACCGCCGACCGGGTTGCCCGGATTTGTGCGCCCCCCGTCGCCGCGGAACGCAGAACCCCCTCGGTGTCGGCTGCGACGAGTGCATCTCCGTCGTCGAGATCGAGCAGGGGCGTCGGTGCTGTCATCACACCGCACCCTCTTTCTTTCTTTCAGTGCCGGCCATGTTCGGTGCCGGCCGCGTTCGGTGTAGTCCGTATTCGGTGTCGGCCATGTTCTCTTCAGCGCCGGAATCTCCTGCTACCAACTATGGCAGTCAAGCTCGGACGATACCCAATATCTCGGTAACGAGTGCATCTACGTCTTCGGTGGTACGCGCTTCCACATTTAGTCGCAGCAGAGGTTCGGTGTTCGAGGCCCGCAGGTTGAACCAGGCCGCATCTTCCATCTCCACAGTGACCCCGTCGAGTCGATCCACGTCGACGGTACGGTCGGCAAAGGCGGAGACCACGGCGGAGGTGCGATCGTTGGCGTCCTCGACAGTCGAGTTGATCTCCCCCGACGCCGCGTACCGCTGATACTTCGCCATCATCACCGACAGCGGCTGGTCTTGCTCACCCAACGCGGCCAGGACATGCAGCGCGGCGAGCATGCCCGAGTCTGCGCCCCAGAAGTCACGGAAGTAGTAGTGCGCAGAGTGTTCACCGCCGAAGATCGCGCCGGTCTCCGACATCTGCTGCTTGATGAATGAGTGCCCCACCCGCGTGCGCACCGGCTGCCCGCCCAGCTCGGTCACCAATTCCGGAACCGACCGTGAGGTGATGAGGTTGTAGATGACCGTCGCTCCGGGTTCCTTGGCAAGTTCACGTTCGGCCACGAGAGCCGTCACGGCGGACGGCGGCACCGGGTTTCCGAGTTCGTCGACCACGAAGCAACGGTCCGCGTCGCCGTCGAATGCAAGACCGATGTCGGCACCCGTCTCGCGCACATGTCGCTGCAAGTCCACGATGTTGGCCGGGTCCAGCGGATTGGCCTCGTGGTTGGGAAACGTGCCGTCGAGTTCGAAATAGAGCGGTTCGAGGTCCACTGGCATCGGCGCGAACACCGCTGGCACGGTGTGCCCGCCCATTCCGTTGCCTGCGTCGACGGCGACCCTCAGTCGACGCAGATCGGACAGATTCACCAAGCCTCGAACGAAGCTCGCATACTGCTCGAGGACGTCCTGTTCCGACACCGTGCCGGGGGCGCCGTCGTATTCGGGCACCCCATCGATGACCTCGGCGGCCACCGCACGCAGACCTGTCTCCTGACCTACCGGTTTGGCCCCGGCGCGACACAGCTTGATGCCGTTGTACTCCGCGGGGTTGTGGCTCGCCGTGAACATGGCGCCGGGGCAGTCGAACAATCCAGACGCGAAGTACAGCTGATCGGTGGATGCCAGGCCGATGAGGACGACATCGAGGCCCTGCGCGATGACACCGTCCGCGAAAGCTCGCGCCAACCCGGGAGAGGACGCACGCATGTCGTGGCCGATGACGACCTTCTCGGCGCCCTCCTGACGAACGAGTCGCGCGAATGCCCCACCGACGTCCTGTACGAACGCGGCATCGATGAGTTCACCGACAACACCCCGCACGTCGTAGGCCTTGATCGCGGCATGTACGGACTCGGCAGATCGCGCCACTTCTCTCATCTCTCCTTTTCGAGCACCAATGCTGGCGCAAGCCTAGTACCTAGGCTCCGCATGCCTGGGTTCCACATACTTGGGCGATACTCGAACGCCGGTGCTACAGAATGTCCCAACGGGGCCCACCGTGCAGTCGAAGATCCTCAATTGGCAGGGTCGGGAAGAACTCGCAGGTGGCCGCGACGACCGGTCCGTACCGGACTGGGGCGCGCGGTCGCACCGCGGTCCTCGCTCGCCGAGGTTGCTTCGCTGCGCCCGCGGTCGCCGAGGCCGGCTTCCCGCACGGCTTCCGCCAACGCAGTCAAATCGTCTTCATCCGGGGTGCTCGACGAAAATCCACCCTCGTATCGAACCAGTTCCCAACCTTTGGGCGCGGTGATCCGCGACGCATGCCTTTCGCAAAGATCCCACGAATGGGGTTCCTCGACCGTGGCAAGTGGTCCGACGACCGCGGTTGAGTCCGAGTAGACGTACGTAAGTGTGGCGACTGCAGGGTTCTTACACCCGGGTCGACAACACCTACGCAGAGATCTCACAGCTAGGGAGCCTAACCCCACCACGCCCGGACACCTACTCGGACACACCGAAAGCGCGTGGCTGTCGTAATGTCGGCTCATGTCCCGAGCACGACGCAGACGTCCTGTGACCACCCGATCCGTCGACCGACGGGGACGTGGAATTCGCGGATCCGTTTACCCTCCCGACGTACCCGCTCGTCGAAGCCGTGCAGAGAAGTTCGACCTCGTGGTTCTCGACGCCTTCGCGCCGATCGACGCACTCTGGCGCGAGGGTCTGACGAAACTCGACATTGCCGTGGACGAGGTGCCGAAGATTCACGCGCTTGATCCTGATTCGGTGAACTGGCCGGCCGAAGTCGTAGCGGACGGTCCCGTGCCGCTGTCACGGCTGATACCCGCTGGCGTCGATCGACACGGGGCCACGACGCGGGCTCGAATAGTACTTTTCCGGCGGCCGTTGGAACAGCGAGCCAAGGACACCGACGACCTCACGGATTTGGTGCACGAGGTGCTCGTGCAGCAGGTAAGCACTTACCTGCAGGTCGAACCCGAGGCAATCGACCCGGACATGCCGGGCGATGAGGACTGACTACACAATCCCCCGCTTCAGGCGCCGGCGCTCCCGCTCGGACATGCCTCCCCAGATGCCGAACCGCTCGTCATTGGACAGCGCATACTCGAGGCATTCGTCCCGCACCTCGCAGCCCAAGCAGATTCGCTTTGCTTCCCTGGTGGAGCCACCCTTCTCGGGGAAGAAGGCCTCGGGGTCGGTCTGCGCACACAGTGCGCGTTCCTGCCACTGGTCCTCGATGCTGTCGAACAATTCGTCGAAGCCGGTCACCAGGCTCAGCACCGGGCGGGTGTCTACCGGCTCTACCTCCTGGGCGACAAGTTCACGCACAGGAAGTTCAGTCACATTGCCTTCTTCATCATTGCCTTGTGGCACACAGACTTCTCGAGCATAGGCGCCACCTACGGCGCTTGCTTCGGAAATGGTCTGCGGTTCGTCGCTTACTGTGCTTGCGCGAGTCTCCGACTCGATCTGCTCATTGGGCATCGCTCCGCCTCCTCACCTGTGATAGCGCAGAAAATTTCGATTGATCATGTTCCCCGAACCGAACATTCCTGCCATTCGTTCGAAAAGAGATTCGAATCGAGTCCGCCGCAAGTGATCCCCACCCCCACAACGTCAGAATGACATATTTGTGATTAGACACGGCCAGCGTGTCGCGGTCAAGCGGAATGGAAAAAGTCGATTACTATTTGCGGCCCCGAAATCGCCATCGGGATGCAGCCCACAGCCAGCCTTCGGCCACCGCCTAGGCTTTCTACCGTGAAGGTGACTGTATTGGTTGGCGGCGTCGGCGGGGCCCGATTCCTGCAAGGAGTTCTCAAACTGCTCGGTACCGATGCGGTGCACCGCATCACAGCGGTCGTCAATGTCGGTGACGACGTCTGGATGCACGGCCTCCGGATCTGTCCCGACCTCGATACGTGCATGTACACCCTAGGTGGTGGCATCGACACCGAGCGCGGCTGGGGCCATGCGGGCGAAACATGGAGTGCCAAAGAAGAACTCGCCGCCTATGGCGCAAAGCCCGACTGGTTCGGGCTCGGTGACCGCGATATCGCCACGCATCTGATCAGGACGCAGATGCTTCGCACCGGCTATCCGCTGTCGGCGGTCACCGAGGCACTGTGCAACCGGTGGCAACCGGGCGTCACCCTGCTGCCCGTCACCGACGACCGCAGCGAAACTCACGTCGTGATCACAGATCCCGCGGACGGCGAACAGCGCGCGATCCACTTCCAGGAATGGTGGGTGCGCCACCGCGCCCAGGTGCCAACGCACAGCTTCGCGAACATCGGCGCCGAGCAGGCCGCGCCGGCACCCGGGGTGCTCGAGGCGATCGAGTCTGCCGACATCGTCCTACTCGCCCCGTCCAATCCCGTCGTCAGTATCGGCGCGATCCTGGCGATTCCCGGAATCCGTGGCGCGCTGCGCACAACTTCGGCGAAGGTCGTCGGGGTCTCGCCGATCATCGGCGGAAGACCGTTGCGCGGCATGGCCGACGAATGCCTGGAGGTCATCAGCGTCGAGACGTCCGCCGAGGCGATCGGCCGCTATTACGGGTCCCGCAGTGCAACCGGGATCCTCGATGGCTGGCTCGTCCACGAGACCGACACCGCGGAGGTTCCCGGCGTGACGGTGCGAAGTGTGCCCCTCATCATGACCGACCCCGGCGCAACGGCCGAGATGGTCCGCGCCGCTTTCGATATCGCGGAGGTTTCGCTGTGACTGAAGCCGCGCGTCCACATCCACTCGACCACGCACCCGGTCGCTCTATCGAGATACTGCCCGTCACGGGTCTGCCCGAGTTCCGGCCCGGCGACGATCTCGGAGCGGCGATCGTCGAAGCCGCTCCGTGGCTGCGGGACGGTGACGTCCTTGTTGTCACCAGCAAGGTCTTCTCGAAGGTCGAGGGCAGAATCGTGATCTCCCCCACCGACCCTGAAGAACGCGATGCCGCACGCCGTCGTCTCATCGATCAGGAGGCCGTCCGCGTCCTGGCACGAAAGGGGCGGACCCTCATCACCGAGAACCGCCTCGGGATCGTCCAGGCGGCGTCGGGCATCGACGGTTCGAATGTAGACGGCTCCGAACTGGCTCTGCTGCCTGAGGATCCGGATTCGAGCGCGCGCACGCTCCGTGACTCGATCGCCGCCGCGCTCGGCATCACAGTTTCGGTTGTAGTCACCGACACCATGGGGCGCGCATGGCGCAACGGCCAGATCGATGCCGCCATCGGCGCGGCAGGTCTTCCCGTCCTGCATGCGTACACAGGTGCACGCGACAGCCAAGGCAATGAACTACTCGTGACCGAGGTCGCGATCGCCGACGAGATCGCCGCAGCAGGTGACCTTGTGAAGGGCAAACTCGGTGGCGTGCCCGTCGCGGTGGTTCGTGGACTCGAACTCACCGATGACCAGTCGAGCGCACAGGATCTCATCCGTCGCGGACCCGAGGACCTGTTCTGGCTCGGCACTGCCGAGTCTCTGGAACGAGGCCGGTCCGAGGCGCTCCTGTTGAGGCGCTCGATCCGGCAGTTCTCCGACGAACGGGTGGACCCGGCTACGATTCGGACGTCGATCTCGGAAGCGCTCACAGCCCCCGCGCCGCATCACACTCGCCCCGTCCGCTTCGTATGGATCCGCACTCGTGACGTCCGTGACGAATTGCTGACCCGGATGCGCGAGCTGTGGTGCCGTGACCTGGCATCGGATGGCCTTGGTTCCGAGGCCATCGAGGCACGTGTGGCTCGCGGGAACATCCTTCTCGACGCGCCTGAGGTCATCATTCCGTTTTGCGTTCCCGACGGCGCCCACACCTACCCCGACTCGCGCAGGCAGGCCGCGGAGTCCACGATGTTCACGGTCGCTGTGGGCGCGGCAGTTCAGGGGCTTCTGGTCTCGTTGGCCACCAAGGGGGTCGGTAGCTGTTGGATCGGATCGACCATCTTCGCCGCTGACGTCGTCCGTGACGTGCTCGACCTGCCCGCCCCGTGGCAACCTCTCGGTGCCATCGCAATCGGGCATCCGCTCGACCCGCTCTCGCCTAGGGAGGCCGTCGATCCGGCCGATGCACTGATCGAAAGGTGACCACCGGGCAATGAGCGCCGAATCGCTGCACCGCTCCGCGATAGCTGCCCTCGTGGGCTGGAAGACCCTCGACGAGAACGACGAATCGCTGCGCCACACAATGCTGGCGTTTCTCGAATCGGCACCTCTCGGATGCCTGCGTGATCACGAACCCGGGCACATCACCGCGTCCTCCCTCGTTCTGGACGAGGGAGGGCGCCATGTGCTTCTCACCCTGCATCCGAAGGTCGGGCGTTGGATCCAGCTGGGCGGGCACTGTGAGCCTTCCGACGACACCGTCGTCGACGCCGCACTACGAGAGGCCCGCGAGGAGTCGGGAATCGCCGATCTACGGATCGATCCCGAACTGCTGTCCGCACACACGCACCCGATCACGTGCTCTCTCGGCCGGCCCACCCGGCATCTGGACCTCCGGTTCCTGGTCCGGGCACGCCGAAACTCACAAGTCGTGCGGAGTTCCGAATCGACGGACCTGCGCTGGTGGCCGGTGGAGGAACTACCGCCGCTGGCCGAGAAGGCGACGATCGATCGCCTCGTGTATCTCGCCGGATTGCGCTAGTACAGAAATCGCGCTCCTGCCGGGTCAGACGTCGGTACTGAACCTGACCCCGCCGTCCGGCAGTGTCACACCCGGCCACACCCGTGCGCCGCGGAGAAGTTCGCACCGGGCTCCGACGTCGGCTCCATCGCCGATTACGGCGTCGCGCACGAGCGCACGCGGCCCGATCCGCGCGCCGAACCCGATGATGGAACGTTCCACCGTGGCCCCGGCCTCGACCACCGCGCCATCGAACAGCACGGCACCGTCGAGACGTGCGCCGGCGCCCACTTCGGCGCCACGACCGACGACCGTTCCACCGATCACCAGCGCGCCCGGTGCGACGCCGGCACCCGAGTGAACGAGCGACTCGCCACGAGGCCCGTCGAGTGCCGGAGACGGGGCGATGCCACGGACCAGGTCCGCCGAACCGCGCACGAAGTCCTCGGGTGTGCCCATGTCGCGCCAATATGACGAGTCGACATAGCCGAAAAGGCGCGCGTCACGTGCCAGCAGCGAAGGAAATACCTCTCGTTCCACCGACACCGCGCGACCCTCGGGGATCTGCTCGATGATTTCACGCTTGAATACGTAGCATCCGGCGTTGATCTGATCGGTCGGCGGATCCTGGGTCTTCTCGAGGAATGCGGTGACCCGACCGTCCGAATCGGTAGGAACGCAGCCGAACGCTCGGGGGTCTTCAACCCGCACGAGATGCAGTGTGACGTCGGCGTCATGGGTCGTATGGGTGTCGAGGACGGCGCCGAGATCGGTGCCCCCGAGTACGTCGCCGTTGAAGACCATGGCATTGTCGCCGCGCAGCTTCGGCAACACGTTCCGGATTCCACCACCGGTGCCGAGCGGTTCGGTTTCGGTGACGTAGTCGATCTCGAGGCCGAGACCGGATCCGTCGCCGAAGTAGTCCTCGAAAACCTCAGCCTTGAAGGATGTTCCGAGCACAACGTGCTTGATCCCGGCCGCTTCGATACGTGCGAGCAGATGCTGGAGGAACGGAAGGCCCGCCGTGGGCAGCATGGGTTTGGGCGCCGACAACGTCAGTGGACGAAGCCTCGTCCCCTTGCCGCCGACCAACACCACCGCATCGGTCGCCTTCACTGCATCGGTCATTTTCACTGCGTCAGTCTTCTTCTCAGTTGCCATGATTCGTTCCCCCCGTGTTCCCGCTCCTGCGCCGTTCCCGAACCGCCGAAGCGACCGCGATCCTCGACCGCAGGGCCAACCCGATCCGAAGAGCCAATCTCAAAGGCGCCTGCCACCGATGGGGGTGTCGATCCGCCTGGAAGCGGTACGCGCTCTCGTGATGAGCGGGCAACATCAGTTCCGGGTGCTTGCCCGCCGCGTGCCCCTTGGCGTGGGTAACTTCCGCGGACGGCACGTAGACATTGAGCCACCCGGCTCGGCCCAGACGGTCGCCGAGATCGACGTCTTCCATGTACATGAAGTAGCGGGAGTCGAACCCATTCACCGAGTCGAAAGCCGCACGGCGCATCAGCAGACACGATCCCGAAAGCCACCCGACCGAGCGCTCGCTGACGCCTTCGTTCTCCTGGCGGTACGCTGCCGTCCACGGATTGGACGGCCACACCGTACCGAGAATGGCGTGCCCGGCGCCCGACACGAGGTCGGGCACCTGACGAGCCGACGGGTAGATGCTTCCGTCGGGCTCTCGAACGAGCGGCCCCAGCGCCCCGGCCCGCGGCCAACGCTCGGCCGCCGCGAGGAGAACGTCTATCGATCCAGGCGCCCAGCGAACATCCGGATTGGCGACGACGACGAACTCGATCTCGTCGTCGATCTCCGCCACCGCCCTGTTGATGGCGCCGCCGTAGCCGATGTTCCCGCCGGTTCGCAGCAGGCGCACGTGCTCGTTCGCCTCGTCCGCGGCCTCGGGAGCGCCGTCCGTCGACCCGTTGTCGGCAATGACGACCTGCGGATCTTCCTTCGTCGCGTCGGCGAGAGTGGCCAGGAAATGCTCCAGATGCTCGCCTGGCGAATAGGTCACCGTCACCACGGCCAGCTTCGAACTCACCGGAACAGCGTAGCCGCTACCGCCGCAGCCCCCTCACACCACCGCATCCAGGGCCGTATGCAATGCCTCTCGCCAGGTCCTGGGCGGAGTCAGACCGGCTCGCACCCACGAGTTGCCGGACAGGACCGAGAACGCAGGCCGCGGTGCCGGCCGGGGGAACTGGGCGCTCGTGCACGGGCGCACTCGATTCGGATCGGCGCCGACCTCTTCGAACACCGCGCGCGCGAGGTCGAACCAGCTGGCGACACCGGAATTCGTGGCGTGGAGGATCGGCGCCGCGACATCGCTGCGACAGGCCAATTCGAGCAACGCTCCGGCCAAGTCGCCCGCGTAAGTCGGCGAACCTACCTGATCGTCCACCACATCGACCGTGTCGCGTTCGCGCTCGAGCCGGAGCATTGTGGCGACGAAGTCGGAGCCGACGCCCGTGTAGACCCAGGCGGTGCGAACGACGTGCGCGGACGGAAGCGCGGCGTGAACAGCCCTTTCACCAGCCAATTTGGTGCGCCCGTAGACCGTCGCGGGACCTGTCGGCGCATCCACGTCATAGGGAGCGTCCGCGTCCCCGGAGAAAACGTAATCGGTGGAGACGTGAATCAGCCTGGCGCCCACACGGGCACACGTTCCCGCCAGAATCGAAGGCCCGGTCTCGTTGACCGCTCGGGCGGCTTCCTCGTCGGCCTCGGCGGCGTCCACCGCAGTGTAAGCAGCGCAGTTGATCACCACGGAACCACTTTCGACGTGCGCATCCACAGCGCCGCGGTCGGTGATGTCGAGCTCGCCCGAGCCCACGCCTCGGACTGCGATTCCAGCTTCCGCGGCGCGGCGGAGGAGTTGCCGACCCAACTGCCCATGCGCTCCAGTCACCAAGATGTTCCTCACAGGGTCAGTCTGGCACGCCGATCGATTCCTCCCTGTTCCACGCTGATCAACCATTAGCCTGGATTCTGTGTCACAGGAGCAACCTGAACCACACGAGTCCCGGAAGATGCCACGGCGACCGCTCCACATTGCTGTCACGGTGCTGTCTGTGCTCGCCCTCATCGTCACGGGATTCGCGTGGTGGGGCATCGATTCGCTCAGGAACAATCTGGCGATCGCGGCCGGACTCGAACTGGGTGGCGACTCCGACGGGGCCATCGACATTCTCATCGTAGGTACGGACAGCCGAACCGATGCGCATGGCAACCCGCTTTCCCAGGCCGAACTCGACTTGCTGCGGGCGGGTGAAGAGGTTGCCTCCAACACCGACACCATCGTCTTGATTCGCATCCCGGTCGACGGCAGTTCCGCGACCGCGATCTCGATCCCTCGCGATTCCTACGTGAAAGTTCCGGGCATCGGCATGTCCAAGATCAACGCAGCCTACGGCGCTACCAAGGAAACCAGGCGACTCGAACTCGTCGAGAACGGCGCCACCGCTGATGAAGCCGAGGAAAAGGCCACCAAGGCGGGCAGGGAGGCACTGATCACGTCCGTGGCAGACCTCACCGGCGTCACCGTCGACCGATACGCAGAGGTCGGGATGCTCGGATTCATCCTTCTCACCGACGCCGTCGGGGGCGTCGACGTCTGCCTCGAGAACCCGGTCGACGAACCTCTGTCGGGCGCCCACTTCCCCGCCGGGACACAGACGTTGACGGGAGCGGATGCACTGAGCTTCGTCCGGCAGCGCCACGGCCTACCGCGCGGCGACCACGACCGCATCGTGCGGCAGCAGGTATTCATGGCCTCGCTCGTGGACAAAGTGCTGTCCGGAAAGACGCTGCGCAACCCCCGCAAGCTCGACAACCTCACCACCGCGGTGGAGCGCTCGGTGGTATTGGACGACGACTGGGACATCATCGAATTCGCCACGCAACTACAGGATCTCGCGGGCGGTGACGTGCGGTTCGAGACCATCCCGGTCGCGGATCTCAACGACATGACCGACTACGGCGAGTCGGTCGTGAGGGTCAAGCCCAGGGAAGTGCAAGAGCACGTGGCCGCCCTCGTCGGTAGGGAGATCGAAGACCCGGAGGACTCGAAGACCTCCGAGCCATCCGACATAGACCCGTCCGCCGTCACCGTCGACGTTTCCAATGCCGGTGACGTGAGCGGCCTCGCGCGCGGCGTGGCCGATGCTCTGGACTCGATCGGCTACAAGCGGGGCGAAGTCGGCAACCACACCGGCGATTGGGTGAACGAGACCACCGTCTTCACCCGGTCCTCCGACGACGCTGCCGCAGAGGCCGTCGCCGCCGCACTCGGCGGCCTTCGTACCGATACCGATTCGACGCTGCCCAAAGGCTCCGTTCACGTGGTGCTGACGAGTGACTACCGGGGACCGTCCTCCGCGGAGTCCATCAACGACCGCTCCGACGAATCCGGCGACGATGGTCTCGAATCCGTATTCTCTTCTGGTACCGGTCCCACGCCAGTGCAACCCGGCCCACCCATCGACGCCGGCTCCGCCGGCCCACGCTGTGTCAATTGAATCGAGAAACGAAGCTGTGTCCATGAACCATGCGTCCCGCACCCTCACCGACGCCCTGTTGGACCCGATCCTGAAGGACGACCCGGCCGGCCCCCGTGTCACGTTCTACGACGACGCGACCGGCGAGCGGGTAGAACTCTCGGCCGTCACCCTGGCCAACTGGGCCGCGAAGACTGCCAACTTGCTCCGTGACGAGTTCGCCCTCGAGCCCGGTGCCCGGGTCGTGGTGCTGCTTCCCGCGCACTGGCAGACGGCCGCGGTGCTTCTCGGCGCGTGGTGGGCAGGCGCTGAAGTCGTGCTCGACCCTGATCTGGAAGCAGAAGTCGCACTTATCACGGGCCCGCGCCTCTCCGACGTCGAGGACGTGCCCGACGTCGCGGCACTCTCGCTCGACGCATTCGGCCGGCCCATAGCCGATCTCCCCCTCGGCATCACCGACTACGCCACCTCCGTCCGCGCCCACGGCGATCAGTTCCGGCCCACACTCGCCGGGCCCGCACTAGCAGGCAAGAGTGTCGACGAGGTGCTGGCCGCAGCACAGGCTTCCGCCGCTGCCCGTGGGATCAGCGGCGGCGATCGTGTGCTGTCCGAGTCGACGTGGGATTCTCCAGATGCGCTGATCGACGGCCTGATAGCGATTTTCGCCGCGGGGGCGTCGCTGGTCCAGGTGGCCAACCCCGACGCGGCCGCCCAGTCGAGGCGCGTCGATAGCGAGAAGATCACACTTCAGCTAGCGCGGTAGCCGCCATCGGCAAGTCCGGCTGCGATCTCGAACCTGTTGCGCGCACCGGGGTGTCGAAACTCCTCGAACAGGTACCGCAACGCGAAGGTCGCGCCGTAAGTGGCCCACTGGTCGGCATGGACCGCTTCGTGCCGCACGAGCGACCGCCCCGGCACCCGGCCGGTGAGAAACGCACCACCGATCGTCGTTCCGCTACGCGCATAGCCTCCGCACATCCCGCTGCACACGAAGATGCCGAACTCGTCGTCGAATGTGATGCGGGCACCCCACATCCGCGCATACACCAGCGCCAGGCGCGTAATCGCCGCGGACTGCGCACTGCCCCGAGACGCACGGATCAACCGAATACCTCGGTTGCGTTTCATATGCTCTAGGTGCCCGTCAGCCCATCAGTTTGTCGCGCAGGGCTTGGTCCTTGTCGTGGACCATCTTCTCGAGTCCATCTTGGAATTCGACCATTTGCCGCTGCAGAGCAGAATCCGAGGCGCCCAAGATCCGAGCAGCAAGCAGGCCCGCATTGCGGGCGCCCCCGATGGACACCGTGGCCACGGGAACTCCGGCGGGCATCTGCACGATCGAGAGCAACGAGTCCATACCGTCGAGGTACTTCAGTGGAACCGGCACACCGATGACGGGCAGCGGTGTAGCCGACGCGACCATTCCCGGCAGGTGAGCGGCACCGCCGGCGCCGGCGATGATCACTTGGATGCCGCGACCGGCTGCGGCCTTCGCATAGTCGAGCATCCGCTGCGGCGTACGGTGCGCCGAGACCACACCGACCTCGAAACGCACCCCGAATTCGGCGAGCGCCTCAGCTGCGGCTTCCATGGTGGGCCAGTCGGAATCGCTGCCCATGATGAGCCCGACCCGTGCGTTGCTTTGCGTTGCCGATTCACTCACCGTGCACATCCCATCCGTCGGTCCATTCAGCGTGCGAGAGCCACCGCGCGGCACGCTCGGCACGCTCGCGCACTCGCGCGACGTACTCCGGGTCATCGATCGAGCCGGCGCCGCCCACGATGTTCACGTGCCCGATCTTGCGATCCTTGCGCTCACCCTTGCCGTACAGGTGGACCTTCGCGTCGGGCATGCGGGCAAAGAGGTGGTGAACACGCTCGTCCATGCTCATCGCGGGGGCGGTGGGAGCTCCGAGAACATTCGCCATCACGGTAATCGGCGCGATCGGCGAGGTGTCTCCGAGTGGATAGTCCAGGACCGCGCGCAGATGTTGCTCGAACTGCGAGGTACGAGCGCCGTCCATCGTCCAGTGACCGGAGTTGTGCGGGCGCATCGCGAGTTCGTTGACGACGAGAGCGCCGTCGGCGGTCTCGAACAACTCGACGGCCATGGCGCCGACCACTCCGAGTTCGAATGCGATCCGTAGTGCGAGTTCCTCTGCGGCTTCGGCCACCGACTCGGGCAGCTGAGGGGCGGGAGCGAGAACCACCGCGCACTGCCCGTTACGCTGCACCGTCTCCACTACCGGCCAGGTGGCCCCTTGACCGAACGGCGAGCGGGCAACCATCGCGGACAGTTCCCGCCGCATCTCGACCTTCTCCTCCACCAGGAGGGGGACACCCTTGTCGAGTTGCTCGGCAACGATGTGCTCGGCTTCGTCGGCGTCGTCGGTGATCCATACGCCTCGACCGTCGTATCCACCTCGTGCAGCCTTGATCACCACCGGCCACCCGTGTTCGGCGCCGAACTTCACGACATCCTCCACCCAGGTCACCTCCGCGAAAGCAGGAATCGGAGCACCGAGTTCTCCCAGCTTTCGGCGCATTGCGAGCTTGTCCTGCGCGTAGATCAGCGCCTGCGGCGGGGGCTGCACATTCGCTCCCTCGGCAATCAGGACGTCGAGGTGCTCGGTCGGCACGTGCTCGTGGTCGAAGGTCACCGCGTGCGAACCAACCGCAGCCTTGCGGAGCGCGTCGAGGTCGGTGTGAGTCCCGAGTACGACGTCGGGGCTCACCTGCGCTGCGGGCTCGTCCGCGGTCCCCGAGAGCACGCGCAGGCTCTGGCCGAGGGCGATGGCCGCCTGATGGGTCATCCGCGCCAGCTGGCCACCACCGATCATCGTCACGACGGGCCGCCCAGAGGGCAGGTCCCTAGGTGGCGTGGGTCGCGGGGTCGAGTCAGAGTTGGCGGTCACGGGTTACCAGTTTGTCACGTCGGCGGCCATGTTCGATCGCCGAGGTGGTCGGTCGGCAAATTCTTCAAGAGCTTGTGATCTTCCTGCCGTCAATTGGTGTTATCGGCCCCGACTTTCGTAAGCTTGGGCGTTGTGTCATTCGTCGACGGCGTGCTCGCACGCGTTCCGCAGCCCTTCCGGGCTTTGGCGATGCAACATCACGAACTGATCAAGTTCGGGATCGTGGGCGGAACGACCCTGATTTTCGATCTCGCGATCTTCTACTCGCTGAGCCTGACAATCCTCGAAGAGAAGCCCGTCGTCGCCAAGGTCTTCTCGGGCGTTCTCGCCACGGTGCTGAGCTACATCCTCAACCGAGAATGGTCGTTCAAGCACCGAGGCGGACGCGAGCGCCACCACGAGGCGCTGCTGTTCTTCACGATCAGCGGGATCGGGGTCTTGATAGCCGCCGCACCCCTGTGGATCGCCAACAACGTGTTCGAGATCCGCGCCTCCCAGGAGAACCTGACCACGCTGTTGGTCGTCGACTTCGTTCTCAACTACATCATCGGGAACCTGATGCAGATGGTGTTCCGTTTCTGGGCGCTCCGCCGGTTCGCGTTCCCCGACGAGAATGTGCGCCTCATCGATCCTGATCTCGAGGACCCAGATCTCGACGACCGGCCCGCAGGGGAAGAGATCGGCCAGCCCTGAAGGTTCAGCGGGGCTCCCGCGTCTCGGTGACTCGGATCGGACTATTTTCCCGGGCCGTCGGAACGAAGATCGCAAACAGGGCCGGACGCCGACGCTGCAGTTCGAGCCTGCCACCATCGGCCTCGATGAGCGCGCGGGCCAACGCGAGGCCCACACCAGTCGAACCTGCGCCCGAGAAGCCGCGGTCGAAGATGTGCGGTGCCAGGTCGTTGTCGACGCCGGCCCCCTCGTCCAACACCTCGACACACACCATGCCCTCACGGGGCGACGGCGTTTCTGCGCCTGCACCCCGGTGCGGCTGGCCCTGGACCAGCCGCACCGATACGGTGCAGGTGCCCTCCCCGTGCTTCAAGGCGTTGTCGACAAGGACCGTAACGGCCTCACGCAGTCGGGATCCTGTGGCCGAAGCCATCACATTCGCATCGCC